>JAFTCU010000356.1 GCA_017454585.1 Thermoguttaceae bacterium | reverse complement strand
CAAAACGTTCATCGAGTTCCTGCGCGATGTCGGGAAGTGCTTCCCCGTGAATGTGATGCTCTCGAAAGACTCCGTGAAATCCCGTCTCGAACGCGAGAACGGGCTGAGCTACACGGAATTCAGCTACATGCTGCTCCAGTCGTACGACTTCGTGCATTTGTACCGCGAATTCGGCTGCGAATTGCAGGTCGGCGGAAGCGATCAGTGGGGTAATATTACGACCGGGATCGACCTGGCCCGCCGTATGGAAGGGGTCCAGCTTTACGGGATCACCGCGCCGCTGCTCACGAAGTCAGACGGAACGAAAATGGGCAAAACTGAGTCCGGCGCGTTGTGGCTCGACGCGGAAAAATGCTCGCCGTACCAGTTCTACCAGTACTGGATGAACGTCGAGGACTCCGAAGTCGTGAAACTCTTGAGCCTCATGACCGACCTGACCCGGGACGAGGTGGAAGCGATCGTGGCCGAGCATACCGCCGAGCCGGAAAAACGTTTCGGCCAGCGCCGTGCCGCGGAGGAGATCACGAAGATCGTGCACGGTCAGGCGGGGCTTGAGGCGGCTCAGAAGGCGACGGAGATTTTCTTCGGCGCAGAAATTCACGATTTGAAAGACGAGCAGCTTCGGGCGATTTTCCGGGACGTTCCTTCCGTGGAGTACACCCGGGCGGAGCTGGAAGCCGGAATCGCAGCGAACGAGGCGCTTGTGAAGGCTGGCGTCGCGAAAACCCGGTCGGATGTTCGCCGCGCACTGGAGCAGGGCGGGCTTTATGTGAATAATAAACGCGTGACGGACTTTGGGTTGAGACTCACGACCGAGCATTTGGCCAGTGAAAGCGTGATCGTGCTGCGTCTGGGGAAGAAAAAATACGCTGTAGTCGTGATTCGTTAGAAAAGTAAAACGAAACAAAACAAAAAAACGTTTTTGAGGAGGGTTCAGGGAGGATCCTCTCTCAAAAACGTTTTTCATATTAAGGTTTTTTTCATTAATTGGTTTCTGACGCGGGAATTTCTTCCAGAATAAACGGCATTTCTTCATCTGCCGGTTCCAGTGGGATGACTGGCTCTGCTTCTTTCCGGGTGGTTTTTTCCGCAGGACTGTCTGGTATTACTTCCGATTCCGTCAAAACACTTTCCTGAGAGTTCTCCTGAATAATGAAATTGTCGCCCGGTTTCGCGACAGCTTCGCCGGGACGGTCCGTCATGATTTTACAATTAATAAAGCGAATGTTCTGGAACTGAATTGTCGGAAGTTCCATTTCGAGCATCAGGGGAATCTGCGGTAAAGGATCAGGCCTGCGGAAAACCGGCTCCAGATAGTACTCATTGGCCAGCTTCTCGAGGAACTCGGCTGAAGCGGAATAGGCCAGAATAACCGGGAAATGTTTCGGAATCACGAACGATTTTCCCTCATTCTGAACGAATTCCATGAACGGGTCGTTCTGATGTTCCAGAATCCTGATCGTCTGGTGTTCACCCTGATAAACTTCCAGGAGATTGATCGGGAACGCCTTCACGATGTCGCGGTACAAAAATGGGAAATACAGGTTTTGCAAGGCATTTTCTTTTTCGTCGTAAAAAGTCATTTTCCCGACCGGGACCAAAGCCGCGTATTGAGCCAGGATTTCTCTGCACTCCTTGGGAAGTTTGTAGGATTTATAATTGCCCGTCCCGTCGGGAACATTCAGAGTGACTCCTTCCCGAATCATTTTCCTTCCCTGAAGAGGACGCTGCTGGCCGACTTCATTTTGAAAGGACAAGGAAATGATTTCCAGAGCGGCTTCCAGCTCGGCCTGAAATGCCATAAACGATTCCGTATCGAACGAAATCACCACAGGGATCTGCATCTGAACGAACTGATTATTTAATGGTTGGCTCTGCGTGTTTTCAAGGAGAGCTTCTGCCCGAATGAAAGCGTAAGGGAACTGATGCTTCTGGAAAATGGAAATGAGGAAATTTGCAGGGTCTGTCACGGCATAACCGGCTTCATAGTCCCCTGTTTCCTGCGTCGATCCAGAGGGATTGAAAGGAATCAGGCCAGAAGACGTACGAACTGACTGGGCTCCGGAATCCATGGCGGGAACATCGTCGATGATGGTCTGCGGTTCCGGGGTAGGAATCTCTTCCACTACCGGGAACTGATCGGAGGCCGTTTCCGCTTCTTCCCATTTCGTCGGCTCGTTTTTTAAAATGGAAAATGCTTTTTCGGATGTTTTCTTTGGATTTGGCGCGGGGGCTTCAATGACATCAGGTGTAAGTTCCTCTTCTGGAATTTGTACCGGAACGGGTTCCGCTCCCGGAAGACTGGAAACAGGGAGAAAAACCAATGTGAGGAGAATAAAGAAAAACGGTTTATTCATCGTGGTCTCCTTTTCAAAAAAATGATTCTTTTATTTTAATGTTAATGGGTAACAGCGAGCTCACTCATCCTGCTTTCTGGCGCGGTTCCTGCGTTTCATTTCGGAAACACTCAAAGCTGGCGAGTCCGCTGTATGCGAATCCTGACTTCGGGAAACGTGCGTTTGTGTCTGTTCCTTCGGTCGTTTGCCGGAAGCGGTTTTTTTCGGCGTGTGTCTGGGAACGTCATCCACCTGTTTCAGAGCCGGAGCATTCGGATGCTCGCGGATTGCGCGTGGTTTGGCTTTTTGCTGATTCAGATGTTCGATTCTCTGATCCAGCACAGAATTGCTGAGCGTTGTAGTGGGGTCGTTCGGCATGGGGGTTGGAAACGTGTTGAACGCTCCCACGACCGGCAGGACGCTGACCACGAACGGAGTTTCCGTGACGTCCTGGAAGTACCCGCCCTGGCCATTCATAAATGTGACAGATGGAATTTGTGTCGAGTTGGAACGGCTTGCGTTCTGATGCGCCCAACCGTTAAAATACCCGGACGTTCCGCCTTTCTGGAACTGGAAACCGGTTTTCAGGCCCCCCTCGCTGAAATTTCCAAATTGGGGAGGCATTCCGGTACGACCGCCGCCAACGTCAATGAACCAGTTTTTCCCGGAGAGACCCCAACTGGAACCTATGGATTCGTTGAATGAATCAGACAGGTTATGCATGGGGCTGGATGTGTGGATCTGCTGTGCCAATGCTGGAAAAGCGAGCAAGAGCAAAGCAGAAAACAGGCTGAAAACCATTCGGGAAAATTTGGGCACCGAGCGAAAATTTTTCGTTGTCATGGCGAACCTCCTCAAAATATTATTAGTTACAATTTATTAATTATACCCAATAAACAAAAATATTCTACCACTTTGAAGAAAAAAAAGGAAATTTTTTGCTAAAATTTTTAGGTTTTTTTCTCTCTCGCCCCCTTGCCTGAAAGAATTAAAGAAGTAAAATAAAAAAAAGAATGAAAAATGGGAATGTTGATACCCATCACAATTTCGATGGATTTACGTCAAGACGGTATTTCCCTTTCAGTCAGGTGAATTATGCAGGAAGAAAAACCGAATCAGGAAGATTTCTTTGAATCGATCAAGAACAGCCCAATGTCGGAAGCCGATCTTTTGATCGCGCCGCAGCTTCTTCAGGGCCTCAAGAAACTGGAGCTTGGTGACGTAGAAGAAGCATTGGGAGTTTTCAAAGATGCCTCGGCTCTCTCGCCTAAATCGTTCAAAGCGCTTTATCTGCTTGGTCGAAGCGCCATGGAACTGGAGCTGTTCGACGAAGCTGTTATTGCTCTGAGATCGGCGTTGGAACTGGAACCGGGAAATATTGAGGTGCAGTACCTCATCGCTCACGTGCACGCTCTTCAGGATTTAGTGGAAGAGGCGGCGGGTGAATTGTTGGCGATCCTTGCGAAAAATCCTGATTTTGTGGATGCGTATTATGATTGTGGGGTCGCGCTTCAGATTTTGGGCCGGTATCAGGAGGCGATCGATATTTTCGAGAAGCGCCTGAGTTTTTCGCCGGACTTTGAAACCGCCATCATGTGTGCCATGACCTATGAAATCATTCAGGATTTTGAAAATACTGAAAAATATTACGCCCAAGCCATGGCCCTCGACCCGAAAAACATCATGGTTGTGGAAAGTCACGGTAAGACACTTCTTGAACTGGAGCGCTATGAAGACGCCCTGCAAGACTTCAATGCGGCCTTGACCCTCGACCCGGAAAGTCCCGATGCGCTATGCGGCCGGGGCCAGACGCTTTTCCACCTCGGCAGGATCGAAGAGGCTCTGAGGGATTTGAAAGCTACCGTTCGGCTGGATCCGGAAAATGTGATCGCGTGGGGAATGCTCGGCCAGATCAAGCTCTATGAAGAGGATTACGAAAAAGCGCTCAAGTATCTGGAAAAAGCAATCGAAATCGATCCGGAATTATTGGTTTATGACTTCCGTGCGAGTGCGAAACGGGCACTAGGTGATTTGAAAGGCGCGTTGGCCGACATTAAACTCGCAATCGAGAATGAACCCGAAAATGTAGACTATTTGATCGATCAGGGGTCAATTCTGGTCGAAATGGATCGAATCGGCGAGGCGTTGAAAGTCTTCAATGAAGTCGTGCGCCGTGAGAAAACCCCCGAGGCGTACCGATTCCGCGGGTTGGCGTTCATGGAAGAGCTGGAATACGAAAAAGCGATTGCGGACTTCACCGAGGCGGAAAAACTCGGCGCAGACACCCCGGACGTTTTTCTCAGTCGAGGTCAGGCTTTCTACCATCTCGGTGAGCAGGAAAAGGCGATGGCCGACTTCCAATTCGCGAAGAAACTGGCTGAGGAAGAAGGAAACGTGGAATTCGCGAAGAAGTGCGAGAACTTTTTGAAAAAGATGAGTGAGTAATTCCAGCAAAAAGAGTTTAGGGGAGTTTAACGCAGAAATGTTTAACTCCCCTGATTTTTTTAAAGGCATTTGGCGCTCAAAAGGCGTTTCCTCAGGCTTCCGCGGAGGTCAGTTTCAACGCTGTCTCGTGGATCGCGTATAAATCGGGTTTTCCGGTCCCAAGGAGCGGAATCGATTCTACCTGGTAATACGCATCCACGTTGGGGATCCAGAGGGCTGGGTAACCCAGTTCCAGAAATTTTGTGTTGATTTCTGAGGGTTTCATGTTCAATCCTGTGTGCAGAACGATGATCCTCTCACCCTTTTTCTCGTCGGGGATGGAAGTCACGGCAACTCTCGGCTCTGCGTCGGGAGGATTCCCGAGTATCTTGTTCAGAGCGTCTTCGATCCCTTCCTGCGGGACCATTTCACCGCCCAGTTTGGCAAACCGGCTCAATCGTCCTGCGATGAAAATAAAGTTTTCCTGGTCCTGATAAACCAAATCACCAGTGCAGTACCAGCCGTCCTTGAGGACTTCTGCGGTCTTTTCCGGTTCGCCGTAGTAACCTTGCATGACGTTGATGCCGGAGATCCAGAGCATCCCCACCTCGTTCGCTTTGCACGGTTTGCCCGTTTCAAGGTTTCGGACCTGAACGGAAGTTCCAAAGAGCGGGAGGCCGATCGATGCGTCTTTCTGCTTCGGGATCCAATCTTCGACCTGGCGGTCCACAGGAATATTGACACCCACGACCGGCGAGGCTTCGGTCACGCCGTAACCCTGGACGGGACGTACCCCAAATTTGGCCTCATACTCATCCATTAACGCACTTGGGCAGCGTTCCGCGCCGGAAACAACGATTTTGACATTTTCGAGGTCCTCGCGCTTCAGCTTGCGTGAGTACATACGCAGGAAAGTCGGCGTTCCGACAAGAATGGTAGGCGGGTACTTTCTGCAAATCCGCGTGACTATATTGAAGTCAAGCGGTGAGGTATGGAACCAGCTTTGGTATCCCTTTGAGAGCGTTCCCCATAAAATGCACGTATAACCGAAAGAATGGAAGAACGGCAGGATCCCCAGCGCACTGTCACGCAGAGAGTTGACCTGCAGAATGTCCATGAATGCGTAAATATTTCCTGCGATATTTTGGTGTGAAAGGACCACGCCTTTCGGGATCCCCGTCGAGCCGGAGGTGAAAATGATCGTCAGTGTGTCAGAGGGCTTGATTTTGTGCAGACCCAACTGGCGATCTACCAGCCAGAGCGGGAGAACAAGCGCTTGCGTGATGGCGCAGATTTTGTCCCAAAGGGTCACAGACGCCTTGATGTCTTCGAGGTAAATCAAATCACATTCCGGCTTGAATTTGGCGAAGTTTTTGTCCGCCATCACTTTTTTGCTCGTGACCACGTGCTTCATGTCCACTTTATGAATACAGTGGTTCAGGATCTCATTGCTTACCGTGTAGTTCAGGTTCACAGCTGCGCGGCGGTCGAGCGTCAGAGCGGCATTCGTGAGCGCGGAAGGTACGCAAGGCGGGATCAGAACGCCAACGTTCTGTTCATCTTTGCCAAGCAATTTATGCAAACGCCGCCGAAAAATCAGTGAACCAATGAGTGCCTTGCGACGTGTAATTTCCATGGAAAGGTCCGCGAACGCGACCCTGTTCGGAAGTTCTTTCTTCCAAAGGCGAAGCATCTGACGGACGGGAATAAGGTCACGGCCGAATTGATCCGTGCGCGAGCCGTTCGTCATCCAGTGCTCCGTGTACCAGCGATGCTGGAGGGCCTGAACCGCGTCGGGCAGGGCGCGAACGTCCTGGTGACAAAAATCCGAGATCGGCTTTCCAATGTAAACCGTGACGTCCCGCCGGAAATGGAGCGTCAGCAGCTTGCGCCATGTAAAACGTTGCGGCCATTTCCAGAGGAATTTCCGGTCTTTGTGGCTGAAAATGCTTCCCCAAAGCCCGCCGATGTACATCGGAACTACCGGAATGTGGTCCCGGCCGCGGAGCATGTGGGCGATTCCCGGCTTGAACGGCATCAGGGTCCCGTGGCGGGTAATTCCTCCTTCAGGGAAAATTCCGATGGGGTGGCCCTCGTCGAGTACTTTCGTGGCCTCACGAATTGCTTTGACCGCCATTTTACCGGGTTCGATCGGGATCACGCCATTCAGTTCCGCCAGTTTGTGCAAAAGCGCAGGGCGTGTAAACGCGGCCCAGACCAGAATGTGCGGTTTTTCCCGGAATGGAAGCATGTAGTACATGAGCATCCCGTCCAGGTAGCTGACGTGGTTGGAAGCGAGGACGAACGGGCCGTTTTTCGGGAGGTTTTCGGCTCCTTCGACCCGAATCCGGTAGAAAAGCCGGTAAAACAGGTGGAACAAAACGGCCACTGACTTCTGAAGGAAGACGAAAAAGACGCAGATCAGGCCGACCAGAATCGTGATGATCCCCGCGAAAAGCCACACGCCGCGCGTTCCGAGAGCGGAGATCAACACGCCGAAAACTGCCACGCCAAGCGTCATGGCGGTGAAACTCAGGAAGTTGGAGCCGCCGATGATGCGTCCACGTTGGGATTCCTCGCCGTTCTTTTGCAGGTACGCCATCAACGGAATGTCGAACATCCCGGCAAAAGTTCCAAGGAAGACCAGAGCGATGAGGGCGTGCTGGCTGGCCGCGGACGGCATTTTACCCGTTCCTTCGGGTGTGAAGTAAAGCGCGATCGCGCACGCCGCCATTCCAAACGCCGAGAAAACGATCGGTTTGAGTGTCGTTTTGCCGCGCATGAAAAAACCGACCAAAACGCTTCCGATGGCGATCCCGATTGCGAGAATGCCGAGGAAGAGCGCCACGTTTCCCTGCGCTTCGGTGATTTCCGGAACCACGAAGCGGTCGATGTTCGTCTGCGCGAGTGAGGCGAGGCCCCAGTAGTACGCGCTCCCCAAAGCGACGAGCAAAAGCGCTTTATGCCGCCACAGATACGCGAAATCGGAAAGACTCTGGCCCATTGGGAGCTTCTGGAATCCTTCCAGTTTCGCCTTTGTACCAAGCGCCGGCATTTTCTGAATACAAAGGGATGTCAAAAGACCGAAAACCGCCACGCCGACGAGAACCGACGCGGAAAGCCAGAGATTGTGTTGGCCCGGAGCAGTCGCGAGATTGCGAAGTCCGTCCGCATCAGGGAGCGTGGTCCAGTCGTACAAATTGTTCCCGATCAGCGTCCCGGCCAGAACCGCTACGATGGTACTCATTCCGATCAGACCGTTGGCAGTGGGAATGCTTTTATCGCCGACGATTTCCGGAATGCAGGCGTATTTTGCCGGGGAATAAAACGCGCTCTGCGTCCCCATGAGGAACAAAACGACGAAAAGGAGCCACGGGTTTCCGATCCAGATGAACAGGATCCCCAACAGCATGATCAAGACTTCCGCCGCCTTGCAGAGGATCATGACGCGGCGTTTGCAAAACCGGTCCGCGCAAAAACCTCCGTAACCGGAAAAAAGGATGAACGGGATGAGGAACATCAAGCCGCCGACGGTCAGGGCGATGTTGGCCCCGAAATCGTAATCACCACCGTAATAAACTCCCAGCCGAGCCTTACCGATGGGAACCAGCAGCCAGCGGAAAATATTGTCGTTCATCGCGACGGTGAACTGGGTAAAGAGAAGCCCCAAAAAACTTAATGAAAAAAGCCCTCGTGGTTTATTATTGTTTTCTATGCTCATAGTATCTCTTTCAAAAAAAAAAATCTCAGTAATAGTATAGCGAATTTTTAGAATTTGGGAAGAGAGAAAGTAAAAGTTTTGTAAATATTTTAAGAAAATATTGAGATTTCTTACAGGTTATAATAAAAACGACGCTGGAAGCGTCGTCCCCGTAAAATGCGTTCATGAATTTAAAATTTATTCTCTTTTTTCCTGTTTTTTTGTTGACAAATCAAAGCACCGGCATATAATAAAGCGTGTAAATTGATTTTAGCCTTTTTATGAGGTTCTGCAAATGAAAAATTCCCTGATTTCCCTCGCATCTTTCGTTTTGGCGCTCGTTTTCGTCCTTTCCGGTTCGGTTCGGGCTGAAGACTTCGTTTTGACGGCCAACAAGAACACGTCGTCCACGGAGCTTGGAAATTCTACCGATAATTACACGACCGGTGCGGAGGACACCAATTTTTACACCATCACGATCAACCCGAACATCAATTACAACGAGTTGATCTACCAGGGCGTTTTTTCCGGGAATCTGAATGTTACTCTGAGCGGTTCTGATTCCCTCACTTTCGCTTTCGGGAAACCGCAGACCTTCAAAGGAAACACGACGGTCAATAATGGAGTCCTGATTGTTTCCGGGACGTCTGACCTGAGCACCGGCACCGTGACCCTTCATGGGAGCGGCAACCTGCACACGGGGAACCATTCCGGCTCTGCGGTGACGCTCGCAAACGATTTTTACTTTGGTTCGGCCGCGGTCCTGAATCCGGGCTGGAACAAAACGCTCGTACTGACCGGGAAACTCTCTGACGAACCGGGAGTCACGGGGAAAATCAACATCAACTCGAATAACGGCGCGGTGCGGCTTTCTCCCGCGGACGGGCAAGTCTCCGTCTCGGGCGGCATTTCCGTCGGCGGCAGCGGCTACCAGCCGATCGGAGCCTCCACCTACACGGGCCGCCTGCTCTTGGGGACCGACGTGACGCTCGCCTCCAAACTGACCGTGAACGGTTACGTCGATCTGGAGGGCCACACGGTTTCCGTCCCGGATTTTGCGGCAGGAGACGCGGGAGTCGTGAAGAACTCGACCGGCACCGGAACGTTCAATCTCAGCCTTGCGGATAATGCCACGCTTTCAACCCCGGCCCATTTTACGGCGGACAGTAACGCGGCGCTCGTCGTCGTGAAGGACTGGACCGGAGGAACGCTCGGGCTCACCGGATCGGGGTCGGGGAATACGACGCTCCAAGCCGCCAGCGGAACCGTGGAGCTGGGTCTGGCCGGCGACGGCTCCGTGGTCAAGGACCTGGATCTTGAAACCGGTACCGAAGCGGACCACGTGACCGCGAAGGTCACCGGAACGGGCGCGAAGCAGGTTTCCGGCTCGGTCCTGATGGGCGATTACGCCGTCTTTGACCTGAACGGCCATGACCAGACCGTCACGCAATTTCACAGTTCCGGCACGAAAGGCCCGCAGGATCAGCGTTACACGACCGGGAACACACATTCCATCCTGACGAACAGTTCCGAAACGCCCGCGACGCTCACCATCACGGGGGAAGGGGCAACGAACGTTTTCGACGGAACGGTTTCCGGGAAGGTAAACGTCGATTTGAATATTTCCGGATGGTACCTCTTCAACAGTCCGAACCCCGACTGGGACGGCTGGCTCAAAGTCTCCAATAATATGCTGCTTGCAGACGGAACGGCTTTGCCGGGAACGGTGATTTTGAATAATGCGACGCTCCACAACGGCGCAAGGACGACCGGAAACTACACATCGGCCATTAAACTGACCGGTTCCGGCGGTTCGATCATGGCCGGCTGGAGCACCAATATGACGTTCAACGGCGTGATTTCTGACGCGGAAGAAGGGGTTCCGGGCAAACTGTCCGTAAAAGGTGACAGCGGAACGGTCATTCTGGCGGCCGCAAACACTTATACCGGCGGGACCTTTTTAGCGGAAAACGGGGCAAATATTTCGAAAGTCCAGCTTAATGCGGACGACGCTCTTCCGGCCGGGGGAGACGTGACGTTCACCAATAACCTGGCCTCCTACATCAACCTGAACGGCCATACTGCCTCGCTCGGAAAGCTGAATTCCGAATTCGCCGTTTCGAAAATCCAGAACAGCGCATCCGATCAAGCCGCTCTGAAGGTCGGTTACGGCATCACGGACACCGCGACTACGGCCACTTACGCCGGCGAGTTCACGGGCTCGATCCTGCTTGAAAAAGTCGGGGCCGGAACCCAGATTTTGAGTGGAAAATCCACCACGCTCGACGCGAAAGTCACGGAGGGCGTTCTGGATCTGGCGGGTTCCAGCCAGATGCTTCGGAACGTGGAGATCGCGGGCGGAACGCTTCGCACGAGCGGCTCCGGGCCCCTCATCGGCGGAACCGTCACGATGGCCAGCGGCACTTACGACGCCTACGGCAACAACGCGTCGATCAACCCCACCAACGTCACCGGCGGGACCCTCACGAACACGAACGCCGGGCAAAAGTCGGTCTTCACCCTTTCGGCGGCCGGCCAAACGACCACGGTCAATTTTGCCGGCAATACCGAGATCCGCGTCACGGGTTCCGGGAACCTGACCCTTTCCGGCGACAGTTCGGCCAATAATTACACGGGGGACATTTACCTCGAGAACAGTGGCCTGCTTTACCTTGCCAATCCGAAAGTTCTGGGCGACGCGGTCATCCATCTGAACGCCAACATGATCAATCAGAACAACAGCCCGGTCATTAATAATCAGGTCGTGCTGGAAGGGACGAAAAACGGCCTGCGCGCCGGCTACGGAACCGATAAAAACGTGACCGTGAACGGCGTGATCTCCGGTGATTACGCCCTGAACCTGAACAGCGGTGAGGGGAACGCGGGGATCATCACGCTCAATGGCGCCAATACGTACACCGGAGGGACGAACCTCATCGGAAACCGTTCCAACGGAAACAATTCGGCCGTTCCGTACGTGATCGGGAATGATCAGGCGTTGGGGACCGGCCCCTTGACCGTGAAGGGAAAGAGCGACCTCCAGCTGAACGCATCGGCAGGAAACCGCACGATCTCCAACCCCATCAAGGTCACGCAGAATATTGAGCTGACGGTTTCCCGCACGGGCACGAATCAGGCGGTCTTTACGAGCAAGGTGAGCGGCGCAGGTACGCTGATCGTTTCGGACGGCGTGACGTTTGGCGGGACCGGCTCCATCGCGAATCTGCGCCTTGCCGCAGGAAGCGTGTACGAGATGAACCTGAACGACCTGAAAGCCGCGGGAATTCATGACGTTCTGACGGTCACGGACGCTTTGACGATCGATTCCGGCACGACGCTGAAATTCGTTTCGGACGCCCCGGAGGATCTGGTCGGCTGGGAATTCAACTACCTGAACCTGGGGACGCCGCAGGAAAACTGGAACTCGAACGTCACTTTTGACTTCAGCAACGCGGGCGGTCCAGATCTTTGGCTTAACCTGATGGACGCTTCGGGCGGGTCACTTCGGATCGATGCCAGTGCGGTGCCGGAACCAGCGACGTGCGTTTTACTGCTGCTCGGTGCGTTCGGCCTGATAAAACTGCGGGGACGACGCTTCTAGCGTCGTTGATTCGGAGGGCCGGCGTCCCGCCGGTCAAGTTAATCACGTGTGAATTGGGAAAGGTGTAACGCTAT
>JAFTCU010000355.1 GCA_017454585.1 Thermoguttaceae bacterium | reverse complement strand
CTGCGTTTCGGCGAGGTATTTGAGAAAAATCGCCTGGAACTCTATCGAATGTTCGTCACGGTGTACGAAGTCATCGCCGAAAAGGTTCACGTTTTCTTTCGATTTTTCTTCATTTTGCGCCAAATATTTTTCCTGAAAGCGTTTTTCGGCCCGCTTTTCAAAATCGAGGTCCACGGGCAGCACGCCGAACGGGGTTTCAAAACTTTTGGTGGAAAACGCGAATTTCTCGCGCATCGGATTGTGCGAGGTCCCGAAAATCACGAAAACGTCTGCGTCCGCGGCTCCGTGTTTCAGGGCGCTGTACGTCCAGCCGTAGGAGGCGCCGCCGCGCTCAAAGTCGGCGTGATTCACGATGGCGCCGGAGATTTTGGCGGGAAATTTCGACTCCAGCGGCGTTTCCGGATCGTCGGCCTTCGCGATGATTTGAGGCATTTCGAGGATCTTCGCGATGGTCTTCTTCAGTTCCTTCACGTCTTTCGGGTACGCGCCTCCTGCCATGGCCGCCGGGCGGTTGGGCTTGCGGGCGTAAGAGTTCATCTCGTTTTTCAGGAACTGCGCAAAGTTTGGACTGTCGAGGTAGTGCAGTTTATCGAGGTATGCGACCATTTCTTTCAGGTCCTTCATCGAGACCGGCTCGTTGGTCTGCTGCTTGAACTCGTCGAGGATCTCCTGGAGCGTCCTCGTTCCGTCGAACATCGAGATCAGGATCGCCAGCGGGATCGGAAGCACCAGCGGTGGCGCGAAACCCTCGGGGTCCTCCAGAAGAAAGTGGTTTGGCTCCTTGGGCGCGTCTTCGTCCTGAGCGGCGGCCTGTTCCGGAGGCACGTAGGGACAAAGGGTCAGGTTACGCATTGCGGGACGTTCGATGGTCATAAAAAAGCCCTTTATCTTTTTAGCGTTCCTTTGAGAAAACTCTCGTAATTTTTACTTTTTTATCTCTCTGCACCGGATGCTCTTGATCTTCGTCTCGCAGCAGTAATTCGTCACGCCGACCGGCTTCGAGTAATCCACCTCGAATCGGGTCGTGAACGTGTTCCCCTCCCGCGCGGCTTTCGTGATGAGTTTGTCATCCATCCAGCCTTCGATCCGGTCGTCATAGACTTTCACGCGGAAAGTGTACCACTGATTGGCTTTGGTCGAAAGAAGCTCCATCGTTTCGTTTTCGCTCGCGTCAAAGCCGTTGATGCTCGAGAAACCGAAGACGCTGCCGCCCCAGCCGCCGTTGATGAACGTGACGAAACCGTCCGCGCCGACCGGGCAGGTGATCGCGGCGTAAAAGTCGGATCCCATCGTGCGCATGGCCGTCACTTCGATCTCGAATTTGGATTTGAACGGAAAGTCCTGATTCAGGGCGATCCCGGAAACCATCGCGCCCATTCCGATGGTCATGATGCCGTCTTCGACGGTGACGTCCGCTTCGCCGCCGAAATTGGGGACTTTCCAGCCCGCCAGATCCTTGCCGTTGAAGAGGGAGATCCAGCCGTCCTCGCCGGGCGTCATGGAAAGTTTGCCCTCATTGGGGGCGGACTGGGCGGAAACTTGCGGCGGAAGGAAAACGGCTGCGGCGGTCAAAACGGCAAACAAAAAGGCTGCGAGGGAGAAAATGCGTGCGTTCATGGGGTGACTCCTGAAATGAGAGGAAAGGCTTTAATTGGACTCATTAATTATAGTGCATTCGCGCAGAAATGGAAGGGGGGGAGCGTTTGTCCTACGTGAAGGGCCCCCTCTTTCAAAAACTTCTTAATATTGGAATTGATTTAAACTTTCAATTATTCCGCATCAGGTCCTTCAATGATTTCTCCGCGCTGCTGGCGGGCCTGGTCCTCCACCTTGAACGTCCCGTAAAACAGACTGTTCCCCGCGTCCATCCAGATGTAAACCCGCTCCTTCTCTTCCTGGCTGAGGCGGACGTCATGGTGCGCCGGCTCCAAATACTGCGTCAGACGGGACGCGAAAGTTCCGACCTTTCCGATCGGCGTGAGCGGCTCGAAATTATTCTCCGGGTTCCCCCACGCGCTCCAGACCACAAACGGGCGCAGGTTCGAGTACGATTTCGTGTACTGGCCGTCCAGCGTCCCGGTCAGGTCGATCCCGTTCGGCTCCTCCGCATTGTGGCATTTCACGCAGTGCTGATCCCAGACCGGCTGTACGAGGCGCACGTACGAAAACGGTCGGCTCCCATCCGGGCCCGGCACGATTTTCGACGGTTCACGCTGCCCGGCGAGCGGCTGACGCGCGGACGGTTCCGGGGTCTTCATCCGGTCCTCGTGGCAGCCGATGCAGTTCGCGTTTTCCCCCGGCTGGACGTACGTTAGCGAGCGCATCGTCTGAACGGCGCGGCCCTGCTCATCGAGCGCCTGGAAAAGGACCGGCACGCAGGCGGGAAGCTCGAAAAACGCGCTCCCGTCCTCTTCCACCGGGACCGTTCCGAGGACCTGCTTCCCCGGCGACGCGTTGGCGAAACCGAGCATCGGCTGGTTCGCGTGAGGCGTGGATTTCGGAAGGACCTGCACGATGCGCAGCGCTTTGATCTTCGTCCCTTCCGGGAGTTTCGGCGTTCCATCGTAAACGTTTTGCATCAGGATGGTCCCGAAAACGTTTCGCGGGATCTCCCACCGGCTGACCACCGGCGGCACGGCATCCGTCACGACGTAAGGCCGGAAATCCGAGTAGATCCTCCGTTTCGATGGAGTGAGCGGAATCGCCCAAAGGCTTGAAATGTTCGCGTCGCGGTAAATCAGTT
>JAFTCU010000354.1 GCA_017454585.1 Thermoguttaceae bacterium | reverse complement strand
TTTTCCCACCCTTTTCGTTTTGTGCCTCACGGCGTTTTTGAAGGCCGAGACCGCAGAACGGGACCTTTTCCCAAAAGACGCGGTCATTCTGTTTCAGGGTGACTCGGTAACCGACGGGAACCGCGGACGCTCGGCGGACCCCAATCACATTCACGGGCACGGCTACGTGTATCTCATCGCGTCGTACCTCGGCGCCACTTACCCGGAGCAGAACTGGACGTTCGTCAACCGCGGCGTCAGTGGGAACACGCTCAAGGAGCTGAAAGCCCGCTGGGAAAAGGACACTTTTGAGATCCATCCCGACGTTCTGTGCATCATGATCGGCGTCAACGACCTCGGGCACGGCTCGACCCCGGAGGAGTATGAGAAGAATTACGACGAGCTGCTCCAGTGGACGAAAGAGCGTCTTCCGGACGTCCGGCTGATTTTGATGGAACCGCTCTGGCGCAACCCGAAAGGGGAAGCCAAAGACAAAATGCGGGTGACCGTCCGAAAAATGGCGCAGAAATACGGCGCGGTTTTTGTACCCCTCCAGGCCGATTTTGACGCGGTGTTCGACTCGGCGCCCAACCCGAAGTACTGGGTCTGGGATTCGGTGCACCCCACGACAGCGGGGCATTGGCTGATTTTCAGGCGCTGGCTGGAAACCCTGAAGCAGTGAGTTTTCTGCCGCGGTCTGGATTTCCTTCCGGAAATCTGAAAAAATATTCCAAAAAGAGCTGAATCCCTCCTTGACATAAACCCAAATGTGGTACAAAATAAAGGTTTGGGAAGTTGTACCTTCAAACTCGAGGAATTTGTTTATGTTTAAATGGATTTTTGCCAAACCGCTTCAAAAAAACACCGGGATCGAAAAGATTTGGCGGGACTTCATCCAGATGCTCGAAACCGCTCAAAAAGAATTCGCGCTGGCCTGCCAGGTTGCTCTGCACGGTACGGATCCGAAGCCCGTGGAAGATCAACTGCTGGCATACGATAAAGCGGTCAATAAAGCGGAACGTTCCATTCGCAAAGAACTCGTCGTTCATTGCGCAGTTCGGAGCGTGATCGATCCCGACTGCCTCATCATCATGAGCATCGCTAAAGATGCCGAACGCCTTGGCGATTACTCCAAAAATATTTTCGAGATGAGTGAGCTTGCGCCTTATCTGCCCGAAGGAAAAGAGCGTGATGAACTGCTTGTTCTGGAACAGCTCGTTTTAAAAACCTTTGCCGGCTGTTCGGAGATCATTCAATCGGAAAATGCGGAACTCGCCAAAAAAATCATCATTGACTGCAAGTGGGCGGAAGTTCAGTGCGATTCCATCACAAAAGAACTGCTAAATCTGCCGGAACCGACACAGCGGACAGCCTCGGATGTTTTAATGTTCCGTTTTATGAAGCGTATGATGTCGCATTTGCGGAATATTTCGTCGAGTGTTGTTCAGCCTTTGCACAAACTGGACTTCACCAAAAAAATCACCAAATCCGTTGAAATGAGCGGGACACTGCTCGACCTCAAAAAGGAATTGGGGATAGAATAAAGGGCGAGAGAAACTCTGTTTTCATCTTCGCTTCTTTTTTCCAAAATCCTTTATAAATTTCCATCCTTTACATAAGAGGAGAAAAAATGAAATTTTCAAAATTTAGCTTGATTTCCCTGATTTGCGCGTGCTGCATCTGCACGGGAATCCTCGCCAGTGCCCTGGTTCTGATGTTCCAGCCGCGGACTCAGCCGAATTCCTTGCTGACCGTTCGGGCCAATACGTCTGACCGCGCGGACGGCTATCTCACCTGCACGGGTCTGATCGATGTCGGGTTCGAGGCGGTTTATGTTCTGGATTCCACGACCGGAGTTCTTTCCGCAGGTGTTTTGGGAAGGAACCCCAAAGCTCCGGGATTCCAGGCCTTGTATCAGGGAAATGTAAACGCGGACCTCGAGAAAGTCATCGCCATCGCAAGTAAAGCCGCTGGGTCAGGCAGAAGAAGTGGCAGAACTTCTTCATCGTCCTCTTCAAAACGTAACCGAAGAGAAGTCGAAGGGGCCCTTGACAATAACGCCCTGATGGCTCCTGCTGAACCGAAATATATCATCACTTGCGGAACACATGACATCATGCACCAGGGATCGGGAATCCGTCCCTCTGTTTCCGCTCTCTACGTGACAGAGTGTAATACGGGCCTCACCCTGGTTTACGTTCTTCCGTGGAACTCTGGGGCACATAATAATAATATGCCGTTCAGTTCCCCGATTACGTATTATACATTCTATCGCTTCCTGAGCCCAATGGTGATGGAAGAAGCAGTCAATGCGGAATGATTTTCCCCATTGTAAGTTGTTTCTGTCAAGGAATTTCCAATGGCCCCCGATGAAGAATATTTGCCAGGTTTTGAGAATGTTCAGGACCCGCGCATGGAACAGAAGCTGGAAAGCCGAACGAATCTGATCGTTTTCGGAATCGTTCTTTTAGCCGTTTTGCCGTTTCTGATTTGGGGCCATTGGTTCCTGAGGACACCGTCCGGGAAGCATTTTCTCATCGGTATGCCGCTGATGGATTTTAAATCTCTCCAGCCTGTCGTAGGGGTTGGGGAACCGCCGCGCTCTGCGGAATCTACGAACAAAACCCTCTTCATTATTCTGTGGGGGCCGTGGGATGACGCGTCATGCGATATGCTTCGTGAGATTTGGCAGCCGATTCAGGAAGCGCAGAAAAACCCCAAATTTCAGGTCGTACCGATCGCATATTTCGCTCACTCCTCCGAGCCGGTCAAATGGTACGAAATGACTCAGGAGGAACGGCAACTGTTTCTCAGTCAAAAGAAACTGGAAGAAAACCGGTTGGGGCAGTTTGTAAGAGAGAGTTTCCGGAACGGTTTCAGTTTTCCTACGGTCTGGTGGGACCCGGTCGATCGTTTTCGGTTAGACTTAATCGATATGGCTTACGAAAACGTCCAGAATCAAAAGGACATGAAAGTGATTTCTGTTCCAACCATCATTTACGCTGAGAAAGGGATCATCACGAAAGTCTGGACGAGCACTTCGCCCGAAGACATCGCTGAAATAGAGGAAACCCTGAAAATCGTTGCCGTGAGTACTCAAACGGCGGCTCCTGCGAAACCTTGACGAATTAACGCTTTCATTCGTCTTTTCCCAAATCCTCAACGTCTATCACACGAAAACCGTTTTCTCGCAGCGCCTTCGCAAACGCGCCTTCCCCATTGATAAGTCGGTGCGAAAAGGTCCCATCGTAAATCTGGCGTGCACCACACGTGGGGCTTCTTGATTTCAGAATCGCCAGATCGATTTTCTCCGCTCGGGCGATTTCGAGCGCATCCTGTACCCCACGCTGAACCTCCGCGTCCACGTTCGTTCCGTCTTCCTCGATGAATTTCCCGTTCAGAAGTTCGATTGGTTTTCTGGGAATCGACCGACCGGCCATAACTTCCGGGCAGACTTCCACAACGTCGTGGCCTCGCAGGAAATCCACAACGTTCTGCCGGAAATTGTTCCCGCCGTCATATTTGCAATTTCGGCCCAAGAGACACGCGCTGACTAAAATTTTCATCGGTTTTTCCGTAAAAACAGGCCATTCAAGACTCAGCAGAACGACCGCAGCAATTCCTTTTTGTTTTCGCTTCGCATAAACGTTTCGCCGATCAAAACGCCATTCACTCCGGCTTTTCTCAGATCGGCGATTTGTTCTGCCGTCTGAATTCCGCTTTCCGAGACGAAAACCCGGTCAGCAGGAACGAGCGGGCGCAGGCGCAAACTTGTGGAAACGTCCACCTTGAACGTTTTCAGATCGCGATTATTCACGCCGATGATCCTCGCATCCGCTTTTAAAGCCGACTCAACTTCCTCCTCCGAGTGGGCTTCCACCAAAGCCGCCAGCCGCAGCGAATGAGCAATTTCCAAAAACTCGCGCAGTTTCACCGTCTCCAGAAGCGCACAAATCAACAAAACCGCCGAAGCGCCAAGCGTTTTCGCCTCGTAAATCTGGTACGCATCGATCGTGAAGTCTTTCCGAAGGACCGGGATCTGAACCGAGGCCGCGATTTCCCGTAAATACTCATCCCGTCCCAGGAACCAGTCCGGCTCCGTGAGGCACGAAATGGCTGAGGCTCCGGCGGATTCATACTCCTTTGCAATTTCCAGAAACGGGAAATTTTCTGCAATGACCCCCTTTGACGGCGAGGCTTTTTTCACCTCGCAGATGAACGCCATGCCCGGCGTTTTCGGGTTTTTAAGAGCCTGCTCGAATGCGAAATTTTCGGGCTGAAATCCAAAACCGGACGCTGCCTCATGGTTGGCCAGTTCTTCCGCCAATCGTCGAATCGGACCAAGAGGTTTTTCTGCTTTTAACGCATCAATTCTCTCACGGCGTTTTTGGGCAATTTCATTCAAAATCATACGAACTCTCAAATTTTCTCGTCACCTGAATCATTTTTTCCATCAGCGCATCCGCCTGACCGGACCTCATGATTTCCAGCGCCAAATCGATTCCTTCCTGAATTGTGCCAGCTTTCCCCGCGATGTAAAGCCCCAAGCCCGCATTCAAAGCGACGATTTCCTGGCGGGGGCCAGTTTCTTTACCCGAAAGAAGCGCACGAACGATTCCTGCGTTTACCTTCGCGTCCTCTCCGCGGATCTGGTCGATCGTGCAGCGCGTCAGACCAAATTCTTCGGGGTAAATCGTACGGGAGGAGAGTGAGCCGTCCTCGCAGACCTCACAGAGGAACGTCCCATCACAAAGCGTTGCCTCGTCCAGACCATCCAGGCCGTAAACGACCATTCCGCGTTTCACACCAAGATTGAAGAGGACTTTCGCCATTGGTTCAACCAATTCCTTCGAATAAACCCCCATAAGCTGGAGTGTTGCGCCAGCGGGATTAGCGAGCGGTCCTAAAATATTAAAAATCGTGCGAAGCGCCAAAACTTTCCGAACGATTCCAACCGATTTCAGGGCAGAATGATATTTCTGCGCAAAGAGAAAGCAGAAATTAAATTCACGAAGCCATTCCAGTGCGATGTGCGGCGGAGCATCTATGTTCAAACCTATCGCTTCCAGAACATCGGCGGCACCGCATTTACTGGAGACTGAGCGGTTTCCGTGCTTGGCAACCGGCACTCCCGCGGTCGCCAGAATGAACGCTGCCGTCGTAGAAATGTTCATCGTATGTTGACCATCGCCGCCAGTCCCCACGATGTCCATTACATCAAAGTTTGGCGTAAGATGGTCCGCGTGTTCACGCATGACCTCAGCGCACGCGGTAATTTCGTCAATGGTTTCCCCTTTCATGCGCAGCGATGTCATAAATGCGGAAATCTGAATTTCATTGGCGTGACCCGTCAGGATTTCATTCATCACATTTCTGGCTGTTTCGTAGTCCAGATCATGACCGGCAACAAGTTCACTGATTGCGGATTGAGTAATGGCGGAAATATTCATTGTATTTTAAAAAGTCTAAAGTTTTAATCGGAACGATGAAAAAAGAACAGAGGAGCGTTTACTTGTTTTCCGGGCTTTTCCCGGTTTCAGAGATATTTTACCAGGATTCGAGGGCCAGAAAATTTTCGAGGATTTTCTTTCCCTCGGGAGTCAAAATCGATTCTGGATGAAATTGAACGCCGTACACATGGAAATCACGATGCGCTACCGCCATGACCTCGTCATCATCGGTTCGGGCGATGACCTTTAACTCCGCGGGAATCGTGGACTCCACCGCCGCCAGTGAATGGTACCGCGCCACGGGCATTTTTTCGGGAAGACCTCGAAAAATCGGGCTGGAAACATCCAAAGCACAAATGGACTGCTTGCCGTGCATCAGTTCTTTCGCATACGTCACGGTCGCGCCGTACACCTCGCAGATCGCCTGATGGCCGAGACAAACGCCAAAAATCGGGATCTTCCCTGCAAAAGAACGAACCACGTCTTCACAAATTCCTGCGTCACACGGCTTTCCCGGACCCGGCGAGAGAAGGATCGCTGTCGGCGCTAATGCCTCAATTTCTGAAATGGTCAGCTCGTCATTTCGCACCACACGAATATCAGGCTCGATGGAGCCTACGAGTTGGTACAAATTAAACGAAAAACTGTCGTAATTATCAATGAGCAAAATCATATTTCGCGGTGGCCTGTCCAGGCAAAAATAAAGGAGTACCCAGACGGTTTTCTCGTCTGTTTTCAAAAAAAGAGTTCCTCCTGAAAGCGGGAAAGGGGCTTCCGCCTTCAGAAAAAACTCCTTTGTTCTTCTTTTATTGTACCTTTTCTTACAGATTTTTCAAGGACCACCCGTAAAATTTTCAAAAAATTACCTCGACAAGAACCCGAAACGGAACAGCCGGATTCTTCTATCCCGAGTGAGGGATTCCAGGCGCGCTCCTCCCCCCCTTTTTTCCGACCGTAAAATATGGTAAAATACATTTTGGAATTTGTGGAAGCGCTTTTCAGGTACAGACTTCGCGAAAAAACAGATTCCAAAGTATCCGCCGTTTTTTATGATTGATTTCCTCGTTTACATCCTTGTTCGTTTAATCGTTTCCGCCCTCCAGGCCCTTTCACTGGAGCAGGCTCAGGCAGGTGCGCGCCTTTTAGCCTGGTTTGCCGTGGATGTTTTTCATATACGTGATCGGGTTTTGAATGAAAACTTGACCCACGCCTTTCCCGGGAAAACTCCCGAGGAGATTCGTGAACTGAAGCGCGCGATGTGGCGGCACCTTATGCTTATGCTCGTCGAAACTGCTTTTGCCGAAAGGAAAATACACCTTTCCAACTGGAAAAAGTACGTGACGCTCATCAACGAAGCCGCCCCTTTGCAGGCGATGTACGAGCATCGGCCGGTGATTTACGCCACGGGTCACCTCGGGAATTTTGAGTTCGCCGGCTACATTTTGGGCCTGATCGGGATCCCGCCGTACAGCGTCGCGCGGACCCTCGACAATCGGTTCCTGAACCGGTACCTGGCCCGGTTTCGGCACTCGACCGGTCAGCGGCTGATTCCCAAAAAAGACGCGGCTCCCATGCTTCAGGAAGCGATGGAAAACGGTCGTGCTGTCGTGATCCTCACCGACCAGTTCGCAGGACCCAAGGGCGTGTGGGTCAAGTCCTTCGGCCGGGACGTTTCCACGTACAAAGTGGTCCCGATCCTTTCCCGCACGTACAGCGCACCAGTCATTCTTGCCGCGCCGATCCGTCAGGGGGAAGAACCTTTTCGGTTTGAAATTCTCGTCACCGGCTGGCTCGATCCGGAAGTCCAAACGGATTTGACCTCACCAAAAGAGGTGGCTCAGTGGTACTGCGACGTTTTCGACGAATTGATCCGCAAAACGCCCAATCAATATTGGTGGCTTCATCGCCGGTGGCGGGAAAAGCCCAAGCGGGAGAAAATCAGGAATGGAGACTCAACATGAAAAACATTGTTCATTTTTTGCTCCTCGTCATTCTGTAAATCGTACCGTGCCTCGGCCCAAACGAAAGCACCGATGGCGGAAAACCTGGCATTTCCTCGACGAAAAGGAATACTGAAACTCACGCAAAGTTTAACAAGATCGAATAGTACCTTTCATTTCAGAAACCCCATTTAAAACTCAAAATGAAGATTTTCACCCCCTTTTTGTTTTTCCTTTTCGCTCTCGCCGCTCCCCTTTTTGCGCAGACGCCGCTTGAGAAAGTCTCGGCCGCGTGCAAGATTTTCCCCACGTACGAGGCGGGCGTGAATAACGGCGCGATCGCTCCGATGGAGTACGCGGTTTTTCAGATGAAACCCGGCAGTGAGGAAATGCTTGAGGCCGAGAAGATGCTGCTGGCGGCCTTCCCGACCGCCACGCTCGACGGCCAACGGACCATCGGCCGGATCCTTTACCCCATCGCCGGCCCCGCGACGGTCGAGGCCCTCACGCCGTTTTTGACCTCCGACGCGAATCACGGTGAAACGGCCAAAATCGCCGCGATGCTCATTGATTTCGTGAAAAAGGATCACGACTCGAAGGTCCCGAAGGACACGACGTTCACCGCGCCGTACCGTCACGGCGAGTTCTACCGGAACGACTTCACCGCCGAAACGGACGCGCAGCTCGCCGCCCGGCTCGAATCGGAAACCGCCGCGGTCCTGGCCTGCAGTGACCCGGAAAAACGCCTGGAACTCCTCGAAAAAATGGGGACTTCGATCGAACGGACCCCCGCGCCGCTCGAGTGGTACAAAAAACTCCTCGCCACGCCCGACGTCGTGACGCAGAAGCAGGTCTGGGACCTGATGGGGCGCTACTGCCGCAAGGTGGAGTGCATGCGTTTCGCCGCTGAGGAAATGAAACGCGAAACCGAAACCGCCGCAAATGCCGCGCTGGCCGCCATCCGCATCGCGAACGTAAAGCGTTTCTCGATGAGAGACGAAGTGAAAGAGGTCCTGACCGACATTGAGCAGAATTGCAAGAAAGAAGACGTCCGTCAGCGCGCTCTGGCTGTTTTGCGTCAGATCGATGTACGTCAGGGGGGCGTTTTCATGTGGCTTGCGACCCAGGCGCAGGAAACTCCTGACGAAAACCCCGCGACATTTCCGGCCGAAAGATGGTCCCCGCTGGTGGCCGGCCAGACGGCTTTGGGGTGGGAACTGGCCACGACCCGGCATTTCCCGAAAGGATCTTTCCTCTATCTGCGCAACGTGGTGGAATCTGAGGTCGGCGCCAAGCTCAGTGCGGAACTGACCTCGCCGGCCCCGGTCCGGTTCTGGCTCAACGGGAAGGTGATTTTCGAGAGCAAAACAGGCAGCGAGAAGCCGTTCCTCATCCCTGTAACGCTGAACAGCGGCCGTAACCCGGTTTACATTGAGTTCCAGTCGCAGGGCCGCGCGTGTCCGTTCTCGCTGCGTTTCCTTGAGGACGGCGGCGCGGTGGCACAAGGACTGAAGTTTACGCTTTAAGAAATAATGGCTCAACCCGCCGCGTAATTCCGCGCTTCGCGCTTTATTACCGCCTCACGTTCGTCCGTAGTGGGTTAACCGGCGCGTAATTCCGACCTCCGACCTCCATTACCGCCTCACGTTCGTCCGTAGTGGGTTAACCGGCGCGTAATTCCGGCCTCTGGCCTCCATTACCGCCTCCCATTATTCGTTATTCGTTCTTCATTATTCATTAATTAAAGTGCCCCCCCTTGCACCTAGGGAAAAATATGATAAAATGACTTAGAATATTTATTCAGGAGACTCCTTTATGTCGCAGCACATCATTTATGCTTTGGTCCATAACGTTCCTGGCGTCCTTTCGCACATTTCCGGAATGTTCTCCGCCCGTGGCTTTAATATTAAAAGCCTGACGGTCGGCGAAACAGACAATCCAGCCCTTTCCCGTATGACGGTTGTCGTGGATGGTGACGACCACACGATGGATCAGGTACGCACCCAACTGCAGAAAATCGTCACCGTTGTGAAGGCCGAAGACATAAGTACAACCGACTGCGTAGAACGGGATCTGGCTCTGATCAAAGTCAAGGCGGACTCTATAAAACGTCTCGAGATCCACGAGCTGACAGACATTTTCCGGGCGAAAATCGTCGACGTCTCTCCAGATTCCCTGGTAATCGAGCTTTCCGGAAAAGAAAACAAAATTGATGCTTTAATTGAACTAATGAAACCTTTCGGCATTTTGGAACTCGCGCGGTCCGGGCGGATCGCCATGACGAGAGGAAACTAAAGTTCAGGAGGAATACTCTAATGGCTGCTACAATGTATTATGATAAAGACGCGGACCTCTCTCTTCTGAATGGCAAAACTGTCGCCATCCTTGGCTACGGCAGTCAGGGTCACGGTCACGCGCAGAACCTGCGTGACAATGGCGTGAACGTCATCGTCGCTGAACTCCCCGGCACCGCGAACTACGACTTGGCCGTTTCCCACGGTTTCCAGCCGATGAGCATTCCGGAAGCCGTCGTTCAGGCTGACCTGATCACGATTCTGCTCCCCGATGAACTTCAGGGCAAAATCTTCGCCGAGAGCATCCGTCCGAACCTCAAGCCGGGCACGCTTCTCATCGCTTCCCACGGCTTCAACGTTCACTTCGGTCAGTTCGACGTTCCGGCCGAGAACAAGTTCATCATGATCGCCCCGAAAGGCCCGGGTCACCTCGTTCGCGCTGAGTTCGTGAAGGGCGCTGGCGTTCCGTGCCTCATCGCTCTTGGTCCTGGCGCCGGCGACGCGGAAAAAGCTCTTGGTCTGGCATACGCGAAAGGCATCGGCGGAACCCGCGCGGGTGTCATCGAAACCACTTTCGCTGAAGAAACCGAAACCGACCTCTTCGGTGAACAGACCGTCCTCTGCGGCGGAGTTGTGGACCTGATGCGCTGAGGTTATGAAGTGCTGGTAGAAGCCGGATACAAACCGGAATATGCCTACTTTGAATGCATCCACGAGATGAAGCTCATCATCGACCTCGTCAACAAGGGTGGTATTGCTGCGATGAACTATTCCATCTCCGACACTGCAGAATACGGTGAATACGTCTCCGGTCCACGTGTGCTGCCTGCCGAACAGGTCA
>JAFTCU010000353.1 GCA_017454585.1 Thermoguttaceae bacterium | reverse complement strand
TTGTTGAGCGTCAGCGAGGAACCACCCGCGACCGCCGCACGGAATCCGACATAGAAATAGTTCGCGGTCAGTGCCGCATTCGCGCCGTCGATCGTTACGTGCCCCACATTGTAACGGCCTGCGTAGAAGTTATGAGTTGTGAGCGTACCGCCGGAGAGGTTATAATAGCCGGTCGCGCCTTCACCGATATTGAACCAGATACTGTTTCCCGTGGAGGTGACGGTTCCGCCGTACTGATTCACCGTGGCCGCATTGCCGCCGACACCGACGTGGAAGTCCGAGGTGGTGTGATTCAGCGTGGCCCCGTCATTGATGTTGACCGTTGTCCCGTTGAATTGTATTTTGACGGTGCTTAGCGAACCGGTGAGGTTTAACGTGTTATTCGTCAGCGTTTTCTCGTTGGAGTTGGTAACACTCGCACCACTATTAATATTAATGGTATCCCCCGAGGCCGGAATCGAGCCGGAGCCCCAGTTGCCCGCCGTATCCCAGCTCCCATCGCCGGCATTGCCGGTCCAGGTGACTTCTGCGCCAAACGCGGCCGGCAAACCAAAGGTCAAGGACAAAATGCAGGCCCAAAGGATATTTTTTCTTGCGTTTTTCATAGCAGTATTTGATAGTTAAAGGAATAAACTATTAATTCTATACTGTCATTATACACAAGAGTCTGAAAAAGTCATTAAGTTTCAGAGAAAAAAAAGAAAAAAAAGATAAAAAAAGTCAAAAAATTTTCAGGAGCGGCGCGGGCCGCACTCTATACGGAGTGCGGTGATACAATCGCGCAAGCGACATTCACCGCTTTCCCTTGCGGCAATACCGCCTCAAAGAGGCATTTGCCACTGAAGCGGGCTGGATGTTCCCCACGTGAAAAACGATGTTTGGACGCTAAAATTTTCGGTCACTAAGTAAAAGCGGCAAAGGAAGCCTTCGGCTTCTGTATTGCCGCACTCAAAAGACCGGCGAGGACGCCGGCCCTCCGTATCTTTATTTCGCGATCTCCACACAGCGGGTTTCGCGCGTCACCGTCACTTTGATCTCGCCCGGATAGCTGAGTTGTTCCTCGAATGCGAGCACGATGTCACGGCAAATCTTCGCCGCCTGTTCGTCGGTGGTGTCTTTCGACGAAACGATCACGCGAAGCTCACGGCCTGCCTGGATCGCGAAGGCCTGTTCCACACCTTTGAATTTGCATGCGATCGTTTCCAGTTCTTCCATGCGGCGGATGTACCGTTCCAGTGTTTCGCGGCGAGCGCCCGGTCGCGAGGCACTGGCGGCGTCCGCGGCAGCCACAATGGATGTGTAAGCGGACTCGACACGAAAATCATCGTGATGTCCCAAAGCTGCCATGACGACTTCACGCGGCTCGTTGTATCGTTTCAGAATGTCAGCGCCGATTTTGGGGTGGCCCCCTTCTGCCTCATGGTCGGCGGCTTTTCCAATGTCGTGTAACAGGCCGCACCGGCGGGCGAGACGTTCATTCAGGCCCATCTGTTCAGCGATCATACCGGAAAGAAACGCGACCTCGACGCTGTGACGCAGGACGTTCTGGCTGTAGCTGGTGCGGTAATGCAACCGGCCAAGCAGGTTAATGATCCGTTCGTTGAAGTTGGGAATACCGACTTCCAGCGCGGCGGCTTCACCGATTTTCTGAATGTTCTTCTCGAGCTGCTCCTGAGTCTGTACGACGACTTCCTCAATGCGGGACGGGTGGATCCGCCCATCCGCAATGAGCTTTTGAAGTGACAGACGTGCGACCTCGCGGCGAATGGTGTCGAAAGAACTGACAATGACCACGCCCGGCGTGTCGTCGATGATGACATCCACGCCCGTGACGCTCTCGAAGGTGCGGATGTTACGCCCCTCGCGGCCGATGATCCGGCCTTTCATTTCGTCGCTTGGAATGTCCACCGTGCTTGTGACGGCTTCGGCGGTGTGCGCCGCGGAGTAACGCTGCAGGGCCGAGAGGAGGATTTCACGTGAAATGTCCTCACAGTCCTCTTTGAGCTTTTTCTCATGTCTGGCGATGATCGCCCCGGATTCCTGCTGAAGCGATTCCTCCAGATCCGAGAGGATTTTCCGCGTCGCTTCTTCTTTGGAAAGACCACTGATTTGATGAAGGGTCTGACGCTGGGTTTGGATCAATTTGTCAAGGTCAGCCGACTTTTGACTCGCCTCCTGCACCTTTTCGGCCAATTTGCGCTGGGTGACCTCGTTGAGTTTTTCCTGATGTTTGAGTTGTTCCTGCTGGATGGAGATCGCATCGTCACGTTTGTTCAGGACGCGTTCACGCTCGTGCAGTTCCTCGCGAAGAGTGCGCAGTTCTTTTTCCGCTTCCTCCTTGGAAATGAGTTCCTTCTTTTTGATTTCGATTTCAGCGTTCTGGATCTTGATCTCGGCTTCTTCTTCAGCCTTTTTTTGAATTTCCTTCGCTTTGGTTTCCGCATCGGCCAGGCGCATTTTATCGGTCCAGCGCACAATGAAGAACGCGAGGAAAAAACCTACTATGAAAAACCCCAAATAAATTACCGGCCCCGTCAGTGAGTCCGGATTGGCCAGGGGATATATTAACCCCAAAGCCTGGTCTATTTCAACAGGCAAATACATATAAACCTCGTTAAACAAAATAGTTTTATTTAAAACATGAAAATCCCCGTGGGCAGAAAAGCGAATGGGATCTCCATGGGCTACAATGAAATGGTTTGTCGTTGGGTTCAAAAATCCAAAAACAAAAATCCTATTTTATTTTACCAGACTTTCAGGGAATTTCAACGGGTGGCCCGTTTGTTTTCAGAAAAAAATAGAAAAAAGAGCAAAATTTTATTACCCGGCAGGTTGGGAGAGTTTTAAATTTCCCAATCGTCTCGCGCAGACTTCTGCCACGCGGTCATTTCCGTCTTCGCTGGCCCCTCCGCCGATCCGGGCAAGCCACCCGGGGATCTCGTCGGTCGTGAGGTGCGCGGCGGCCGTCGGGAAGTACTCGAACGCCTCGTCCCAGCGGTGAAGGTCCATCAGCGACTCCAGAAGCGTGAACGCCGCGTACTCTTTGACCTGGTCGCTGCTGGCCTGCGCACCGAGGCGTAAAAGCGGGAGACTTCGCTCCGGTTCGTGCATCCGGTTCAGGACCCAGCCCAGGTAGGCGGCGCGCTCGGGCCGGTCGGCGAGTTTTTCCGCCCGGGCGTAGTACGTCTCAAGATTTTCCGGCTCGTTTTCCTCAGCGATTTGAAAAATGCGCCAGATGAGCCGCTCGCCCAGATAGTTCCAGTCGTCCGTTTCGGCAAACCAGTCCCAAACTTCGGGAAAATCCGGTTCCAGGATCCCCTTGTAGGTGGAATCAACGAATATCCAGATCACCCCCTGGCGGCTCTGGGCGTTTTTCGGAGCGGTGCGCAATTCCTCCCGCAGAAGATTTTGGATCTCCTCTTTCCGGTCCTGCGAGTACCACAGGCGGACGAGATCCTGGAGGAACCTGCGGCGCAAAAACCCGTCATCGGGGAAGGTCAGGCCGCGCAGGAGGGCTTCTTCCAGTTCTTTCTCGCACTCTTTTCCGCGCCCGGCGTAGTAACCCGCCCTCGCTTCCCAGTACTGCGGCGAGTTTTCGGAGACTTTTTCCTTTTCGCGGATCTCCTTTTCAACGACGCGCTGGCCGGTAAAAGCCTGGATCTGGCCCGCGTGGCGGTAGTTCATCCCCCCGCACTTTTCGGCCCATTCCTTCTCTTCGAGCATCCATTTCTGGGTTTCTTCCGGCCGGTTCATGGCGCGGCAGACTTCCGTCAGTTCATGGCGAAGCGCCGCCTGGAACCGGTTCCGGATCGTCTCGTCGGAAATCAACGCCGACGGTGCGGAGTAGTTCATTTTCTCCAGTTCGATTTCGTCCTGGGTCAGCGGCGTTTTCAGGGCCTTGAGCAGAAAGTCGTAAGCCGTTTCGAACTCGCCCACGTTTGAAGGGATCAGGAATTGGGCGGTCGTGAGAAGAGCCACAGCGTGCGCCGGCGGGCAGTCCCGGACCCACGTCAGATCGCGGTTTTCAAGGACGCCCGGTAGGGCGCTCACGCTCAGGACCGTCTTGAGAAACGCCAGTAGCGCGGCGGTTCGAGCGGGTTCGTCCGGGGCGTTTTGGACCCCGGCCTGAAGCGCGTCGAGCAGCTCGCCGATTTTACCCGCGTTTCGGAACGCCTGGATCCGCAGCTCGGTCCACGGATTCCGGTTCCACGTCAGCCAGAACGGAACGGGGGCGGGACTGGGGTCGGCCTCGGGAACGGACTTGGAAGATTTCCTGGAAAAGGCCTCAAAGTCCTGGAAGCGCGCGTCGATCCAGAGACGGACCGTTTCCGGATCGGTTTTCAGTTCACTGGGGAAAAAATCCTGGAGCGAAGGATTCCCGACGGCGAGCTGGGGAAAACGCTCGGCCAGATGCCGGGCCAGTGCGGGATTTTGGAGGGTTTTCCTGGCCCAGTGGGTCAGTCCGTAAAGCGCGCCGGGTTGGGGATTTTCCATCGCGATGAATCGTTCCAGCGCCGCCAGCGCCGCGGCTTCGTCCCCGCTTCGGGCCGCTAACTGGAAAATTCGCAGTTCATCCGCGGCGGTCTTCCCCGGCTTCGCCTGGAGTTCCGCAAGCCACTCCAGCCGGTCTTTTTCCTCAAAGACCAGCCGGTTTACGACGTCACGGTCCACGGTGTACCAGTCGGTCTGCGCGTGAGCGGCCGAAACGAGGAAGAGGACGAAAAACAGGGGGAACGTGAGGCGCATGGGTTTGGCTCCTTGGGGAAATTATGGTGCTGAGGTGAATACTAAAAGGAAAGTTCAAAACCCCCCGGTTAAAACTCGAGGCCCGGCCCAGTTCAAACCTTTCATTTAAACACGGATTTTCACGGATTCAATGGATTAAAAGGATTTCGTTTTGGGGGAGTTTAAATCTCGAAAAAGGGTTTCATTTCTTTAAAAAATCCGTGCAAATCCTTTTAATCCGTGGAAATCCGTGTTTAAATTGAGGTTTGGATCAGGTGGTTCTTTCACTCTGGGGAAAGGGGTTTCATCCCGGATCTACCTCTCGAAGTACCGGTAAACGAAACGCCCGTCCGGTGCGGCGTCGCCTCGGTGGTAGAAGTCCAGGATCTCGCCTTCCTCCGGCGAATTGTCGGCCCATTTGAATCTCAGGTCGATTTTCTTTCCTTTCTGGCAGATCAGCTCACGGGGGATTTGGATCTCCAGTCGGTTCCCGTCGATTTTCATCGGGACGCGGGCGAGTTCTTTCCAGTTCCAGCCGCCGCCGGCCGCGCAGACTTCCAGGATCGCTTGGCCGTCGGCGGGTTTGAGCCGGTTCACGACGTACTGGAAGTGGTTCCAGTGAGGCGTGGCAGTCGGCGAATCGTCGAACGCGACGGAAACGAAAAGCCGCATCCAGGCCGGGTCGGTCGGGGGCGTGAGCGGGGCGGCGCATTCGGCCGTGAACGTGAGCGTTTCCGCGTCGTGGGTGACGAAGCACTCGACGAAATCGTTCCGGCCCGTCCGGTTCACGTAGTGGACGGAGCCACAGCCCGCCGCGTCGCGGGGCGTTACGTCGTTTCGGGCGTCGCGGTAAACCGGATTTTCATCGGCGGCCCGTTGGGGACGCACGCCACGGAACCGCCGCACGCCGTTGACGAGCTGATTGTAAAAATGGTCGCGGAGGATCCCGGCGGACGGTTCCGTGTCGCGGCTGAATTCCGGGGAATATTGGTCCGGAAATGCCGTCCTTTTTCCCTGCCAGAGCGGGGCTTTGTCGGCGGACCACTCGTTCCAGCCAGTGATGAAGAGGTAGTCCGGGTCGATTTTTTGCGCATAGTTGAGCTGCTGGGCAAAGTTTTCGCCCCAGATGAACCGGTTCGGCTCGCCGCGCCTCGGGTTTCGGTCGGCGGCGAAGCGGAGTTTTTCGCCCGGTTTCAGTTCCGCCTCGGTTTCCGGGCCCATGTAGGCGCGGCCGAAAACGTTCTGGTCGTTCATCGCGGCGAGTCCTTTGTGTCCGTCTTCGGCGAGCCACGAGTGATTTTGAGCCACGCCCGCGGCGCACATTTCAAAGGTTCCGTCGGGCTTGGGGCCGTACGCGTGCTGGGGGAACGCTTCCAGCCAGCACCAGGAATTCGGCCCGATGGGCCCGGCCGTGTAGGATGGCTGGAGCGGCCGGAACGTGAAGAACCGGAGGATCTCCTCCCAGTCTTTGCGGTCCTCCTCTGAGGCGTTCGGATCGTTGATCCCGGCCAGAATTACCGCCGGGTCGGCGTTCACCAGCGGGCGGCCGTTCCAGTAGAACCAGAGATCACGGAATTTCCCCGGCTTGTAAATGTCGCGGTAAAGCTGAAGGAGACTCACGCGGACGTTCGTCTTTTTCCCAAACGGGAGCATGTACGCGAATTTGGGCGTCCGGAACCCGTCGCGGCGCATGGAGGACCACGTTTTCAGAAGCGTCCAGGTCGAGTCCATCCACGTCCACGTTCCGTTCGTCGCATCGAAAACCACCACGTCGATCCCCGCCTCGCTGAGCAGCTGGGCGTGACGGCGCGAAACCCACGGGTCGGTCGTCCGGTAAAAGCCGAAGAGCGGCTCGTCCCAATGATTTCGTTGGTGGTCCACCCCCCAGTGTGGATCGTCCGGGCGCGACTCGATCCCGGGATTTTCCCGGATAATCTGCGCATTATTCCGCGGCTCCGTTCGAGTGACGAAATTTTCGTGCCACGTCCAGTAGAAGATCCCGACGTGCTTCTGGCGCGGTGGGCCAAACGTTTCGGACGTTCCGAGCGTCCGGCCCAGCTCGTCCATCGCGTCCCAAGTGTCGGCGAAAAGGTCACGCTCCTCGAACGGTTTTTCGGTCAGATTTCCGTCCGGGTCAGATAAAAAATCGGTCTCGGCCGGGGCCAGCGACGGTGCGGAGTACCACTCGTAAAGCTCCATCGGCCCGGAAAAGGGGAAGGCGGTCCCGGAAACTTCGACCGAAAACGTGTACGCGCCGGGAATTGGCTCGCCGTTCAAAAAGCATTGCACATCCTGCGTTTCGCCGGGGCACTGCCAAACGCCGACCGCTTCGGTCGCTTCGTCCAGTTCCCAGTAATAATCTCCCGCGGGAACCTGCTCAAATTCGAGCGAAAGAGTCTCATTATCGGGGAAATCCACGAAAGTTTCCCGGGCGATTACTTTCCCGGCCCGCGATTTTTCTGCAGAACCCGCCCACGTGTAGAGCGAAAGGCGCAGCGTTCCGATCGAGTTGCTGTAGCTCGGACAGGTGACGGAAATTTTGTGAAATGGAAGCTCGGTCGAAAAACGTTCACCGGCGTTTTCGCCCTCCTTGATGCGGACCGCATGGTGTTCGTCCGTCGTGGGGTAAAGCTGGAGGAGCGCGTAGTACGGGCCTTTTTCCTGCACGAAAGCGAGGGTGGAAAGGAACAGAACAAGTGAAAAAAGGAATGGTTTCATTGGGGCGGGCCTTGATTGGACTTTGGAAAACGGCTGGTGATCGGGAAAGCGCACTACCTCAGTGACTCCATAAAAACCGCACGGGAAAAAGGATTGCGGGGCGTCGAAGTTTCACGAAGCAGAGGACCATTTGTCCCGTTCAAAAAAATACCAGGAATGGGACCGGAACACACACCGAAAATTTGCATTTGGGTTTCGTTCATCTGGAACCGAATGCCCAGCTCACGGAATGGAATGGTATCCATGGCGGGCCAATTCCCGGGCATGAGATTGGTCTCTTTTTGAAGCCGTGCCAGAAAAGAGCGGGAAATAGTTCCATTTTCAAGCTGGAAGGTCCCTTCCGCCTGAATCAGATGCGAGCCGTCAAAACGGGCTTTTGTGATCTCAAGTATTCCGTTGGAGCCGGTCAGGACTTTATTCGGGATGAAAAAAGCAGCGTCCACCCTGCTGAAACGTCCGCGAAAAACACCGCTCCATCGGCTGAAACTCTGCTGAATTGCAATGGAGCCAATGAATCGGCAGTCCGGACCCATGGATTGAAGCATTGGGAAAAGAGATTGCAAATATATGACCGGAATCCCTTGCGTATCGGTCGCGAGTGTCGCCTGCATGACTTGCGAGGAGTTTTGGACGATTTTTCGGAGAGTCAGTTGGACCTGTGCCTCACGCCCGGAATCCGGAACAAAAAAATGGATGAAGGTCTTCGGAACACCATTTTCCTGTGAAATCCGAAGCTCCGAACGCTGGAGTTCCAGGGCGTTTTCCTGAAATCCGACTTTGACAGGGCCCTCAACCTGAAGAAGGATTTCAGAGTTTTGGAACGATTTTTTTCCGTAAGGGGAATCCGTCAAGATCCTCTGATGTGTACGCCATAGCGGTTCAAGGCACTGCGCGTCCAGTGTCAGTTCCGGGAAAACCCATTTCGTCAGAAGAATTTCTTTCCCTTCGTGGATCGTTTTGTATTGAATCCAGTCAACCCAGGGGGCGGAGGCGAGAGGAAGGTGACTTCCGTCAGCAGCAGCCCCGGGCTGGAAAACGGTCAGACCTCGAATTCGCCCCTGAGATGGTGTATGGTGTACGATGCCCGTAATTTCAACAGGAAGACCGAGTTGGGATTCGGCAAATGAAGCGTAGTTACGAACATAGAATTCGGTCTGGCGGTAAATGCCGAGCAATAAAAGATACAAAGTCGGCAAAAAACCGCAAAGGAAGAAAAGCGTCAGTAAAAAGAAACGTTTGGACATAATATTCGATTAATACTGACAAATCTTTTGGGGTTCCTAGTGATTTCGACTCAAATCCTCGAAAAGTTTTACCCTCGCCTTCAGTTCTTCCACAGAATCCCCGCCGAATTTTTCGACCAACGCGGAGGCCAGCTCGAACGCAACCACGTTTTCCACCACAACACTTGCCGCCGAAATCGCACAGACGTCGCTACGTTCCCAGCAGGCAGAAACAGGTTCGTGCGTTTTGGGATTGATCGTAGGCAGACCTTTGCGAAGCGTCGCGATTGGTTTCATCGCCGCACGGATCACAAGCGGCTGAGCGTTTGTCATTCCGGCCTCCAGTCCACCCGCGTGGTTCGTTGGGCGTACAAAACCCAGGTTCCGGGTTTCTGTTTGAGCAGGGTCGAAGCCGATCGCGTCGTGAACTTGAGAACCGGGAAGTGTTGCAGCTTCAAAACCCAAGCCGATTTCAACGCCTTTGATCGCCTGAACAGCCATGACTGCCTGAGCGAGTTTGCCGTCCAGTTTCACATCCCACTGCGCATGGGTCCCAAGCCCAAAGGGGAGTCCGAACGCTCGTACCTCGATGATTCCCCCAAGCGTGTCGCCGTCTTCTTTGGCAGCGTCGATTCGCGCTTCTGCTTTTTTGGTGGCGGCTTCATTCGCCAAAGAGAAAAGTGAATTAGCGTCACGGAACCGGCGCATCTCCTCAATGTTTTCCGAACCGAGACAATCGGGAAGTTCCACCTCGGCCACCTGAACGACGAATCCAAAAACGGAAATCCTTACTTGAGCCAGAAGCTGACGCGCGAGGCCACCGGCTGCGACTCGTGCCGCAGTTTCTCGAGCGCTGGCCCGTTCCAGGATCGCTCTCATACCAGACAGGTATTTACGCGAACCACTTAAATCACCGTGGCCAGGACGGGGTGTTTCCAGATCGGGAAGATCGGGAAGACGATAATCACGATTTTTGACCCAAAGGGCGATGGGGCTGCCGATCGTGGTCATACCCCAAATCCCCGTGAGGATTTCCGCCGTATCGGTTTCGAGTTTCTGGCGACCGCCGCGCCCATAGCCACCCTGACGGCGTTTCAATTCGTAATTAATGATTTCCGGGTTGATTTCCAGCCCAGCCGGAAAACCATCAATCAGGGCCAAAAGCCCTTTTCCGTGCGATTCACCCGCAGTGTGGTACGTCAACATTTAACGTTCGTCCTTCCGATCAGTACATCTCCGTCTGGCGTTTTTTCTTTTCAATATTGACAGGAATTCCCGCCACTTCGCCCAGTTCCATCAGGGCGGTACGCATATCTTTCTGCATTGTATAAAGCGAAAGCCTTCCGTCGGTTGTGTGAACAGAGGATTCTTCCGGCATGGGCATTGGATTTTCGGTATCCGTAGAACGGGACGGGCGAGTCCGTTTGGGAAGCCCTGCACGGTCATACATTGAAGAAATACCGCTGATTTGGCGGGCGACTTTCGTAAATTGGGTGTTTCCTCCCTGCATCTTGACCAAATTGGAATCCCTGTTCGTGAAGATCCAGTTGAACGCCAACGCAATGGCCTTGGTTCTCTGCTTCCAGAGCCGAATCTGGAGCGCTTCTTCTTCCGGGGTCATCTGGACCGAGGCACGCATCATCGCGGGACCGCCACCCATTTCGTCGCCGTTCATATTTTCCTGGAAGTTGAAATCGGTGTTGTACTCATAAATCATAAACGAAAGGAAGAGTTTCGTCATGATTTCGACGATTTCGTTTGGTTTCTTTTTCAAATCACGCAGAGTGTCTTCCGAGATTTTAAGCTTCGAAAAGGCGAGCGCGGCCATGATCCTGCGCTCCATGTCACGACGGAAGTAGGGACTTTCCAGCGGCTTTGTCTGTGTCGTGGCAGAATCAAGAAGCTTGACGGCATAATCATTTTTCGGACCAGGCAGACCAATGTTTCCAAGCGCCTCAAGGGAAATACTCCGCATCCACTGGGTTTCCGGAGTACCGATCGCATCACCTTTGGCCAGTGGCGCAAAAGCGTATTGGGCGAAAATCTTCGCGAGTTCCTCCTTTTCTTCTGATCGAAGGTTCAATTCCCTCTGGTCCTTTTGATCTTTCAGGTTCCGGGGATTCTGCGGATTTACGTGCAGCGCAAGACCACTTAGGGCTGCAATTTGAATCGCTGGTTCGGTACTCTTGAGCAGTTCTTTGAGGAAGGGACGCGCCTTGGCATACGGCGTGACTTTGGGCGAGAGCGAGGAATTCAGCTCGCCGATCATAATGACTGCATTGATCCGAACGACCTGCTTTTCCTTTCCTAAAGCCACTTCTTTGAGCTGGGCAAACATTACGTCCGCAGCAATTTCGCAAGCTTTCTGCCCGTTCTCCGACTTGGAAAGCCGGTCGAGAAACTCATTCAGTCCCTGCTTCATGGCACTAATTTGAGTTGTGTCGCTCGACCAGAGGGAAAGCTGCGAGGCGAAAAGTTTTTCGAAGATTTTCCGGCCTTCTTTGTCCGGGTCTTTGTCCATGACACCAGATGCTCGAGTCCAGTACTTGGAGCTGTAGTCTGCTTCCTGTCCCCAAACAGACTGCGCGGTGAAACTGGTCAGGCCGAGAAACAAAATGACGGCGTAAAGGAAATATTTTTTCATTGTTTTTCGATTCGTCTGAAAAAATCCAAAACTCCCATAGACAAAAAAACGTCTATCAGGTAAAATCTTCCTGAAGCTGAATTACAGGATTCAGCCATTTTCCCAATATTTTATAGAATACACCGAAAAGAGAAAAACGTCAAGCGTCTATTCCTCAAAACGGCCAAAAAAAGAGAAAAAATTTACTATTTCAGGAAATTCATGATTAAAAACGAAAAAATTTACGCAAACTCCCTTGTCGTTCCGTTTGTTTTGTTTCTCGTGTTGGGAATGGTCGAGTCCCAGGGCTTGGGAGGAACGCTCACATACCCACTGGCATATTCCATCAAAATTTTGCTCGTTGGAATTCTTTGCCTTTGCTGTTGGAGGTACTGGGTCCGCCTGTTTCCGCTGCATGTGACCGGGAAAACCGCTCTGGCGCTGGTGCTGGGCGTCCTTTGTACTGCGCTGTGGGTGGGACTCGCGGCGGTGCCGGTCACGAACCCGTTTATGAATACTGAAACCGCTCGTGCGGCATTCGATCCGTTCGCGGCGGAAAACGGGCTTTCGACTGCACTGGCGTGGGGGTTCTGGGCCATTCGCATGATTGGCCTGGTACTTGTCGTCCCGTTAATCGAGGAAGTCTTTTTGAGAGGATTTCTGCTTCGTTGGGTTCAGGGAGGCGACTGGATGGAACTGGGAATCGGTGTAATGACCCCACTGGCGTGGATCGTACTGGTATTTTACGCCGTGGCCACCCACCCGGAAATCATCGCGGCAATCGTCTGGTTCAGTCTGGTGACGCTTTACGTATGCAAGACCAGAAACCTCTGGGATGCCGTGGCGTTTCATATAGGAACCAACGCGGGGCTCGGCCTTTGGGTACTGTTTTCCGGTCAGTGGGGACTGATGTAATAGCCTACAGTCCCCTGAAATCTCACGTCAGTCGTGGAATTCAACGACCAGTTCCTGAACTTCGTCCAATGCCGGAACGTCAATTTTCAGGACGAAGATCCCTTTGTTCGGGTTTTCGTCCGGCGTTTGCGTGGTTTGGGCGACCTGGAACTGAACGTCTGGATTGGTAGAACTGGCGATTTGCGCACGGAGCGTTTTACCTTCTTTCGTTAAAATGGCAGTCTTGCCGTTGTCCGCCAGTTCAATGGCTGCCTGCGTGTGCATTTGCCACGAGATGGTCTGAACGGAATCATTCACTCGTTTGCCGAAAACGTCCTTGATACTGACCGTCATGCGGGACCGATCCAGAACAACTGTTCGCGTGGCGGAAACAAGCTGGTCTTTGTACGCCTCCGACAAATCCGCAGTTGCGGAGCCTTTTTCGGGCGTCGATTGAAAATCGGTGATTTTCACCATCGCCTTGGAGTTCTGGTTTTGTCCGTCGATCAAAAGCGTATTGTGTCCGTGCGTATTGAGACGGTAGTACGTCCAGCGGAGTTTGCCGAAATAGCCGGGCAGGTTATAATTATCCGCGCCGAGGTCGATCGCCCAGCGAACACCGTTTTTGACCAGAATGAACGAGCCGAGGTCAAGATGGCCGTGGTTGACGGCGTTGCTTCCCGCCTTGAACCCGACGTAAAGGGCGTTTTGGTCAAGCCATTTGGAACGCATCGTCGCGATTTCAGCCTCACGGAAATAAAGGTCCAGCTTCATTTCCTGCAAGTTGGCGCGCTTGGGCGAGTAGTACCAGATGTTCGTCGGGTAAAGGCTCGTGTCGGCGTGTGGCCGATCTGCCGAAAGTGAGACGAAATTATTGGTTTTCGTCTGGATTTGTTCCCGCTCGAATTCCGCGTAGAACGGATTATTGTATCTGTCCGCCAACCAGAAGTGCATACTGTTGGAGATGATCGAACTGCCAGCGTCGGCGAAATTAAAGGCGCCGCCTTCTGGCGTGGCTAAAGCCATCTGGGAATCGACCGTCATGTCAAACCCCTGCACGTTCGTGATCCCGAAATCGGACCCCAGCGACGCTTCCAGCGTGTTGACCAAAAAGGTCGTGTAGAGAAGTGTGTACTGCCAGTAACCGGGGCCTTCTTTCCAGAGCCCGTCCGGCGCGAAGGACGCCATTGCTTTGGGAACGGTCGTGATGGACAGATGAAGGATTTTGTTCGCTGTATCCCGTTTTTCAGGCGGCAGAGCGTCCGCAATCGCCAGCGCACCCATGGCCATACCGCCGTTGCAGACCTGATTCCAGTTGTAAGCGGAATTACGCCAACCCCCATGGGTCAAACTCGGCACGAGCCCTTTCTCATAGATGGAATTGACCAGAAGTTCCTTCTCGCTCTCCGTCAGGTCATCGAAAAACCAGTCGTAGCCGATCGCGAAGGCCGCCGTCATTTCTGCCGTGTCGAGAAAGTGCGACGGGTTCCAGTCCGGAAATGCAGCGGCTGCTTCAAGCTCTTTGACCGCTCGGGTCTTGTACTCTGTTTTTTTGGCCGCATCGTCCGTCATGCGATAGGCGCCCGCCAAGGTCAGAACTTTTTTCAGGCATCTGCGGCTTTGAGTCAGCAGACGCGGCCCGATGATAATATATTCAACGGTCTGCGGATTTTTTACCAGTGCATCCGCTTCCAGCATCTGATTTTGAAGCAGCTTTTGCAGGAACTCATCCTTCTGAAGAAGTTCTTTGACTTCGGCCTCACGCTGAGATGACGCCAAAATCCTCGGGTGTACCGGATTGAGCCGGGCGAAGTAATCAGGAACAGACTCTTCGGCAAACGCCAGGTTACTGGCCAGGCAAAAGGCAAAAAGCAAAATCATAAAGGCGGGGTTAATGTGGGTTTTCATGATCAACTCCAGTACGAAAGTATGGCGAGTGTGGGGACGACACTTTCAGTGCCGAATGAAGGAGCCATTAAAGATCGGTGGTTTAAGACGACACAAGTACGCCGTCCCAAAATATGAAACTACTCGTTCGTGAACGCGATCCTGCGAAAATCTGCGCTTGCAAACTCTTTTTCCAGCGCTTCCCGAATTTGGCGTGCGCAGGTCTCGTAAACCTCAATTGAGCAGCCGAATGGATCAGGGATCCCTCCCGATTTCTGCGCCAGAATGAAGATTTTGTACGAAATTTCAGGCATGATGCTCATAAGCTGCCGTGCGTGGGCGGGGGTCATGCAGAAAATCCGGTCAGCGTATTCAAGGAGTTTCGGCGTTATCGGGTGGGAAATATGCGAGGCGAGGCTCAAGCCCATGGACTCGACTACCTTCCGTGCCTCTGGACTTGCGGGAGAGTAGTCGTTCGCGGCGATCCCGGCTGAAAGAAAATGAATTCCTGTTTCCTGTTCCAGATTATCCGGGTGAATTCCTCTTTTTTTTGCTAAAATGTCACGCGCAATCGCTTCTGCCATCGGACTGCGGCAAGTGTTGCCGGAACAAACAAAAAGGAACAGCGGCTGGGCGAAGCGTTCCAGTTGGCTGTTTGAAATGAACCCCTCACGGAGTACCCGAAAGATGTTCGAGTTTTTCGCGAACATCAAAACGGAAGAGGCGCGTTTCAGAACAGAATCGCCATCATCGAAAATAAGGTCCACTTTATCGCCAATGGACTTCACGACTTCCATGGCCGAAGTGCAGTCGATCTGCCCGTGAAGATTCGCGCTTGTAAGTGCGATTGGAAAATCAGCCGCCTTGAGGACCGCCAGTGTGAATTCGTTCTTCGGGACGCGTACTCCGATGGAATCCTCGGGCATGATATAACGCCGGACAGATTGGGGGATTTTATAGATTTTGCTTTCTGGAAAATCCGCATTGAGAACAAGCGTAATCGGTCCGGGAAACAATCTGCGGGCCAGACGTTCCGCTACCACGGACACTCGGGGAATAAATGAAGAAATTCGATCAATGTCAGAAAAAGCGAGAGTGAACGGGTTCTTTTCAGAGCGATTTTTGGCGGCGAGAAGGTGTTCCACGACCGCCTGATCATCGGCACGGACGGCAATTCCATAAACTGTCTCCGTTGGCAAAACGACCAGCCCGCCATTTCTCAGGGCCTCAACCGCGGATTGTACTGTCTGCTCGTCAAAACCCTTTTTTTGAAGCTGAACGACTCGGGCTAACATCCATTTTCTCCCTAAGATTTCAGTATAAAATAATCCAGTGGGAAGAATGGGAGCGATGAGAAACCATGGGAGAAATGAGACTTGACCAATCAACTCCCTTTTCTCATTTTTCTCCCATTCTATTCATTCCTTTTTTTAAAGCGAAAATCTGAATCTACTTTTTTGGAGGCTCAAATTTGGGAGCGGTCGTTTCCATTTCGTCCTCATCAACCGTTGATTTGTTGGAGGAAGAAGGAGAGCCAGAACGCGATTTCGGGGAAGAAACGGACGATGTGTCGTTAATTTCCGACGTGATGTCCGTCACGACCGACGAAACCTCTTTCTTGAAAGCCCCAACGGTGCGCTGAAACTCGGAATAGTATTTCCCGAATTTACGCGCCATTTTAGGCAGATCGCCGCCAAAGAGCAAAACCGCGAGAAGGCCGATGAAAAACATCGACCCCATGTCAAACATTCCCAGGATTACCGCGGTATTTATTTCCGGAATGAGATTCATTCTGCTTCTTTCTTCGTGGAATCCACGTTTTCGTCTTCCACGTCTTCCTTGATTTCCTTCATCCCTTTTTTAAACTCCGTAACACTCTGGCCGAACGAACGGGCGAGAGTTGGAAGGCGTGTACCGAAAAGAAGCAGGGCGATGAAACCGAGGATGAGGAGTTCATTCGTTCCAATACCAAAAAAAGCAAGCGGAAGGTTCATATTTAATCCTTTCTATAATCAGTAAATGTTAATTTTACGTCAACCAAATAGATATTTTACCGGAAACCCTGCCAGATGTCAAGTATTCGGAATGATAAAAAGTGGAAATTTTTGGAAAAATCTGGAATTTTTAGAGAAAATGCTTTTTAAGCCCTGTACACACTCATCGTTGCTGACGGCTGCGTATTTCGGTAGAAGAAACGTCTTTTCGGAACATTTCTTCCGGGACTCCATGGCAGATTTTGGCCAGTGTTCCGGGGACCCGGTCAGGCTGAAACGTCTCAAAAAACTTTCCTGAAGATGTGGATTTCACTCTGCCAAAGACCAGAAAGCGAGCTCCGGTCTCTGAAATCCTGCGAAGGGATTTTTCAAGCAGGATCGGCTCGTCGTGATGATATTTCGTGTCGGCGATCCTCTCGAGTGTGTCCATCCCCACGATGAACGTACGACCGGGAAAGGCTTCCGCCTTTTGTTCAAAAAAGGGGAGCCCTGAAAGAATGACACAGTTGCCGCGAAATGCCGGTTCAGCCCAAATGCGCTCAAGACGTTCGGAAATCGTTATGTAGTCGAGCGGTGGTTTATCGGCATTCAGAACGGCCAATTCCAACGCTGGCGGTTTACCGAGAAGCCTTTGGGCGAAGGCGTGCATCATTCCGTGCCCCGAGTGGATCGGAGCGTAGGAACCGGGAAAAATACTGTCAATTTGAGGAGAGAGAGTTTCGGAGACGGAACCGTCCCGATGAAGTTCCACAAAAGAAAGGGCTCCCGTCAGGACCTGACGCCAGGCAACCGGTGCCGTGCAGTCGTTCGTCGGCTTGTGACTGGCTGGCAGGATGCCGCAGAATTCTGAGACCAGATCCAATGCCCAGTCTGTGACGATTTGCTCTTCCTGTGTACGGTCGGCCTTGTCTTTGGCAAGCTCCAGGGAGTAAGAAACGGTTCGTTCGGCAGACTGGAAAGCTGCAAAAGCCCGATGTTCACCGCGATGCTCCCGCTGGGTTGCCAGCGTTGCCGTCAGTGAGAACCCAAAAACCGAATCGTCCCCCGGAGTCAGTTTTCGAGCCTGGTACCAGGCCATGGCTGCGATCCGGCGGGCCGTCGGTTCGGAACAAAACTGTTCGGGCCTGCGCCCCAGAAAAGATGTCATTGCCTCGGCACTGTAAGGAACACGGGCTTCCAGGACCGTTCGAGACGCGCCGGGAACGGAGAGCAGGGCGGAAAGGAGACCACTCCCACCGCCAGAACAAACAAAAAAGCCGCGACCCACGGAAGCGTGAATCGCAGCTGCTTTTTCAAAGTTCGTCATTATGAACTCAATCAAACATCATCATCGTCGTCATCATCGCCGAAAACGTCTTTTTTGTCTGCTTTCGGGGCTTCGACTTCGTCATCATCGTCACCTGCAGCGGGCGTATCATCGTCATCATCGTCACCTGCAGCGGGCGTATCATCGTCATCGTCGTCGTCACCAGCGGCGGGAGCGTCGTTATCATCATCGTCGTCGTCACCAGCGGCGGGCGTATCATCGTCATCGTCGTCGTCACCAGCGGCGGGAGCGTCGTTATCATCATCGTCATCGTCACCAGCGGCTGGAGCGTCGTCATCATCGTCGCCGGCTGCTTTGCCGAAGCCGTCGTCATCATCGTCATCGTCATCACCGGCTTTTGGCGCGGCAACATCATCGTCGTCATCATCGCCAGCTTTGCCGAAGCCGTCGTCATCGTCATCATCGTCATCACCAGCTTTTGGCGCGGCAACATCATCGTCGTCATCATCATCGCCTAAAGCGTCATCATCGTCGTCGTCATCACCGGCTTTTGGCGCGGCAACATCGTCGTCGTCATCATCGTCGTCACCAGTACCGAAACCTGTTTTGGAAGTGTCGTCATCGTCGTCGTCATCAACATCGTC
>JAFTCU010000352.1 GCA_017454585.1 Thermoguttaceae bacterium | reverse complement strand
GTGGGAACTGGAAAAAGCTGGCGTGGTCGATACGCAGGCGATCCGGAACCAGCTTACCGCTGCCGAGCACGAGCGCGACATGCTGAACGCTTCGATCCGTAATAAATCCTCGATGGGCCAGGTCCCGAGCGAGGCCGACTTCCAGAAACTCTACGAGTTGGACCTCCACTGCAAGCAGTTGAGCGCGCAGCTTGAAAAAAGCTCGAAAGAGCAGGACGAACTGGAAGAATCGGAAAAGACGAACGGAAAACGCCGTCTGCTCCGCAAAGAGGTCGGGCCGGAAGAGATCGCCGAGGTCGTCAGCGCGTGGACGGGGATCCCCGTCTCGAGGATGATGGAAACCGAGCGGGAAAAACTGCTCGAGCTGGAAAAACGCATCCACGAACGGGTCGTGGGTCAGGATGATGCGGTGAACGCCGTGGCGAACGCCGTCCGCAGAAGCCGTGCGGGGATCCAGGCCGAAAACCGGCCGATCGGGTCGTTCATTTTCCTCGGTCCGACCGGTGTCGGGAAAACCGAACTGTGCAAGGCACTGGCCGAGGTCATGTTCGACGACGAAAACGCGATGGTCCGCATTGATATGTCGGAGTTCATGGAGCGTCACACGGTCAGCCGTCTGATCGGCGCGCCTCCCGGATACGTCGGTTACGAGGAAGGCGGGCGCCTGACTGAAGCGGTTCGACGCCGTCCGTACTGCGTCATTCTGCTCGACGAAGTGGAAAAAGCGCACCGCGACGTTTTCAATATTTTGCTTCAGGTGCTCGATGATGGCCGCTTGACCGACAATCAGGGGCATACGGTCGATTTTTCCAACACGATCATCGTGATGACCTCGAACATCGCGAGCCGGCAGATCCAGGAACTGACCGCCGAAGGAGCGCCGGAAGTGGAAATCGAGCATGCGGCCCACAAAGAGCTGCAAAACGTTTTCCTTCCGGAATTCCTGAACCGTGTGGACGAGACGATCATTTTCAGCCCTCTTGGACGTGATCAGATCGGCGACATCGTGAAGATCCAGCTCAACCTCCTGAAGAAGCGAATGGCTGAGCACGACATCACGCTGGAAGTTACCGACGCAGCGGTCAAAGCGATTGCGGAAGAAGGCTACGACCCGATTTATGGCGCACGTCCGCTGAAGCGAGTGATCCAGCAGCGACTTGAAAACCCGCTGGCCGTGCGTTTGCTGAAGGAAAAGACGATCGAGGGTCTGAACGTTCAGGTTGATTTTCAGGGTGAACAGTATGTGTTCGACGTGAAATAAAAACCGGGAGATTCGCGGGGACGATGCTGAAAGTGTCGTTCCCGTGATATTACAAGGGGCCTGATTCGTCGAGGCCCTTTTTTAATATTCGTTTCTTCCTGCGCTGGCGGTCAACACGATCGTCATTACCCCAATCGCGTAAAGGCAATATTCTACACCCGGCGATGGGACAAACTCACACGGTTTCGCATTTACGTCCTTTTCATCAACATTTGAGGGGAAAAACGTAAATGTGATTTTTTTGAGGCAGTGGCACTGAAAGCCTAAAATCAGAATAAAAACGCCAAGAGCATACGTGAAAGCTTTAAACATTTTGGCCTCATTTTCTGGAACATCATACATTGGGCACTTCGACTTGTTCCCGGAGTGACTTTAGCGTTTTCGGCCAAAAAAAATCTTTTTTCAGGACACGAATTCCATTTTTAACGATTACGCAGACTCGGAGTCTAATATTTTTTCAGGAATTCTGAAAAAAAAGGTTGAAATCTTTCTAAAAAATAGTACATTAGAAGTGAGGGCAAAATAACAGGTCAAGGGATTTTACCTGTCCTCCAGAAGCAAGGAATCAAATCAGAACGGATTTTGAAAATGTCAGAATTCAGTAATCATTCGTCATGTGATGTTAATGCCATACTTCGGAACGCGGAGCTTCGCAGTGAGCTTGAACCTTTTTATGATGAATCGATCGTTCAGGTCGAGGACAACCACTTGCCGATCGAAGTGGAAAATGACTATTTGGAAATGATGCTGGCGTGGGAAGTTGCGCCTGTTTTGCCAATCGCACAGTGGTTTAACCCGCCGCTCAAACCGGTTCATCCTTCGAAACTGACAGACGAAGAGCTTCATACCGAGCTCTACAAATTGATCAATCTCCTTTATGGCAAGAAAATTGTTCTTGATTTTACGGATCATCTTTCGGACGAAGAGCTTTATTTGCTGATTTGCCATGATATTTTGCCGTCCCGGGAGAAAATGCTGGCGGTACGTGACGGTTATTTGCACTGGGACTGTGCTCTGGTCGGCGAGAATCAGGAGATATGGCTCACGTATTACGCTTCGGATGAGGAACGGGAAATGTGGGAAGAAATGAATGAAAAATCTGCGCCGTATAAACAGATCCCACTATATCCACGTGATTTACCGAAGGATGATGAAGAATGAAACGGTTTTAACAGGGGAAATTATACGAGCTTGGGGACCAGGGGGTCCCCTTTTTCGTTGGTAAGGACGCAGGATTTTCGAGTTCCCACAATTTGGGAAAGCCGTTTGAAATCTGGAAATTCTGTGTTGACTTTGTGGGGCAAATCTCTTTTTTCTTGAAAATTTTTCTGAAAACGACCCGATTAAAGGTTGAAATTTATGCCTGCTTGTGCTATAATTTAAATCAAATTAGCATTCATTCCCCCGATTTTGACGAGGTATCGCCATGGTTAATTTTTTTGTTCGAGAGAATCCTCTGCTGAATTTTCCTCATGACGATGATGATTCGGAGCCGCAGGATTATGTACCGAATAATACACCCGTAGCGGACGCTCCGACGATGTTGGACTATGGGGAGTTTGGCTTTCCCGATGAGCAAGTCGTGAAGGAGTGGACGATCATCGGGTGCCTGACGACCGTGGTTTGTGTTGGCGGTTTGCTGTTTGGGCTAATCGTTTTGGTGATTACCGGCTGGAAAATGTATGCGGAACAGCATCGGCCCAAGAATCCTGCCCTCGCTGGAACAGTCCAAATTCAAAATCAGGGCAAAGGCCTTAAACGAGATGAAGTCAAAGCCTATACCGTGGACTGCAAATGGAATTACCCGAGTGCCATGACTATCACGCCGGATGGAAAATATTTTGTCACTGCCGGCGGACCACGGACGAGAGCGGAGGACTCCGAAAGAAGGGTTATGCCTCGTGAAAAGGCCGACAGCGCACCGGAATGGAATGATATGGACGATTTCGAAGACCGGGCTTTTGCAGAAGCTCAGGACGTGCGTCTTCTTTCCTATGACAGCCGGCCAGCCGATTTGCCTTCAGGGGTTTACGTAGATTACCTGAATCTCGGGAAAAATGGTAAACGTATCTCGGATCATTTATCTGCAAAACCTCAACTTGACAAAGACAAATCGGAGGATGAACTGGACATCAGTTACGATGAGGCCTTTTCTGGGGCTTCACTTCCTACGCTTGCGGAACTGGAAGCGGAACATCATGGCGATATCAATGACGGAGGTGTCTGGAGTAAAACCCGGCCCAGTGTTGAGAGCTATCCCATTGCTTTCTGGTCGATGGAGTCCATGCAGCCGCTTGTCGTTTATTGGAATCACGAGTACCCGATCGTGGATATCGCGGTCTCGCCTGACGGGAAGAAAGTCGTTTCGGCTGACTCGGGTGGAAATGCGATTCTTTGGAGCCTCGATTCCCTTCCGGGAGAAGATGGAGTCGAAACTCCAACATGGCATTTTGTCAATAAAATGCAGCCGAATATGCGTACACTGCAGCGAATGGGCAAAGTGCATACGATCCACGCGGTGACGTTCACCCCCTCTGGCCGCCAGTTTGTTTTAGCCGCCACAGTGGACGCCCTTGATGAAACAGGTAACTCTTATACAACCTGTGGCGCCTTGATCCTCTGGGACATTGAAAACTGGAGCGAAGTACTTCGCAAGCGGGGCACGGGCGATCTGCTCTCCAAAGTGGATACCTACTATCAGACTTTCCAGCCCGTTGGAAAATACTGCGATGTTCAATACACACCGAACGGCAAGTACCTGATCGCGGCGGCTGCCGGTTCCAATGCGGGCATCTATTATTTCGACAATCGAACGAACAACCCGGCCTATGGGACCTGCATGGCGGATCTGAAGTCGGAAGAACAGCGTCCCCGCAAGGGTTACACCTCGGAATTCAAACCGAATTTGGTTCAGGGAGTCAGTCATCACGATTTCCCGAACGCTGAATCCGTGGTGCTGGCTGTCTCACCTGATATGACATCCGAGTCAAAAGAGGGCGATAGAAAGGGCCTGACGATTGTTTCGGCGGATAATTATGGTCGTATTGTGTTCTGGGATTTCGCTCCGAGAACGAACCGTCCCCGTGAAGGCGTGAAGTGCATAGCGTACTGGTCTCCGAAGAATTCAGAGAATACGACCCGAAATGTACGTCATATCTTGTACTCCATGGATCAGAAGATGGTCATGATCCTTGGTGATGAGATTTTGATTTATAAAGGGAAGGCGCCGTATGATTTCCTCGGTGCTCTGCGCACGTCTGTGAATGAAAAATCAACCATGGAGAAGAATGAATACTACCTGGTTTCGGGATTTTTCTCACAGGACAATAAATACTTTCTCGGAGGCGGAGACGATTGCCTTGTTCGGATGTGGCACGTGGAAGACATTCCAATCAATTCCCGTTTTATGGTGGATGAGAGTACGACGAAAGGTGGAAAAGCCGTCACGGCCAACGAAGACTCCCTGGCGGAAATTCAGAAAAAATTCAGTGAAATGACAAGCAATCTCACCAGGGAAGAACGTGAGGAAGCGGAAGAGGAAGCGCGTACGCAAAGAAAGGAAGACGAAAAACTGAAGACCAGAGTGCCAGCGGATCCCGATGCCGGGAAAATGTTTAAGTCCACAAAAGAGTAAGGAAAACTTATGGCAAAGAAAAAAAATGAAGGTGCCGCGGTAAAGGCCCCGAAACGAAAAATAGATGTTCTTCTGGAACAAAACGATATGTTGCGTTCTACGGTTGCCCAGATCGAAAAGGAGTTTGGGTCCGGGGCGATCATGGCGCTTGGGGCTAATTCCTCCCTGAATATTGAGGGGATTTCGACGGGTTGCCTCTCGCTCGATATGGCGCTTGGCGGAAAAGGCCTCCCTCGCGGCAGAATTATTGAAGTGTTCGGCCCGGAATCCAGCGGGAAAACAACGCTTACTCTCCATGCTATTGCGCAAGCCCAGAAAATGGGCGGAATTGCCGCGTTCATCGACGCCGAACACGCGCTTGATCCCAGTTGGGCCAAAAAACTTGGCGTGGATTTGGAAACGCTGCTCGTCAGTCAGCCTTCCTGCGGTGAGGAAGCGCTGCACATTGCCGAAATGCTCATTCGTTCCAATTCTGTGGACGTGGTGGTCGTGGACTCCGTGGCGGCTCTCGTTCCGAAAAAAGAGCTGGAGGGTGAAATCGGTGACCAGTTTGTAGGTTTGCAGGCCCGGCTTATGAGCCAGTCTCTGCGTAAACTCACCGGTGCGATTTCAAAGAGCAAGGCGATCGTCATCTTTATCAACCAGATCCGTGACAAAATCGGGACGATGGGGTATGGTTCCCCTGAAACAACTCCCGGCGGACGCGCTCTGAAATTTTACTGCTCGTGTCGCATCGATGTTCGTCGAATTGGCCAGATCAAAGACGGCGAAAATGTTATTGGCCAGCGCGTCAAGGCGAAAGTGGTCAAGAACAAGGTCGCGCCTCCGTTCCAGACGGCTGAGTTTGACATGATGCACGATTCAGGGATCAGTTATGAGGGCGATATTCTGGATCACGCTTTGAATCAGAAAATCATCGTTCGCAGTGGGGCGTGGTTCCGTTACGGTGACCAGCCGCTTGGTCAGGGCCGCGAGAAAGTTCGTCAGTTTCTGCGTGAGAACCCGGATTTTGTGGAAGAACTTCGCGCGAAAGTTTTGGAAAATCTTCAGCCGGTTACGGAGGATGGAGTTTCGGACCCGGAGGAGAATTCTCTCCCGGAGTTCGATGGGCTGGACGATGAGAACGCGAACATTAATCTTTAAGAAACGCGGATATTGTCACGATAAGTTTTGAGTCATAGGATCGGAGGAGCATAGGGTAAATGTCTTCCCCGATCCTTTTTTTAGAAAAACTTCTGAAAGTTTCATCAATCTGTTTCCAAAGTACTCGATCCAGTCAGGTACAAACTCTTACAGATTTCCTTTTGTGAATAATGAGATCATTAGCGAAAACCTTCCATAAGAGGATAACTTTCATATCAAAGAAATCGTGAACGAGTTTAAACTTTCCAGAAAATAAAAAAGGCAGGGAATTTGTCAAGATACATCCCTGCCTGCCTACATGCAGATGACCAACTAATGGACCATCAATGTTCCTACAAATGTCCAAATAGCCAAAAAAATGACGTTAAAAACCAAAAACAAAACATCCATGATGCACGCTCCTTTATTTTTTATTCTCAGATTCGAGAATTAACCACCTTCCAATTATTCGTTCATTTCAGGAGGAATTATAATTAAAATGTTCTCTTTTTGGAAGAGCAGAATAAAATAATTTTGAGATTATCACGAAAAAAAATCAGAATCGTTACAAACATACAAAAAAACGGTATACACCAACGTGCATACCGTTTTAGGTTCATGCTGACTCAAAAACAGAATCAGGCTTGATCGCTCGGAGCATCCTCTTCAGCATCCTGCTTCAACTGCTCGAAACCGGCAGAGCCTCCTCCACCTTTCAGATCTTTGGTGGAAGAAGAAGGATGAATCGGAGCAGCGGTCGGAGTGTTGTCTTCCGGAACCGGTTCCTCAGCGTCTTCCGCCCACTCAACACGTTTGCGGGAGAGACCAATTTTGCGGTCTTCCGTGTCAACGCGGAGGATTTTCACCTCGATTTCCTCACCGACTTTAACGATGTCTTCCGGATTGTCAACTTTGTGGTCCGCCAGCTCGGAAATGTGGAGCAGGCCTTCCAGACCGTCTTCAAGTCCGACGAAAACGCCGAAGTTGGTGATTTTCGTAACGGTTCCCTTGACCAGCTGGCCAGGTTCGTATTTGCTCGGAATATCGTGTGCCCACGGATCTTCGGTCATCTGTTTCAGCCCCAGTGCGATGCGGCGGCGAGCCTGGTCAACCGAGAGAACGCGGCATTCGATCTTCTGGCCTTTTTCGACCATTTCACTCGGGTGAGTGATACGGCGGGTCCAGCTCATGTCAGAAACGTGGAGCAGACCGTCGATACCTTCCTGAATTTCGATGAAGGCGCCGTAATTGGTCAGATTGCGAACGGTACCAACGACGGTGCTTCCCGGCGGATATTTGTTCGCGACAGCTTCCCACGGATTCTCTTTCGTCTGCTTGATACCGAGGGAGATTTCCTGCTTGTTCTTGTTGATCGAAAGAACGACCACGTCGATCTCATCGCCCGGAGAAACCAGTTCACTCGGATGATTGATACGTTTGGTCCAGCTCATTTCACTGATATGAACGAGACCTTCAACACCTTCTTCGAGTTTGACAAACGCGCCGTAGGTCATCACGTTGACAACCGTACCATGCACGACTTTTCCCGGCGGATATTTGGCTTCAACTTCTTCCCACGGAGACGCGGTTTTCTGCTTCAGACCCAAAGCGATTTTTTCTTTCTTGTAATCGACAGAAAGAATGACGACTTCGATTTCCTGATCGAGAGACAGCATTTCCTGCGGGTGATTGATGCGGCCCCAGCTCATATCGGTGATGTGGAGGAGACCATCAATTCCTCCCAGATCAACGAACGCACCGAAATCTGCGAGGTTCTTGACAACACCTTTGCGGATTTCACCCGGCTTGAGCTGCTGGAGCAGTTCCTGCTTCTGGGTTTCGCGTTCCTTCTCGATGAGGAAACGGCGGCTGACGACGATGTTACGGCGCGGTTCGTCAATTTTCAGGACGGAGCACTGAATCTGACGGCCAATGTATTCACCAATGTCGGCCGGGCGGCGGATGTCCACCTGACTGGCCGGAAGGAAGACGTTCACGCCAATGTCAACGAGCAAGCCACCCTTGATTTTGCGGATGACGTTACCGGTGACCACATCGCCTTCATGAACGGATTCCATGACTTTTTTCCAGGCTTCGATTTTCTCGGCTTTGCGTTTGCTGAGCATAATCATGCCCTTGGATTCATCCATCTGGGGCATTCCGCCTGCGTTACTTCCGTCTTCGACTTCTTCGATCAGAACACGAATCGTGTCGCCTGGCTTGGGAAGTTCCTGACCTTCTTCCCACTCGTTACGGTTGACAAGACCTTCGCTTTTGAATCCGACATCTACGATGACGTAGTCACCTTCAACACGAACGACCTTACCCTCGACGATCTGGTTGACGGTCAAATTGTTTCCGCCCCAGTCAATGTCTTCCATTTTTTGTTCGCCGAAAGCAAAATTGATCTGATCGTCCCAGCTGCCTTCATTCTGATCCAGTCCAAGAACTAAGTTACGATTAACCATTAAAAACCTCTGAGAGCTGACTGAATCAGCTCCGACACATAAAATTGTTAAGACCCTGATTTTCCGGCTGAACACTTATAATCAACTAATCGGAAAATCTTTCACTCACAATATTAGCAGATTTTCAAATAATTGCAAGGGGTGGGGAGAGAAAAAAGAAAAATTTTTCTGAAGAATTATTGATTTAAAGTACAAAAAGACCTGTTCTGGAAAAATATGATGGAAAAATGAAAAGGATCACGCCTTTGTACACTACTTGCGAGGGGGGAGGCCGATTACGGGTCCCTCCCCTTAAATTGACTCCTCTCGCCTGACTACGACTTAACCCAATTCAGGACAGAGAATCCCATCACGGAAGGAGGGCGTGATATACTCCAGACGCATATCCAGCTCGTCCATTTCGTCCTGGCTCAGCTTCATTTCGGAAATGATCGGTTTTTCCGGGATCGAACCGTTCGGACCGTAGTTTCGGGAAAGCCGGTTTTGGAACACGCCGCGCCGCTGCCAACAGTAAAGATGGAACCCTCGCAGTTCCGCGCAGGGGATCGTCTCTTTGAGGTTCAGCATGAAAATGAGTTTGCTGTACATGTCACTGGCAGTCATATAGTCGCCGGAATCGTAAGCGCGCCACAATTTGCCAAGCAGGTCAGCGTAAACAGCCCGTTCTGTGACGAGGCCTTCGATCCCAATGCGGCAGTTGTGCAGCCACGTGAACCCGCCCCAGGCGCTCATCACACGCTTGATTTTCGGTTTGGCCGCGACCAGTTCCTTCATGCGGGGCACGAACGGCGCGGTCTCTTCCTTGACATAGCCGAAATATTCGGATTCCTCTCCAAGTTGGATGAGGAGTTTGGTGGACGGGCTTTTGCCGGGGCCCGAGGTCTGGATGATGACCGGCCGATTCACGATTTTCATCAGTTCGTGCCAGTACTCGTACAGATCGTCCTCGGTTTTGGCGTCGTTCGGCGGGCGGGAGATGATCGCGTCCGGTTCGAGAGACTCGGCGTGACGGGCGTAGTCGAGCATATCGGCCGTGTTCTTGCCGTTCACACCGAGGCAAAGGGCGGAGTTACGCCCTTTCATCGTTTCGGCCAGGACGGTCATTCCTTTGAGTTTTTCCTCTTTGGTCAGAAGGTCCACCGCGTCGTTCGCCTGCGGCCAGATCATACCGTGGCACTGTGCCCAATCGACGAATTTCGCCGATCTGGCGAGGGTTTCGTAATCGACGTCACCGTTTTCGAGGAATGGCGTGGAAAGGATCGGGAACGGCCCGCGGACACGGGGGTCACCCGTGATGACTTTCGCGGAAGCGTCACGGATCGGAAGATCATCTTCTTTGATTTCTTCCTCGCTGTTGTCTTCGGTGGCCAAAACAGCCGAGGGGACTGCCGCAAGGCCCATCAAAGTGCCGAGCATACTGCGGCGGGTGAGTTCCAGTTTATTCATGAGCAAGGACTCCTTTCAAGTGGTTTTCCTGATTAATCTTCTATGAGTTTTCCATCGCGGAAGACGACCGAAACGGCCGTCGCGCTGTTTCTTTGGGTTTCCTTGTCCCGATGGTGGGTCGCCCCCATCAGGCGCGGTTCGCCCTTTTCCGAGGCGGGAAGACCAAACAAACCGACACTGAAATCCCGGTTTTTGGTGGAAACGACATTGAAATTTTCATCGGCCTGGATCGTTCTCAGGTCGCTGTAAGTGCCGGCCCAGAAGTACCCGCCGGACCACGTGAGCGTCTGCACGCCGTAGGTCGTTTTGCCGTCGAGGTGGAACTCGGCGACTTTCTCAAATTTAGGGGTCATTTTCAGGATGATATTATATGGCCGCGGATTGTCGGGGTCTTTGCCGACGCAGACGTAGAAGAAACCGTCTTTGAACGTGATCCCGTCCACGCCGTCGTAGTCGTATTCCTGGATCCTGAACTTTTCGACGAACGAAAGGTCGGAGCAGTTATAGACGTAAACCCACGAGGTGCGCTCCTTGCTGGGCCAGGCGAGATGCGTGCCGACGTACAGTTTCCCGTCCGCGACGCAGCAGTCGCCGTGATGGGACGGAACGGGGACTTCCTGAAGTTTTTTGCCGTTCAGATCGGTCTTGACCAGAACGTTTGTGAACGTCCAGAAGATGGACTGACCGTCCGACGCAAAACCCTGAAGGTGGTACTGATAATCGCCCTCGCACCGGATCTCCCCGGCGGAAAGGGCAGTGACGAAAAGAGCCAAAAAGAGGCTCACGACGATGGGAAGGAAATGTCTCATGGCAGGTTGGGAAAATGAGGGTTAAAAGTTCCAAATGTCCTCGACTAACAAACAGTCGAGCGTCCGAATGTGATTCCGAAGAAATTCATCTTCTTTCATATTTGGGCGTAAATCACAATAATAAACTCCGTCGAGTGGAGTAAGTTTGACCGTATAGCCTTTAAAATGACCTGTAAGGAATGTGGCGCTGATAAGGTAATGAGGTTCATGAATTTTTTTCTGTACATCGTTTAGAAAAATGGCAAAATGTGGGGTTTCTGAACCTGTGAGTCGATTATACAAAAATTTATCAATAAAAATTTTGTCAAGACGGTCCTTGCTGGAGGTTTTGACTGCTCCAATGGCGCAGATTTCCCCATCCTTTTCAAGAATCAAATCATGCTGGTATTTCATGGAAAACAGAGTTTTTCCATTTTCACAAATTGGAACACTAACCACGCCGCCTCGTACTTCAATTCCAAGCTCGGCAATAATCAGTTTTACAAACCGCTCAAATAAATCACCGCCGATTTTTCTCGCTGTATTTGCGTCTTTTTGCGGATCTTCAAAATGAAGCGCGTCCAGAGCGGCCCCAATAGACTGCTGGCAAGTATAAACAAATCGATTCAGTGTTTCTCGGGCTTTTACATTTTGCCGAATGGATCGGATTTTTTTCATGGACTGAAAAAAAGATTTTTTCGCCGAAGCAAACGTTTCCGCTGAAAATATTAAATCGCTGTTAATCGGGCGTGAAATTTGAAAATTCGCTTCTTTTTTATACTGAAAAAACCGGTAATTGGTTTCATTTTGGCAAACGATGACCGCCTGAAGTCCATTTTGGATAAAATCCAGAAAATCAGAGCAAAAGTCTGAATAGTCCGTCAGTGTCTGAAATTTATTTTTATTGCTGACGATTTCCAGTAAATGACTTAAAGTTTTCATCGTATGGAGTTCCTCCTTTTTACGGATTCCCGGTCAAACGCAATCCATTCTTTTTCATCTTTTCTTTGGGTCTGGTTGATTCTTTGAATTGCCCATTGGTTGTACTCATCGTTAATTTCACAGCCTAACCATTTGCGGCCAAGCTGTTCCGCTACCACGATGGTCGTGCCGGAACCAGAAAAAGGGTCCAGAACCACGTCGCCTTTGGAACTTGAAGCCAGAAGAAGTGTTCTTAAAAGTTCCTCGGGTTTTTGGGTGGGGTGCTTTGTTTTTTCTCCCATTCCGTTACACGTAGTCGGGATTTCAATCACGTCCTTTGGTTTTGCGCCCAGTGGGTTTGGCGTCCAGACTTTCTCCGGTTTTTTTCCGTTTCCATACTGACTGCTCTCCGCTTGCGGATGAGACGGATATTTCAGGGTGTGTTCATTGTAAGGGACCCGGACGGAATCAATATTCATCGTGAAAATTTTCGATTTTCGCAAATGAAGAATACTTTCGTGCGAACGGCCCCAATCATTTCCCAAATTTGCTTTGTTTTTGTAGTGCCAAACCAGCCATTTGCACCCTTTAAAGTATTTCATCGCCGGGTGTTTCAAATCGGCTAAAATTTCGGAAAAACCGCAAATGTACAGTGTGCCAGTAGGTTTTAGAACACGCGCGGCTTCCTTGATCCAGGTCATAGACCATTGAATATACTGTTCCTGAGATTCAAAAAAATCCCACTCCGCTTTTTTTATATTGTATGGCGGATCCGCAAAAATCAAATCCACACTTTCGTCTTTTAAGAAAGCAAACCAACGAATGCAATCTCCCTGAAAGAGCAAACCATTTTCATGACTGAAAACCAGTTTGCTTTCAGTTTGCCTCTCCAAACTTTCCGAGTTACAAGTAAACAGGGTTTTAAACAAATCGGAATTTTCTACAGGAAAAGTCGCTGTATCGTCTGGATAAACAAGAAAAGATTGTGTTGTGTCTTTTTGCTTTTTTTTAGGCATTTTATGAATTCGTCATATTAAAAAACCTGGACTTCTACGCCGGTTTGTTCGGTGATTTTGCTGGCGTATTCGCGAAGGATCTCCGGTTCGAGCGTCTGGGCCTCCGCGCAGATCGGAGGGCGGCAAACGGAATGGAGCTGAATGTACCGCACTTGACCGCCGGCGTCGAGGATCTGCCTGACCCGGCCGATGTACGCCGCCAGTTCCGTTTTACCCGGAGCCTCGCCGTTCATGCGGGAAAAAAGGGTCTGAAGGATCACCGGGTCACGGCGCGCAAACTGCGTGATCCCGTCCAGAATGGTCTGGAACGGAACGGCGGACCGGTTGATCCGGCGGTAATATTCCTCAGTGCCCGCGTCGAGTTTCGCCCAGATTTCGCCGTGGTTCGCGAGCAAAAGCTCAAGCGTCGGAAGCAGTTCCGGCCGCCCGAGCCGCGTTGCGTTGGTGATCAGCACGATTTTCATTTCCTCGGCCGCTTTCCGGAACGCTTCGTCCGGCCCGGCCGTCATGCAGATGCGGCGAATCTCGGCCGCCAGTTCCACGGTTTGCGGAAAAAGGGGCGAAATCGTCGGCTCGCCGTTCCCGCTGAACGCGATGTCGTTCATCCGGCGCTGGTGTTCCGGCACGCTCTGAAAATACGGATGCGCGAAAATCTCGCCGGAAAGCGCGAAATGGACGCACTGTTCCAATTCCTCACGGAGTTTCGCAAAATCGACCTTCATTCCCGGGTGGATCTGCTCCGGGATCACCTGGCAATAGACGCAGTGGAAATTGCACTCGTTGGCGGGCGAGAGGTTGATGCCGACGGAGATCCCGCCCGCGCGCCGGCTCAGGACCGGGTATGCGTACTCGTTGTGCTGCCACTCACGCGTGTGGTTTTGGTAAAGGTTCAATTTGGTGTAATCGGGAAGCATTCTTTTAAAATGTACGGTTGATTGGCTTATGAATGAATACTGAGTCGGCGTTTCCTTTAACGGGATTTCCGATCCAGTATGAATCGGGAGTAAACCAGGTACCACAAAATTTCAATGATGACGAGGAAAATGATGTACTCGATGAGTGTCACGTACCAAAAATGGCGTTCCAGATTCCGGAAGGTCGAACCGATCGTATGCTCATAGGATTTCTGGGAAATGACGAGCCAGTGCGCACCGGAACCGATGTCCAGATTGACGTCGGCGCAGGAGGCGAGCCAACGCTCGGAGTACTGTCCTTTTGCCTGCGGCGCTTCGCTCAGCGGGTCGGTGTAATTCTGGGCGCTCTCCAAAGAATAGGGAATTCGGTCTTTGGTGACTCGGTATTTCTGGTCGAGCAGTTCGTCCGGGAGAGGTTTCCCGTTTTTCGTCAGCTTGTGGTAAAGCGGATGTTCCAGAATCAATCCTTGCATTTCTCCCGGGCGTTGGTCCACCAGTGTCGCGAAACTGTTGGAGTTTTCCTTGATGTTAACCAGCCGGCTAAAATTCACTGCGATGAAGACGAAACCGAGAAACTTCGGCTTTTCCTCGGCGCTGAGCACCGGCACGGAAATCGAGACGACCCACTGATGAGTCGTAGGATGCTGATATGCTTTGGAAATCATTGTTTTCCCCGCCAGGGAATCCTCGGCTTTCAGCGTGTGATCCTTACTCACATACGGCATAAAATCGACGCCGATGTCATTGATCCCGGGGATTTGCGCGGTGAAAATCCCGTTCGCGTCGCAGAAGTATAAGTAGTCGTACCCCATCCGGAAATTGGACGGAAGGAGTTTTTCGAACAGTTGCTGCACTTCTATCCGTTTGGGGAAGAAAAGGAACTGGTTTTGAAGGGTTTTTTGGTTCTCTTCGGAAAGGGAGTGATCGCCGAGTTTCTGCGTGATTTCCAGCCATTCGGGGTCGGCGCTGATCTTTTGCACTAACTCGCGGAACTGCCAGTTTTCGGCAATCTGGATGACGATCCTGTACCGACGCATGACTTCCGCTTCCACGTCCCGCGCCACGGCCTCAGCTGCGAATCGGCCTGAAACGATGGAGGATTGCATGAGTACTTCCTGCGCTTCCTGCAAGGTGCGGGTGACTTCCCGGCTCACGCCCAAAAGCCCACATATCAGGATCACGATCGGCATTATGGCGCCCAGAATGTACATCGGGAATGTCGCACGGTGTTTCTGACAAATCTTCCACGCTTCCAGGAGCTCATCGAGCGACTGGAACCGGTTTTTCGGGTCGGGCTGGAGGCATTTCTCGATGATCTGCGCCATGGGAGGCAACATTCCGCGGAGCTGGCGTGTATCGACAGGAACCGGCTGAGCGAAAATCAATCGGCGGTAAACATTCAGCCGGGATGCGAGGGTCTTTTTTTCCTGGATTTTTTCGACGAAATACGGTGTGTAATATGGTGGATGCCCCATCAGCATCGTGTAAAAAATCGCTCCCAGCGCGTACACGTCCCAACGAACGTCCGGGTGGGCATTGAGTTGGGTCTGCTCCGGCGGCATATAAAAGAGCGTCCCTAGCGCAGGGGCCATCTCACTGGAAAGACGGGACTGGCCAAAGTCGGCGATTCGCGGCTCTCGGTTTTGGTCCATCAGGATATTCCCGGGTTTCAGGTCGCAGTGAATGATCCCTTTCTGATGTGCCCGCTGCATCGCTTCCAAAAGCTCGCCGAAAATTTCCACCGAATCATCAAGAGTCAGTTTCTTTTCGGAAATGGCCTCGGCGAGCGAGCCGTTTTCCAGGTACTCCATGATATAATACGGTACCTCGGCATTCCACCCAACCTCCAAAAGCTGAACCATGTTCTGGTCGGAAAAAAGGAGCGAAAGCTTTTCCACTTCCTGCGTCAGGGAATCAAGATTCTGGGATTGGTGCGTGTAAAATTTGATTGCGACGCGGCGCTTCGTGTTGATTTGGATCGCCGTCCATACTTCACCATACGAACCATTCCCAAGAAAACGCTCAAATTCGTAACCGACGATTTGAATTGGCGGAACCTTTGGATTACTTGGACGCAGCGATCCTTCCCCGGTAGAACCTGAAAGTCCCATCGAGGTATCGTAGGCTACCGTTTGTTCTGAGATCGCATTATCAAGCGGTTTGGATTCGCCCGGCCCGGCAGTCTGAGCATCAGGTCCCGAATGTTCTGAACGGGGATCAGGCATTGGCTCGTGATCCTCGACGATCGTGGGGAGGTCCTGTAAATTACACGTTTTCGGTGTTTGAGGAGGAGTATTCTGCTCTGGATCTGGCTGGTTTTCTGTCATGGTTTCCAAAAACGAATGGTGAAAAGTAGTTTGGGGACGACGCGTCCAGCGCCGTTAAAATTAAGGAGCATTTGATGCCCCGAAAAGAGGATTATAATCAATGCCTGACTTTCATTACGGTCGAGGCGAACATTCCCAACAGGCACGTCACAGAGAGCATACCACAAATTATAATCCAGCGCCAGCTCATTTTAATCGCTTCTGTACGCATGATTTCACCTCGGCTCGGCGGCGTGTCGATCCCGGTCCTGAGTGACTGCCATACCTGCCACACATCATACGGGGATTCCGCCCCCGCAACCGTCGGCTCTTTGGGGCAGGTTTGAAAAAAATAAAACGACAAACCACCGAAAAGAAGGAACCCAACGAAAAAAAGGAATAAAAGTCCGCCACGTTTCTGACGTGTGCCAGAGTGACTATGAAGGGAGAGGGCTTCCTTGCGTGTTTCCGCGCGTTCCACGATCGGAAAATCGTCAATCTCTCGCAAGGTCGGAACGGAAACTGTTCGCCCGCACTCGCAAGTCAACTCACTTCCTGCCTGTGGTTTTGTAACTTCGTGAATTCGCCCGCACTCACAGGGGATTTGGTAAAATCGCAACATTTTGAACCTCGTAATTATTTCTCCTATTTATCTATCATACCTGATTTTCGCGTTTGCGCAAGGCGGACTGGGAGGTTTTCGGAAGATTTTTCATTAAAATTTCTCTTGAGAGAAAAGAAAACGGGAATCTTTTTAAAAACATTTATTTTGCCTAATCCGAATAATCGTTTTAACCGATAAAAAGATTAGAGTTAATCCCTTTTAGGAAGGTTGGTGTAAATATGAAAAAAGTACAAAATTTTTGTTTGTTTTTTGGCGCACTGATTTTGCTTTGCAGTCCAATTCTCGCGGAGGAAAAGCAACTTCCGGCCATTCATTTTTCATCGACTGAGGAACAAAAAACGGAGGAGGTCCAACCAGCCCCTGAGCCTCAACAGGAGTACGAACAGCCAGTGGAAACAGTGGCTTTTAATGGGATCACCCCCTCAAAGACGACGGTTGAAGAACTTCACAAAATGCTCGGTGAACCGGCGAAGGTCCAAAAAGACGGAATGGGAGAGGGAATTGACGTTGAAGAATACAAGATCGAAGGTTTTAAAGGGGTCGATTTTCATATCATGAAGGGGCTCGTTTATGGAGTCATAGCGGAGTTACCGGAAAGCGTGGATGCGCGAAAACTTGCGGCCGACCTGAGAATGGAGCACATTCAATCTGTTTTTATTATGGATGAGAAAGGAGTCATTAAAGGGGAGGTCTTCCCGGAAATCGGTGTCGCTTACGCCTATGATCCTTCCAAAAAACTCGGAACGATTGAGGAAATGCAAAAGGATCCGAAGAGTGTCCCGATGAACGTGATCCAGCTTATTTTTCAGCCGGTTGGACCTGAGCCGTTCCTGCTCCGTGCCGAGACTTGGGTGGACATTGACCAGAAACGTGCGTATAAAGACATTTTGCAGGCCCTGAAGCTCGATCCAAACAACAAACAGGCGCTGGCGTACAAAAAGACCATGGATGAGGCGATTCCGACTCTGAAAGACGAAATTAAACTGAAGGACGATGAGTCGAAAAATGATGGGTCGAAATCGACAGAGCCGAAGGAGGACGAGGGCATCCTTGAAACGTTGACGCCCCCGCCACTGGAATCCATTTCGGAAGATGTCGGCGGATCAAAAAAATCGGAGAAATCTTCCACGGAAGATTCGAAGGCTGAGGAGCCGAAACATGAAGATATAAAACTGGAAGACGCATCCGATATTAATGAATTGGATCCTCCTGATTTGGATACACTGACAGAGGAAACCGGAAAAGATAAACCTGAAAAGGTTGAAAAGACCGAAAAAACAGACGAGAATGAATTGCCGCTGACGTTGGATTTGGAGGTTATTCAGGATTCCCCAAAAGAGGAGACCAAGGATGAACCGAAAGAGGAAGTAAAACTTTCGGTTGAGAAAAACACGAATTTGCAGGAAGACAAAGTCGGAGGGAAGGACTCGCTTCGTCCCGCTGAAGAAGAGGATGGGGATTCCACTCTTGATTTGCCGCAGGAACTTAGTGACGACCTCGCGAAATTGAACGAACCCGACATGGAAAAATCAATGCTTCCATCGAAGGAACAGCCGATTTTGTCTTTTGAAGATGATTTGTTCCAGAAGGTTGAAAATCTGGCACAAAATGGGAAATTTGAAGAGGCGTTGGACCTTTTGAAAGAGATCCGAAAACGTTTTATCGACAATCCGTTCATTTCGTTCCGGGCGAATCTGGTTGAGGGCGATATTTTGATGATTATGCCGGCCTCGAATCGGGAAGAAGCGTTTAGCTGTCACCTAATGGCCGCAGAGCAGGGTGAAAAACTGCTCGAGGGAAAGGCATACCGGGGAAGGAAATACCCGTTGACGAAAGAAGAAAAAAGACGTGTGAAACTTTTGCTTCTGGACGTCTACCTTGGCGCGGCAGGCGATTTGTCCGTTGGTTCTTCTGAAGAGAAAAAGAATTGCGAGAAATGGCTTGACAAAGCTGCCGGGATGTTGAAAGAACTTGTACCGGAAAAGGTAGATGATTATTTATGGGAAGATGCGTTTTTGTGTTACAAAATCAGCTACAGATCCCTTTCCATCCTTTTGAAATCCGGTAAGGATCAGGAAATTGATGCGGAAGTGAATCGTCATTTGACTGTGACGATGAAAATGCTCAGCCTTGCGAAAAACTCGACGGAATACTTCAATATCTGCATGAAAACATCCCTCCTGCTGGACGATGCCAGCACGATGATGATTTTGAAAGAACACTATGGAATTGCGGAGGATTACCTTGACCGGGCTATTAAATTCATGGAACAGGTAAAATCACACCGGAAGAAAGTGGTGGTACAGGAAGAACTTCTTCTGGCTCAGCTGTATTATCATCGCGGCCAGGTGGTTGTGTTGAAAGCGGCGAAACGACCCGAGGATGAAGTCATTCAGGCTCATGAAGAAGCTGTGGAGTGGTACGAAAAAGCGCTTCCGGTCCTGCTGGAAGTCATTAAGACGAAACAGTGGAAAGACCTTCTGCAGCTTGGGAAAATCATGAATGGAATGAGCGTTTCCTACGCGAAACTGGGAAATGCCAAAAAGGCGGTGATTTTACTCAAAACGAGCATCTTTTGTCTGGAGAAGCAGGCCGAGAACAATCCGGAAGACGAGGGGCAGCTTCAGATCCCATACAAAAATATCATCCGCCTTTTGAAGTACCTCGATCAGAAAGACGAGGCGGAGGAGTACCAGAGGAAAATGGAGGCCAGGAATCTTTGATCCACTTGAAGATTGACGTGGCTTTTCGGGAAAAATCAGCAGAAAGTGGGATTTTTTTGGGAAAAAAAGAGAAATTTACAGTCTCCACTCCTTGAAAAGAATCGAAAAATAGGCTTCAATAGAAAGAAGCCTATTTTTATTTTCGACAGACCCTCATTTCAGGAGAGAAATCATGAAAAAATTTGCGCATTACGGTGCCGTGGCTTCCGAGAAAAAGGAAGGAATGTTCTTCCTCGAATCCATCAAATGCTGGGCGACGGACCCGGCCAATGACCCGAACACGATCGAGTATCTGTTTTTTGAGGATGATTCCCCAATGAAAGATTTGCCGGTCGCCAAGGGTGGACACATCGCGTACCTCGTCGATAATATTGACGCGAAATGCGAGAACAAGAAATGCTTCTGGCCGCCGATGGACGTGGTTCCGGGAATCCGTATCGCGTTCTTCACCGATGAAAACGGGGTCGTGACTGAGTACTGCCAGATGAGCTGATAAAATCCGAAGAATCGTCGATTTTTGAAGAGAGTTAGAGGGAAGAACCACGGAAACGTTCTTCCCTTTTTTCTTTTTCATCTTTTATCGGTACCGTACACGGTTCGTGGCGGTAAAGATATTCTCGTGCTGAAGTACGACCGTGAAGTCCAGGTCCTTCCCGATGTTCTGCAAATCGCACTGAAGCAGGGCAAGATTCCATTTGGAGGGGATCTCTACCTGGGCGGTGAGCAGGAATTGCACCTCACCATCTACGTTCTTCTGGCGGCAGCCGTAAAGGTCAAGAATATTCATTTCGTGGTCAGAGAGGTACTCGCTGAACCGTCGCACCACTCCGGGCTGGTCTTTCCCGAACGCTGTCAGAACAAAGCGTTCCGCCGTTGGTTCGACCAATGATTCCTGATTGGTTTTACGGACAGAAACGTCGATCTTGCATGACTTTGAAGTATGCGATAGAATGTGTGCCTGCAAATCATCTGTTGTCATTTCAATCGGAAGGGTCACGATCATGATGAGCGTGAAGTATCCCCCCAGAACGGTTTGGCTGCATGATTCGATGTTGGCATTGACCGCCTCGGCCGCAGACGTGACTGCCGCGATGATCCCGGGGTGGTCGTTTGACATGATGTTCAGGACGTATGTGTACATGGTGTTTCCTGCGAAAAGAGGTCAATAAAAACGAAACTATTTTACCACAATTAGGTGAAGAAAAAAGGGGGGGGCCTTTGATAATGAGGAGATTGGACCGAAATTTTCAGGAATGTTCAAACCCGCGGATAGGCAAAAGCTGGCGCGTACCGTTCTCCTGCAGGCCGTAAATTCCCTCCGCCTCTGTAATTCGGCCGATTCTCCAGACGGGGATCCCGAGTGTGTTTTGCAGGATTTTTTCGGATTCTTCCCATTCAGTTGTGAAAAGGACCTCAAAATCCTCACCGTCACCAAGAGCATGATCCAGCGGTGAACCGGACGCGAAACCGGCCGGGATCCAGTCGTAAATTTTGGACTTTTCCGGCTTCAGTTCCGAAAGTTCCCGTGCGTCGTCTGAAATTGGAATTTCATCAAGAAATAGTTCCGCACCGCATCGGCTCCGGTGGCAAAGACGGCTCAAATCAAGCGTCAGGCCATCGCTTATGTCCATTCCCGCGTGGAGGTGGAAAACTTTGTTCAGACGCAGCATCTCAGCGGTACGCGGCATACATTCGAACTGGTGGCGTAAAATGCTCCCGCCGAGCGGCCCGGTCACGAGGATCGCGTCACCCGGTTTGGCTTCGTGGCGGCAGAGTGGTTTCCCGGCAACTTCCCCCAAAACCGTCACGGAAAGAACGAGAGGACCGTCCCACGAGTTCGTGTCACCGCCCGCGATGGCGATCGGGATTTCAGAAACGGCATCAAGGAACCCTTCGCACAAAAGTTCCATCAGTTCTGGCAGGCTATTCCCGTGGGCTTTCCGGCCTTTCCGCAAAAAAATTTCATCGGCTGGAAGATCGGACAAATTGGGGAAAACCGGTCGTTTGGGGAGTGCGACCGAAATGACGCACGCAAGGGGTTTCGCAGCCATGGCCGCAAGATCGCTCAGATTCGCGGCCAATGCTTTCCGCCCAATCTTTCTGGGATTCATCCGTGCGAGCAGAAAATCCACGCCCTCGGTCAGAAGGTCGGTACTTACGACGATTTCGGGCCGGGAACCCGCGAGTTCCAGAATTGCCGCGTCATCCCCGGGTCCCAGCTTCATTTGCGGGTGGTCGGGGAAACGGGAGCAAAGATGGGAAACGAGTTCGAGTTCCATGGGAATAACGGAGGACCTTTCTGATGAATGGAATCATCAGAAAGGTTTGGAAAGATTATCGGGGGCGGACGGGTGAAGCGCCGGAGACGGTAGCCAGGGGGGATTCTGACGCCAAGTCTTTTCCTGAGAAATGACCAAGCATCACTTTCCCGTTGCGGGCGAGAAGGAATTTAACCTGTTCGGCGCGATGAATTTCCGGTTGCTCCAGGACGAAAATCACGTTTTCAAGTGAAAGGGTTTCCCACCTCTGAATCCCGAGCAAAATGTCACCGTTCTGGATCCCCTGACGCGCAGCCGGGCTGTTCGCGCGGACGTTCTGGACCAGAAGTCCACCGTTATATTTACGGTTTCCGGCGATCGTCATGCTACTCCCCGCCACGGAGGAAGTCAGAATTCCAAGATGTTTCCAGACGATTTCCTCGTCAGTCAGTTTTTCGACGTTAAATTCCGGTCGGCCTTTGATTTCGGGCGTGTACTCGGAAACAACACGGTTCTTTTTCGAGACGGCGCCCATGGTCAGTTTCACGCTTGCGCTTTTTTCGTTGCGTGAAACGGTCAAACGGATGGTTTCTCCCGGTTTTTGTTCCAGGATCGCACAGGCGAAATCGAGTTCATGATGAATTTTTTGATTGTTCACTGCAAGGATCACGTCCCCTGATTTCAGTCCAATGGAATCCGCAGGACTGTTCGGTTCAACTTTCTGAACGACCGCGCCCTGGGTGTTCTTCATCGGAAGGGAAACAAAATGAATTCCGTGCCAATTATTCTCCGCGCTGCACGATTCAACCATTTTCGCGACGACTTCCATTGCACGGTTGACCGGGATGGCGAATCCAATCCCCTGTGCACCCGCACGGACAGCCACGTTGATCCCGATCATCTCGCCGTTGATATTCAGAAGAGGACCGCCGGAATTTCCCGGGTTAATGCTCGCATCTGTCTGAATTAAATCCTCGTAGGACTGTACGTCACTGACCTGAACGGAACGATGAAGCGCACTGATGATTCCTTTCGTTACGGTATGTTCGTAGCCAAAAGCATTTCCAACGGCGATGACTGTTTCACCCGACATTAAATCGGTGGATTCTCCAAACGAGAGAGTCCTGAAAACTTCACCGGCCAACGCGTCGATCTTGATGATCGCCAGGTCCGTCTCTTTATCACGAGCAAGAACTTGAGCGACGTAAGTTTTGGTTTCAGCGGTCGTTACGTGAATTTCGCGGATCCCGTCAACGACGTGGAAGTTCGTAACAATGTAGCCGCGCGGGTCGAAAAGGACCCCGGTCCCCATTCCGTTCACGTGCTGGGCGTCCTGCTGAACCACGCTTTCACCATTGGAGCCGGACGCATCGTAAGGAACCGATTTTAAAACTTTCTCCCCGCGAATATTCACCACGGCGGGCCGTGCGGAACGAATCGCCCGTACTATCGCATCTTCACGCAGATTCATGACGGTCGCTTCGGGAAGTACCGTTTCAGTGGATGGACGATTTACAATGGATTTCGCCTGGGAAGGTTTTTCTTCTTTTTTGGTTTCAGGCTGTACCTTCGCCTTCGGTTCACTGGTGGTGATTTCTTCCGCTTTTTCCCTGGTTTTGGCCTCTATTTTAGGTTCATCTTCAGCTTCGTTTTTGGTTTCGGCTTCAGTTTTTTGAGCTTCTGGTTCTTCCTTTGGATCGGCTTTGGTTTCTTCCTGAGCGGAATCTGTTTCAGAAGCCTGGGGATCTTCCGCATCACCGGCGGGTTCCGAGACGTCTTCCAAAATAAAATCAAACGAATCCGAATCCTCTTCGGCCGTTTTTTGCTCTGATGAAACCTCCGGATCGGTAAGAGCCGCAGCGTTTGTCATCAAATCATCCGCGAAAGCTTCCATGGTTGAGGTACACAGGAAAACCAAAATAAAAAATCTGGTTAATTTGCCCCAAAATGGAAGTCTTTCTTTAATTAGTATTGGACTCATGGCTGTTATACGCTATACTACTATAGTCGCTGCGCCTGAGTTTCCTTTCAAGGCCCCAAAAATACCCCAATGCAGGTATTCTGATGGACTGTTTTTCTGGAAATTCAAAATGGACGCACTACAAATTAACCGGAGAGCGAGCCACTGCCCCGAGGCTCTGAAGCTCCCGGATGATTGTTTTGTTGAAACGATTGTAACGATTGCACAATCTTTTCAGTGGTAATCATCGACAGATAGCCAAAAAACCTTGAGAAAATTTAACGATTTTGAGGATTTTATCAGATGTATGACGGATTTCTGAATGTTTATAAACCGGCAGGAGTCACATCGTTCGATGCGGTGAAGATGGTTTTGAGGGAAATTCTGGAAGGGAAAAAACCTGAGAAAAAGGTTAAAATTGGTCATGCAGGAACACTCGACCCTCTAGCGGAGGGCGTACTTGTCATGGCGCTGGGCCGCGCGTTGAAACTCATTTCAAGGGTACAGGAACAAAAAAAGACCTACATTGGAACCTTCCGGTTTGGTTTTTCCAGCCCTTCGGAAGACGTGGAGACGGAAATGACCCCTGTGCCTGAGGGAACGCCTGCTCCCACGCTTGAAGAAATCGAGGCGGTACTCCCGGAATTTCTGGGCGAAATCATGCAGAAGCCTCCGATTTATTCTGCCCTGAAAGTGAATGGTCAAAAAGCGTATGACCTGGCGCGCAAGGGCAGGAAAGTGGAACTGAAAGCACGCCCGATACAGATTTACGGCTTGGAAGTTCTGAACTACGATTTTCCGGAACTGAAACTTAAAATCGTTTGCGGAAGCGGAACGTATGTGCGCTCTCTGGGGCGCGATTTGGCGCGGAGACTTGGGACGGAGGCGGTTATGTCCGCGCTCGTTCGGACGGCCATTGGAAATTTCCATCTGGAAGACGCTTTGGAGATTCGGAAACGCGACGATCCGAGGCCCCTCAACCGACCACATTGTTTGGAGTTGATCCGTCCATTTTCCGATGTGGTTCCGGACCTCCCCCACATTACGTACGATTCAAGAGACGTACACAGAATGAGGACGGGCATCGCGGTAACTCATCCGGCCGCAGCAGGAATGAAACCTTTGGAGGAAGCGGTGGTTCTGAACGAGGCGGGAGTTTTTCTGGGGATCGTCAGGAAAACAGAATCAGGAACACTCAGAAGCGTTTTGAATTTTGCGAATGAGACGAATGACACGTGATCCGTGAGATATTAACAGAGCTCAGGGAAACATTGATTCAGGAAAGCAGGCAAAGCCTTTATGTTTTCCTGGCAAATGTTTCCCTTTTACATTAATAATATTAGAGAAAGAAATCGGACTTCAGGAAAAATCCCCCGACTGAGGCATCCGGCGGCGAATATTCAGCATGGCACATGCCGTGTAGCGAGGCGCCAACTTTGGCGGCATTTGACACTCCACGATGATTTTCGAGTCACCGAACGATGCTCTCAAGGCCAGAATTTTTTTTGTTAGGGTTTCTTCCGTCTCATTTTCAATCATTTGAGGTCTCAGAACCGGCAGGAAAGTCACCTGATTACCATAACGGTCTGCGAGAAGTTTGGGATCCATGACCGAAGAGTCAAAACGAATGCAATCCACTCCGGCGGAAATCAGGCCGGGAATGTATTCCTCAAAATTCCCGGTTCCGGTGAAAAACACGAATTTGTCGCAGCTCCGGATTTTGGCGAAGAATTCTTTAAACATGGGAACCAGAATTTCGTTCCAGCGCTTCAGGGAAATTCTTCCGCTGTTATCATCGGCTAAATCGTCTTCAATACCAATTCCATCGGCATCCGTGAGGCACCAGACATTGAGTTGTTTACGGTAGTATTCGTAGAAACGGGTCATAATGTCCCGCAATTCGCGAGGTTTACGCTGGAACAGTTTACATACGGCGGTCGTTCCTCCCAAGGCGCACAAACGCCTGAAAGGATGGATCCTCGTCTGGATCAGTACAAAATGAGGGTTAGAATCACATACTTGATTTACGTTTTCCGTCATTTCCATCGAGACGGGATTATTAGGGAAACGAAGCCGCTCAAGCTCGGATATATCGTCATAACGCGGTTCATCAGAAAGAGACCAAGCCTCATCCTCGCTGCGATTCCAGGCACAACCCCATTCGTCGAAGGCTTGCGCACGATTATCACTCTTGGGCTTCGAAACTGACAAAATGGGCAGACTATAATCCAGCAGGTCCAGATCGTTCTGAAAACGCGTACGTAACTGCGCACAGTCACTAATTCGGTTTTTCTTAACGAATTCGGGAATGGTCAGAAAAGAAGGAACTGGCGTACAAATCTGATTGCATAAAGTATTAATAACACGGTCTCTGGCAGTCATGGATATTTACTCTTATAAGTTATAATTTTGCGATTACAATGGGTGAAAAAAGGTAAGGTTGATCAAACAATCTCCCGCTTGCTTATTATGTAGAAAACGAGAAAAAAATCAAGGCCATTTCCATGAAATATGAGGAATTTTTTGTTTATTTTTTAAAATTTTACAGGAAATGATTCGTGTTTGAAATCATGTGTATAATTCATCGAACAAAATGGAGCAAATGGGCGCCAAAATGAGGAGAGGTATCCATGCTCCCAAGGCGGCTGGAATTCCATCCTGAATCACGAGAAGTTTCCCGATGTGCGCCAGTCCAATGTTTAATCCCATCAAGCCGGCAATAATCAGGAAAATCACGGTTTTGGACCTGAGTCTCGCGGAGAGGATCACTGGAATACTGAGGAATAAAAGGGAACACTCCAAAAAAGGACGAAGCAGCCGTGAATGAAAATCAGCGCGTTCCTTATAATTAGGGCCTAATTGACGTTTATTATTAATTTTTCGGTAAAGGTCAGGAATGGATTCTGGTAAAAAATTGGATTTGTCCTTGGTTAAATCCTCTGGAATCAGCATGGAAACGATGAAAACGTTGCCAGGCGAAACCCACGAGGCGGTTTCTGATGTGTAAAAAATGGGAAGTTCCACATTCAGGTGGGGAAGCCAGACCGGAACGTTTGCGGCCCGATGAAGCCAGTTCTTTTTGTCAAGGTTGATGACTCCTTCCAGCATAAAACCCGCAGGATGATCGTCACATTCCGGAAGCCAAACCGCTTTTGGAGCCAAAAGTTCATCAAGCTGGTCAAAAGTACGTTCTTTGGGGATTCCAATTTTAGGATTTAAAAACGTGTTGGTCTGTAAATCAAGGTTTGTACCGTAAATTTTTAAACCGGTGGAAGCATCGTTTCGCATATCCATCGTTTTAATTTCGATTTTACCAATGAGCGAGTCGGAATTCGCTCCCGGCCAATCCTTACAAAAAATATAAAACGCTTCTTCCGTGGAGCACATGAAAAAGATGAACGTACACCCTACGATGAAAAAAGGAATGGCGACTCGTTTGCGTGAAAAGCCCGAAGTCAGAAGAGGGATCACTTCGCCGCCGCGAACGGTTTTGCTGCTGGTTTTTTCCAGCATGAAAAATGTGATGGCAGTCGTGGCGGTGATAAACGCGAACTGGGTATAAAGCAGGATGTTCATCATACGCAGAGTGTAAAACTGCAGCAGAACAATGAAACCGTGTATTTTGGATTCCTGAAACAGGATTGGTAAATCGTCACTTTTGGATAAAATATCGAAAAGCAGGAAGAGGGAACCTCCAATAAAAATAAGTGACGTCGCGACGAAGAGATATTTCAGCATAAAATAGCGGTCCACGATTGTGAAGTACGGAAGAGGCTTCATTTTTTTCTCCGATTCGCGACGTTTTGGGAATGTAAATGCCCAAACGAATTTTGCCAGAATGCAATACTCAGTATTTGTGCATTTTACACTTTTTTAAAATTTTGTCCAGAGGGATTCCCAAAATTTCTTTTTTGTGTTATAATAAACTAAATTTTGGGCTTTTTCCTCATTTCCCCTGACGTATATAAATATGATCCGCCTGTTTTTTAATATTTGTTATTTTTTTCTTCTGTTGATTTTTTCTCCGTTTCTACTTTATTCGGCTCTTTTTAAAGGGAAGTACCGCGAATGTTTCGGGGAAAAAGTTCTCGGTAAAGCCCCCGTTTTGGAGAAAAAAAAGTCGGGCCGCAGAGTCTGGATCCATGCCGTGAGTGTGGGTGAAGTGAATTTGGCCGCCACGATTCTCAAAGAGTTTGAAAGACGTCACCCCGATTTTGAGTTCGTTATTTCTTCGACGTCACATACTGGTATGGAACTGGCCCGGAAAAAGTTCGCGGGCAGAACCGTTTTTTACGCCCCTTTGGACTTTTCCTGGGCGGTGCGCCGCGCCATGAAACGGGTCCAGCCGGATTTTTTCGTCCTTATCGAGCTGGAGATCTGGCCGAATCTGCTCCTGACGGCTGAAAAACTCGGCGTTCCGGTCGTCGTGATGAACGGTCGGCTCGGGGAAAAAAGTTTCCGGAACTACTCGCGGATCCGGCCGGTAATGCGGCGCGTGATGCGCACACTTACGCTTGTCACGGCCCAGGACGAAGCAAGCGCTGAACGTTTTCGCTCTCTCGGAGTGGCTCCAGAGAAGGTTTTCAATGTTGGGTCGATTAAATACGATGGCGCGCAGTCCGACCGTCAGAACGAAAAGACCCGGCGCCTTGCCCGACTTTGGAACGTGGAGCCGACCGACCGGATTTTTTTGGCCGGGAGTACGCAGGAGCCCGAGGAAGAAATGGCTGTGGAGGTTTTCAGGAGGCTCGCGCCGACTCACCCGGAGCTGAGGCTGATTCTGGTCCCTCGTCACCCGGAACGGTTCGCCGAGGTAGAGAAATTGCTCGAAAAAACGGAGTTTGAGACGCAAAAAAGGACCGATTTGAGCGAAAACCACGAAGAAAACGGCCGCGCGCAGATTTTGCTCGTGAACACGATCGGCGAGCTGGGCGGCTGGTGGGGAACTTCGTTCGTCGGATTCGTTGGGGGGAGCATGGGCTCCCGCGGCGGGCAGAATATGCTCGAACCGGCGGCGTTCGGGACGTGCGTCTCGTTCGGCCCGAACACGTGGAACTTCCACGACATCGTGAAGAAACTCCTGACGCACGATGCGGCGGTCGTAGTCCACGATGTGGACGAAATGACGGAATTCGTGCGGCGGACGCTGGAAGACGCGGATTTCGCCAGAACGCTTGGTCAAAACGCGTCCCGGCTCGTGGCGAGCCAGCAGGGCGCACTTAAAAAGACGCTGGACCACTTCGACCAGCTTTGAAATTTCGGCGCAGTGGAGGGGGGTTGTCGGGCGTTCAAAAAGCCCCTTCCACCCTCCTTGACGTTCCGTTTATTCTTTGTTAAAATAAAAGCTGGATTTTTTCGGCTTTTATTTTTTTGTGCGGTCACAAAATATGATTGAAATCATCGCCACTTCCACCATGGGCCTGGAATCGGTCGTCGCCCGTGAACTCCAGAATCTCGGCTACGAACCGAAAAATATTGAAGTCGGGCGGACGCTTTTCACGGGCACGGAACGCGACATTTGCCGGGCCAATATTCACTTGCGCTGCGCGGGGCACGTGCTGATCCGCGTCGGGGAGTTCCCGTGCGAAGATTTCGGCCAGCTTTTTGACCAGACGGTCGAACTGCCGTGGGAGCGGTGGCTTCCGAAAAACGCCTGCTTCCCGGTCGATGGGCGAAGCGTGCGCTCCACGCTTTCGAGCGTTCCGGCCGTGCAGGGAGTCGTGAAAAAGGCGATCGTGACGCGCCTGCAAAAAGCCTGGAAGACCGAAACTTTGCCGGAGGATGGGCCGAAATACCCGGTAGAAATTTCGCTTCTGAAGGACCGCGCCACCCTCACGATCGACACGACGGGGGAAGGGCTTCACCGCCGCGGCTACAGGAAGCTGGTCGGGGCCGCTCCGCTGCGCGAAACGCTCGCCGCCGGGCTGGTCCTGCTGAGCTACTGGAACCGCGAGCGCCCGCTCCTCGACCCCTTCTGCGGCTCGGGCACGATCCCGATCGAGGCGGCGCTCATTGGCCGAAATATCGCGCCGGGCCTGAAAAGAAATTTCATCTCGGAAACGTGGAACCAAATCCCGTTTCAGGACTGGGTCGATGTACGTCTGGCGGCGAAGGAGGCGATTCTTCCCGATATTCCGGCCCCGATTTTCGGCTGCGACCTGGACCCGGACGCCGTCGAAATGGCCCGGTACCACGCGCAAATGGCGGGCGTTTCGAACGACGTGCGCTTCGAGTGCCGCGATTTCCTCAAAACCGAGTCCTCCGACGAGTACGGCTGCACGATCATGAACCCGCCGTACGGGAAATGGATCGGCGAATATTCCAAGCTGAAGGCCCTTTATTTCGCGATCCCGTCGATTCTGCAGAAGCTCCCGACCTGGTCGCATTACATCTACACGGCATTCCCGGACTTTGAGCGGCTGATCGGTCAGGAAGCGTCACGCCGTCGCAAAATTTACAATTCGCGGCTGGAATGTACGTACTACCAGTTTTTCGGCCCACGCCCGCCCAAGGAGACTGAGCCTTCTGAAGAAATTTCTCAGCCATCTTCCCAGCCGATTCGCGGCGTTTTCGGTGGTTTGAGTGATTCGGTCAAAAACTCCGCCAAAGATTTTGAGCGCCGGCTGGAAAAGCTGAACCACCACTTGCGCCGCTGGCCGACGAAGCGGGGAATTACGTGTTTCCGGGTTTACGACCGGGACATTCCGGAGATCCCGCTGGCGATCGACCGGTACGAGGACTGCCTGCACATCGCGGAGTACGACCGCCCGAACGACCGGAATGCCGCGCAGCAGGGGCAGTGGATGGACCTGATGGTCGAAATCGCCGGTCGGGTTTTGGAAGTTCCGAAGGAAAAAATCTTCGTGAAACGCCGTCAGCGCCAGCGGGGCGCGTCGCAGTACGAGCGTTGGGACACGCGCCACTTCGTCATTGAAGCGTACGAAGGGGGCCTGAAATTCTTCGTGAACCTCTCGGACTACCTCGACACCGGGCTCTTTCTTGACCACCGCCTCACGCGGGAGATGGTCCGAAAAGAGGCGGCAGGAAAACGTTTCCTGAACCTTTTCGCCTACACCGGCTCGTTCAGCGTCTATGCGGCGGCGGGGGGCGCGCAGTCCGTCACGACCGTGGACCTTTCCAACACGTACCTCGACTGGGCGCAGGATAATATGGAGCTGAACGGCTTCCGCGGGCCCCAGTTTGAGTACGTGCGCAGCGACGTTTTTCGCTTCCTGAATGCGCTGTACGACGATGAAATTTTCGATCTTGTTGTGCTCGACCCGCAGACCTTTTCGAACAGTAAAGACCTCTACGACTGGGACGTTCAGAGGGACCACGCGGAAATGCTGAACCTGCTGATTTCCCATTTGGCCCCCGGCGGCGTCATTTACTTTTCGAATAATAATCGGCGGTTCAAGCTCGACGAGGACGCGATCCAGGGCGTTTCCATCCGCGAAATTTCCAATCGAACAGTCCCGGAAGACTTTCGGAACAAGCGGATCCACCGATGCTGGCGCATGGTGAAAAAAGACGAGTAAAAGCCTAAGAATGAACTACGACGTAAAACCCAATCCGCTTTCCTCCACCGAGTACCCCGCGGGGTTTCGTTTCCCGGAGTTAAAAATCGGCTCGATCCCGATCGGTTTCCCGTGCATTCAGGCGGCGCTGAGCGGCGTGAGTGACTGGGCCGAGCGGCAAATCGCGCGGCGTCATGGAGCGTCGGCCACGATCAGCGAGGTGATGCTCGACGAGTTCATCGTTTCCGTCACCAAGGGTAAAAAAGCCCGCCGGTTTCTGCGCTGCGAGGAGGACGACCACCCGGTCGGGGCGCAGCTCATGGGGGTGGCGCCGGAAGAATTCACCGCGGCTGCGCGGAGGGTTCTGGATTGGGGCTTCGACTGGATCGACATTAATTTCGGCTGCCCGGTCAAGAAGATCCTCGGCCGGCATCGCGGCGGTTTCCACCTCTGCCAGCCGGAAATGGCGCTGGCGATCGTGCGGAGCGTGCGTGACGCGGTCCCCGCTGACGTTCCGGTTTCAATCAAAATGCGGCGTGGCCTGGACGATTCGCAGGAAAGCCGGGACAAATTTTTCGAGATTTTTGACGGTGCGCGTCGCTTGGGAATCGATGTTTTTACGATCCATCCCCGGACGGTCCTCCAGCGGTATGCCGGGAACAGCGACTGGACGTTCCTGCGCGAGCTGCGGGAGTACGCGCCCGAAGTGACGATTTTGGGGAGCGGCGACCTTTTCACCGCGATGGACTGCGTGCGCATGATGCACGAAACCGGCATCAACGGCGTGACGATTGCACGAGGGGCGATCGGAAACCCCTGGATCTTCAGCGACTTGCGCGAGTTGGCCGCGGACCGGCCTCTTCCTCCGCCACCGACGCTTGAGGAACAGAGAGCGGTTATCGAGGAGCATTTCGCTCTTGCCGTCGAATTGTACGGCGAGAAACGGGCTGCGTTCAACATGAAAAAGTTTTGCATCAAGTACGCGCAGCGCCACCCGGAATTTGAATCGGTCCGCGAGGCGTTTATTCGTTTTCATACGCGGGAACAGCTCATGGCAGTACTGGATGAATGGTACAAATAACAGGGGTGCAGAGATTTTAGCTTCCCTTTTCGAGGTTGTTTGCCAGTAGAAGCCGTGTCCCTTAAAACCCGTTTATCTTGTTTAACTGGAACACTTCCCCGTTTATTTCCCTAAAACTCCATGTGAGTCCTTGAGTTTTTAGTGATTATGGGGGAAAATACTAATAGAGAAATTTTTATTTTTAATTAGGATGTTTTAGTCCAGGAGGAAAATATGAAACTCGTTCCGCTGGGAGAAAAAGTAATCGTTCGTCAAATGGAAGCTGAAACTGTAACGGCTGGCGGCATTGCGCTGCCGGATTCCGCGACTGAAAAACCTGCTCAGGGAAAAGTACTCGCGGTGGGTGACGGTAAGCTTTTGGAAGACGGAACGCATGCTCCGCTCCAGGTTTGTGAGGGCGATAAAGTACTTTTTGAGAAGTATTTCGGCTGCAAAATTACTCTGAATGGCGAAGAGTACCTGATTCTGAATGAATCTGAGATTTTGGCGGTCATCGGCTGAGTTATTCTGATTTCCGATTCAAAAAATGAACGTTAAAAAAGTCTTGGTTACCGGTGCGACCGGTCTGATTGGAACGAAAATCGTGGAGAAACTTCTCGCGAGAGGTTACAGTGTTCGAGGATTTGCCCGTCGTGAGAAACCCACATACCCGCGTGGCTGCTCGACCCCACCGGAAGAACTCTGGGACCACCCGAATTTTGAATACTTTCAGGGGGATGTTTGCGATTACGACTCCGTTTTTAAAGCCATGACTGGTTGTGATTTCGTACTTCATCTCGCTGCGTACGCCAAAAACTGGTCGAAAGATAAAACGATCTTTACCCGATTCAATATTGACGCAATGGAAAACGTTTTTAGGGCGGCCAAGGCGCATAATATTGAACGCATCGTCTGGACTTCGACCATCGTGACGCTCGGACCAACACCGCCGGGAGTTTGCGGTGATGAGGAAATGGAACGGATCACGGACCGGTATTTTACCGAGTACGAAGAAACCAAATCGATCGCAGAAAAAAAAGCGTTCGAGTGGATCGAAAAGGAACATTTGCCGCTGGTCATCGTGAACCCAACGCGGGTATTCGGGCCGGGGCAGCTCTCCGAGTCGAACGCCGTGGTCGATTTGATCCGTCAGTACTGCAACGGGACTTTCCCGATCCTGCTGAATTACGGGCGCAACGTCGGAAATTACGTTCTGGTCGATGACGTCGCGGAAGGTCACATCCTGGCGCTTGAAAAAGGCCGAATCGGTCAGAAGTACATTCTGGGGAGCGAAAACTACACGCTGGGCGAGTTCTTCAAAACCGTCGGCGAAGAGTACGGCCGGAAGCGGTTCCAGCTCCCGATTTACAAAATCATCCCGTTATGCGTCGCGAATCTCCTGAAATTCATGGCTGAGACCTTCGGGATCTACCCGAAAATCACGCCCGGCTGGGTCAAAACGTTTTTGGCGGATTGGGAGTTTTCCTGCGACAAAGCCCGGCGGGAACTTGGCTACGATCCGGTGCCGGTTCGCGAGGGGATCCGCCGCTCCATAGAATGGCTGAGGGAATTGAAAGAAATCCGTTAGATTAGACGGTTTTGACTGAAATTGGGTAGGTTTTAAAAAATTTCCGGGGGACGTGTGTCCCCCGTTTGCGTTTTTCTTATTCGACCTGATTTCCAACCGCTGGATAGGGTTGATACTGGAGCGGCATCGTAGTTGGCTCCGTGCTTCGGGTCGAGGTCAGCAGCGCGACTTCCGCGAATTCCTGCTGAACTTCGGGACTGAGGCGATGCAGCCGGCGTGCCATACCAGCGACTCCAATTCCATTTTTCAGTGTCGTTTCCGAAAGTTCACTCAGAAAACCTACGATTTGGTTCAAATTGTGGTCGGCGACTTTTCCAACGAGCGGCTGGAACGTTTTGGCCAGTGCTTCCACGCCATCGTTTTCAATGCACATGAACGCATCCAGACGCACCGCCAGCAGATTCTTCCCGTTTGCGTCCTTCAACTGCTGGTTTTGAAGAATGATCAATCCGGAACCGTTGACCTTTTTGGGGAAGGGAATACCTTCGTAGGTCCCAAAAACGTAAAGGATCAACATATCCGGCGATTTATATAAATATTCGGCCTTTCCGCGGGTCCCGGCTCCATCTTCCAGGTAGAATGTGCCTGGCTTGAGCTCTACGAGCCGCATCTTGCTGACTTCCATCAACTCCCAGATGTTGACCATTGTTTCCGGGTGGCGCGTCATGAAATCGTACATTTCTTTTTCGCACGGAACGACCTGGACCGGCAAACGACGGTACATTGTCGTCGAGCTTACGACCTGACGGACTCGAGCCTGTGCCTCCGGAGAAAGCGTTTTGAAAGGAATTTGCCTCAAAATTTCCTTTTTGGTTTGATTGGAAACCGATGGATTTTTATAGTCGGTCACACCGAGGATCTGGGTTTCTGCTGCGGGAGCCGTCGCGTACAGAGTCTGGCTTTGTACGGAGGTGGAAATCAGTGAGTTCAAAAGAAAAAGACTCACAAATCCTAAAATTAACCGTGAAAATTTCGTAAACCGCTTCATTCGGTCATCCTTTACCAAAAATTAAGTCACCGCTTGCCTTGAAGCCTCCCTGCTTCAACCTTTTCGCGGCGGATTGCCATTTCTGTCAGAAAAAAACGGGAATGGTTTTTTCTTATTTAGTATTTCGGACTCCCTGAAATTTTCCAAAAGTTAATTTGTAGGGATTATTCCGGTTTTTCCAAATCTTCCGTCAGACTGTACCGGTTGTTCCGGTTATTTAAAATAGATAAAATGTCCGGTTATTTTAAATGGGTAAAATGCAAAAGATTTAACGGCAAAAAACAGAAAAAACAAAGAAAAAGGGAGGAACCTCTTGTCAGGCCCTCCCTGCTGTCTTACTTCCACAGAAACACTCGACGAATGGTTTCAAGCAGAACTTTTTTGAAATTGAACTATTTCCGCTTTCCACCCCGTTTGTTCATTCGGGCGATGTTTTCCACCATACTGGAAGGTTCACGTTTACGAGCTTTGAGGTTGGAATTCACGATGAAATCAATGGTGTAACGCCAGCCCGGCACATCATGCTGGGAGAAATCGGTTTCCCACTCATCATCTTCCTCGTCTTCGTCATCGTCCTTGACTTCCGTGAAGACGTGGTCTTCTTCATCCTCGAAATCTTCGTCTGCCCGGTCTTCCTGGAACCGGTTTCTGCTTCCCGAGCGACCTGAACGACGCTGACGGCGGGAACGCGGAATTTCTTCTTCCTCATCTTCCTCGTCCTCAGTCTCTTCCTCTGCATCCAGCCACTCACTCTTTTCGTCTTCCAGTTCCTCACGGAAACGATTTCGCCCATCACGGCGAGAACGTTTTTTCGGCTGGAATGAAACTTCTTCAGTTTCGCTTTCATCGTCGTCATCTTCTTCGGCCTGAGCTGCGGCACGAGTTTTCGCCTGTTCCATTTTTTCGTGCTGGGAACGACGGCGGCGGCGAGAACGCGCACCGTTCGGGACTGCGGTTTCTTCCTCATCGTCTTCCTGAACGACCTGAGGGGTGAGGTCTTCGTCGGTCACGAAATCGTCCAGTGGAACTTCTTCCACTTGTGGTCTGCGGGAGCGGCGGGAACGTTCGCGGCGAGAAACAGGGGCTTCCTCCTCCTGAATTTCCGGGCGGGAGGAACGGTTTTTGGAGGACTTGCGACCTGATTTGTCCACTTCATCCTTCGCTTTGCTTGCGACGACTCCAGCCACGATCGCGCCGATGGCCTCGGCTTTCTTTTCATTTGCTGAGGATTCCTGACCGGCATTTCCCTTGCGGCGGCGTCTGGGTGGAATCACTTCGGTGAGTTCATCCATTTCCGGGATTGAAACCTGTTTGAATCCGAAATCAGAAACAGATTCCTTGTCTTTCCGGCGGCCGTGTTCCGGAGCGTCACCTCGGCTTGAACGTGCTTCTTTGCCTGAATCCGCGAAAACGTTTTCAGGCGAAATAAGATCTTCGTCGTCCAGGTCGATCACGATTTTTGATTCCAATTTGGGAATATTATCTTCCGAACCACGTGATTTGGAACCTTTTTCTTCCTTGACCGATTTGGGTGATTTTTCTTCTTTTTTTGATTTGGCGGAAGCCTTTGGAGCGGCAGTTTCCGGAATGGTTACGGGCAAACCAAGTTCAAAGGCCAGGCTTCCCCAGGAATCCAATCCAGGAGGAGCGACTTGAGTTTCCGGTTCTTCGGCCACTTCAACTTCTTCGTCAGGAGCTTCGGCCTGAACGGTTTCCTCTTCCACTTCTTCCGTTTCCGCTTCTTCAGCTTCCTCCAGAAGTCCAAAACCAAAACCTTTGGCTGGATGTTCGTAGCGATTCAGCGTGATTCGGAGTGAACCGTCTTCAGAAAGAATCGGCTCGCTGGGGGCTTCTTCAGCGTCGGTTTCTTCATCAGATTCAGTGGTTTCCTCAGATTCTTCCTCTTCGGTTTCCGCTTCCTCTTTAGCCTCGTCCTCCGCGATTTCGTTCGTCAGGATTTCGACAGGCTGGTTTTCTTCAGCCTCTTCTGATTCGTTCTGAAAATCAGAATCTTCCTCCGCATCCTGCGGTTCCTCCTCATTGAAATTCAGAGAAGAGTAGGTTTTTGTCGTTTGAGTCCAACCGGAGAAAGGATCATCGTCCTGAGAATCATTTACGGTGCAGTCTTCGTTTTCCAGCACGGTTGATCCTGAGGGAGTTTCCAGCTCAAATTCCTTTTGCAGCGCGGCGGCTGGAGCAGCATCGGGGTTTTCTTCCTCGAAAAGAATTTCACGGACATTTTTGTCATGTTCCTGCGTATCTGACGTTTCAGTGAGATCGGGAGCATTTTCTTCATTTGGAGAAGCGTCATCCGCTTCGGGGGCCTGATTCGCGAAAATCTGGTCCCAGTAGTTTGATTTTTTCGGTACCATAATAAAAAAGGGAAATTATGAAATTAATGATTTGGGCTGCTCTCCGAAACCTTCATGGGGAGCAAAACGCTATTCCTTGGAGGAGTCCACCGACTCCGAAATTTTTATTCTATTTTTTCTTGATTCCATTATCCTCTTTTATTAAATCATTTCAAGGGGGAGAGTCCAAATTTTGGTCTATTTCTTGCAAAAAGACTGGAATATTTTTCAGAAACAGGGATCTGGAACATAAAAGATGGTGACAAACGAGAAAAAGAAAGACGAAGAGCGCCAATCTTTTGACGCTCTTTGGTTTTTAATCTACCGGCAGTTCGCTGCTCAAATGGCAGATATTGTCGGGGATGACTTCCGCGGTGTTATTCAGTGCGGTACGCAAGGCTCCCAGTGCGCTAATCACACCGATGACCAAAAGCGTCGTAATAGCGATCCACTCAAACGTCAGCGTTCCGCGGCGTGGTTTCGTTTTAGGGTTCAGCTTCATTTCAGCCTCCATCAGAATCAGAAGTCACGAAATTGGCGTCAATCAGGTTTACGACGTCGATCGTATCATCGATCTCGCTCAAAAAAGCATTTCTGGCTGTGACCAGACCACCCATAATTCCGACGATTAAAAGCACACACAATATAATCCACTCAAATGAAAGAACGCCGCGTTTTTTCTGGTTTTTTCTCATGGTTTCATCCTTTCTTTCAGTGAAACAGAATCAACCGCCGGAGGAATTGGTCGGATCCGCTGCCGTATTCAGGGTTTCCACACTGGTCGTCAAATCGTCCAGTTTCTTGACAACGGAGTTACGCAACGCACCTAAACCGCTAATCATCCCAATGACCAAAAGCGTTGTAATGACTATCCACTCAAATGAGAGTGAACCGCGACGTAATTTTGTTGATTTTTTCATTTTAATCCTTTCCGTCACGCGAAAAAACGTATGCTCTTATGCGGTATCGGATTTTATACTAATTCAAATTGTATATCGTGTAACTATTGTATAAGCGTCAATAAAAAAAACAGTGCCGGAAAAGTTTGCGCGTTTTGCGCATATTAATACACGGCGCCCCTAATCGCCTTAAAGAATAAAAAAGGGCAGGAGATTATTTCTCCAGTTCTACCAGTTCTCCAATTCCTTTTTTGGCGAGTTTCAGCAGCTTGGTGAGTTGTTTTTCGTCAAAAGTCGCTTCCTCACCAGTCCCCTGAATCTCAATGAACCTTCCGCCGGCGGTCATGACCACGTTCATATCGACCTCAGCGGCAGAGTCCTCGAGGTAGCAAAGGTCCAGACGAGGTTCACCCTCAACCAGCCCGACGCTCACCGCAGCGGCGTAGTCTTTGACCGGGAAACCCTTATCGCCCGGTTTCTTCCCCGCGAATTCCGGGATGGTTTCCAGTGCGTCGAGCAGGGCGATCATCGAGCCGGTGATGGAAAGCGTACGGGTGCCGCCGTCGGCCTGCAGGACATCGCAGTCGAGCGTGATGAGCCGCTGACCGAGGAGTTCCAGATCGACCACCGCGCGGAGGCTGCGCCCGACCAGACGCTGAATCTCGGTGGAACGACCATCGACTTTTCCGTTCCGGTCTCGGGATTTACGGGGTGAAGTACTTCCCGGCATCATGGAATATTCCGCCGTCACCCAGCCGCGAAGTTCCTCGGGATTCATCCATGGCGGGAGTTTGTCCGAGATGCTGGCGGTGCAGAGGACCATCGTTTCGCCGGCGCGGATCAGGATGCTTCCGGGCGTTTTGTTCGTAAAATGGTGCGTGATGGTGATGGGACGAAGTTCATCAGTCGGGCGATCATCGGGGCGCATTCGTTTTTCCTTTCTTGAATATTCAGAGCGTGGTCAGGGACGGACGGGTTCAAAAGCTCAAAGCCCAAATTTTGCTTTCAGGGCGGCCAGTTCTTCCTGCAGCGGTGGCATTCCGCCCGATCGGGTCGCGACCAGCGTTCCAACTTCATTTGCAAACTCAGCCTGCGTCTGAATGTCCGAGCCGCGGAGCATCGTGTAAATGAGGGCGGCAGAGAAGGAGTCGCCGCTCCCCACCGTGTCGGCCACCTGGACGATTTTACCCGGTACGTCGGCCGTCTGACCGTCCTTCCGCACGAGGAAGCACCCTTTCTCGGCGCGCGTGATGCAGACTTCCGCCAGCCCGTACTTTTCGCACAGGTTCAGGGCGAAATCGACCGGCGCGAGATCCTGCGGCAAACCGAAAACCGGCTTGAGGACTTCCATCTCGCCGTCGTTCATTTTCGCCACGTTAGATTTTTGGAGCGAAGTTTCCAGCAACTCGCGGCTGAAAAAGTCCTGGCGGAGGTTCACGTCATAGACTTTCAGACAATCGTCCGGGACCCGATCAAGGATTTTCTGGATCGTTTCGCGGGTCGTTTTTCCCCGCTGGGCCAACGTGCCGAAGCAGACGGCGGAAAGGGTCGGGAGGAGCGCTTCCAGCTCGGGGGTGAGTTCCAGAAAGTCCCACGCGACGTTTTCGTGAATCGTGTAAGAAGGCGTTCCCGTGGCGTCGAGCTGGACCGTGACCGTCCCGGTCGGGTGACCTGCGTCGGTCTGGATGAAGTCCGTGGAAAGGCCCATTCCCGAAAGAAACCGGGTGATCTCCTCGCCAAGCGGGTCCACTCCGACGCGGGAGGCGATGATCCCGGCCAGACCGAGCTGATTTAACTGGAAGGCGACGTTTGCCGGTGCGCCTCCCGGTTTGCGTGAATCCTCAAAAACGTCCCAGAGCAGCTCGCCGAGACCCAGAACTTTTTTTGACTGCATGGTATTCCCCTGATTCAATATTATTAATTGGATGAATATTCTCTAAAAATCTTTCAATCACATCGACTTACTGCCGGGCAAATTTCATTTTTCTTTTTTTTCTCCCCGCAGTAATACAATCGTTAAATTTTACTCAAGTCTCCAAACCGGTTTAACCGATACAAATAGAAGAGTAGCTTTACAGTTTTTGTATGTTTTTATATACAGGCTGTAAAAACGCAGGTTTCAGATTTTTATTCATTTTTCCAAATGGCCGACTTTCCTCAAGACAAAAATCAAATTCCGCCGAAACCGGTGAATCCGCCGGCTGCAGAGGAGGAACGTACGGACCCGAAGATACAACCACCGAAGGAAATCCTTCGCCCGCTTGGTTCGGTAAATATACAGCCGCCGCTCCCGGTTCAGGAAGACGAAATCGTCATGCGCGCTCCGCTGACGGCTTGGGATTCCAATTTCACGGGCATCCCGGAGCTGGAAGGTCTCGATGAAACCAGGATTCACGTGAATCGGTTGGACGAGAAATCCAGTGAAGAATGGCTGAATTTTGTGCCTCCGAAGGATATTCCTGTCGTGGGTGATGAATTGGGTGCGCAGACTCTTGATGAAATCGAGTCAAGACTGCGTGATAAAACTGCACATATCCTGGTGAATACCGTTCCGTCAGAGCCTTCATCGGAGGGAATGGAGTCCCGTTCCGAGCGTTTAAAGGCGCTTGCGAGAGAAAACCGGGAGAAGCGTTTTCAGGAAGAAGCCAGTCTTGCGGCACGCGCCTGGCAGGAAGAGGACGCCCGGTTGGCCGAACTCGCCCGGAAAGCCCGTGAGGCTCATTTGGCCGAGCTGGCGAAACAGGCAGTCCAGGAACCTGAACCTGTGGCGGAGCCTGTGCCCGTAATAGAGCCGGAACCCGTGCCGGAACCGGAACCCGTGCCGGAACCGGAACCCGTGGTAATCCCGGAACCTGTTCTTGTAGAACCGGAACCTGTTGTATTGCCACTGACTGCTGCAAAGATTCAGGAACCCGAAGCGGAACCTGTTCCCGAGCCGGTGGCAGAGGCCGTAGAGGAAGAGGACGAATTCCAGGACAGTTGGCTTGTGCGCTACCTGATTCGGGTCGGCGAGACGGTTTCCGGCTGGTTGTACAATATCGGCGACTTTGCGCTGTTTGTGTGGAACGTTTTCGTATGGCTCCTTCAGGGAACGCGGCGCGGAACACTTTTGCCGTGTATGTACGAAATTGGGATCATGAGCCTGCCGGTGATCGCGCTGACTGGAACATTTATCGGAATGGTTCTGGCCGTCCAGAGCTACAACCAGTTAAAGGATTTTTACCTTGAAACACGCATAGGCGCACTGATCAACCTTTCCCTTGTCCGTGAATTGGGGCCGGTGCTCGCGGCAACGATGCTTGCAGGACGAATCGGAAGCAGTATGGCGGCAGAATTGGGAACGATGCGAGTTACGGAACAGATCGACGCACTGGGAAGTATGGGAGTGAACCCGATCCACTACCTGGTAGTTCCCCGGTTCCTTGGGTGTGTCCTGCTGATCCCGGTTTTGACCATTTTCGCGGACTTTATGGGGATCGTGGGCGGTGCCTATTTTTCCGTATGGATTTATCATATAGACTGGCATTTTTATCTGTCGAACTCCAATAAAATCGTTGGGGAACCGGATATTTTGCTGGGAATATTCAAAAGTTTTTTCTTCGGTGCGACCATCGGCCTGATTGGATGCCACCGGGGATTCAATAGCCGTGCAGGTGCGCAAGGAGTAGGACGTGCCGCGACGGAAGCATTTGTTTTTTCGTTTGTTTTCATCCTGCTCCAGGACCTCGCGCTCGGTACGTTGTTCGAGTCAGTCGAAAGCCTGATTTTCCCGCACATGCCGAGACAACTGTAGCAATGAATAACGAATAACGAATAACGAATAATGAAAAGGCTCTTTAATGAAATAGCCTTCACTGTTCCTGGTTCAAGATTCATTATTCGTTATTCATTATTCATTATTCGTTATTCGTTTTAATTATGTCCCTCCTTTCCGTTCAAAACCTGACCGTGACGTTTGGTTACCAGACCGTACTCCGGGATATTTCGTTCGACATTTCAGCGGGCGAAACCCTTGCGGTGATTGGTGAGAGCGGGTGTGGAAAGACGGTTTTGCTGAAAACCCTCATGGACCTGATCCGGCCGACCTGGGGACGCGTCGTTTTTGAAGGCGCGGAGCTTGGAAAACTGACTGAGGCGGAACTGACCAAAGTCCGTACCAATTATGGTTTTGTATTCCAGATGGCGGCGCTTTTCGATTCCATGACGATTGAGGAAAACCTGCTTTTCCCGATGCTTCAACATACAAAACAGTCGCGCCAGGAAATGATGACCACTGTGTTGAAACTGCTGGGTGAAGTAGGGCTTTCGACGAATATTTTGTCCAAACATCCGGCGGAACTTTCCGGGGGGATGCGAAAGCGTGTGGGAATCGCCCGAGCGTTGGTCCTGCACCCGAAAATCGTCCTTTACGATGAACCAACGACCGGCTTGGACCCGATTATGACAGACGTGATCAATCGGCTGATGCAGAGGATGGCGGAAACCTACGCGATCACGAGTGTCATTGTGACCCACGATATGACGACTGTCAGAAACGTGGCGGACCGGGTGGTTATGCTTTATCCAACGGCACGCCTGAAACCGAACGAATCACAGATTTTGTATAATGGTCCCGCGAAACTGATAGAAGAGAGCACGGACTCACGAATTCACAATTTTGTCTTCGGAGACGGGTCCGAGAGACTGAATGAAGTTTGAACTCCGCAGGAGTACATGCAATGAACGAACGTACAATGAAATTGCGTCTGGGTGCCGCCGTGGTGCTGAGTATCGTGATTATTATAATATTTCTCTCAGCCCTTGGTTCCCGGGAAAAGTTTTCGATTTCGAGCTACACGATCAAGATCCAGCTTGTGGACGCTCCCAACGTAGTGGAATATACTCCGATCTATCAGAGCGGGATCCTGATTGGACGTGTTGCCAAGGTGGAGCTGGTTCCGGGAAAAGGTGTCCTTATTACCGCACGTATTTTCAACGACCATAAACTCTATCACGACCAGGAATGTCACCTTACTTCCACGTTATTGGGAGACGCGTCGCTGCGTATGATTACACTTCCGAAAAATGCGGAAGGAGATCACCCACACACGGAAATTAAACCCGGAGAACTGATTTACGGGCAAACCATGGTCGACCCGACGATGCTCGTGGCGCAAATGCAGGAAAAACTGACTGTTGCGATTGATGATGTGACTGACGCGGCGACAAAACTGACTCAGGTCGCCACGACTACCAACGATATGCTGGAGGAAAATCGTGCCAATGTGAAGGACATCATGATCAACGCGAGGAATATTACGTCACATTCCTCTACGATCGTCACAAATTTCTCGAAAATCCTGGACGATGAGTTTTGCACAAATATTCAAACCTCGGTGACAAACCTTCGTGAAGCGACGGAGCATCTGCCGATGACCATGGAAAAAGTGGATCAAACGCTTGATGAAATGAAGAACACGATCCAGCTCACAAGCTCGACCATTTCCTCCATGACAGAACGGATGAGTACGACCATTGAAGGAGTGGAAACACTCGTTGGAACCATGAATTCTTCCATGGTCAATATTCAGAAAATTACGGAACCTTTCGCAGATCAGGAGGTGACGGGCAAGTGGATCGCGAACCTGACGAATATCCTGCGTAATATGGACGCATTCACAGAAACGCTCAACCGAAAAGATACGACGTTGGGACTGCTTCTGTATGACCGTACCATGTACGACAAAATGACCCAAACCATGTCGCTTGTTTCGGAATTGCCGCGAAAACTTGACCCCATCCTTTTCAACGCTCAAGTCCTGACGGAGAAACTGGCCCAGCATCCGGAACTGCTCGGTTTACGTGGAGCCTTGAAGAAAGACTCCGGCACGTCACAGCCCATCCCCTGGCCGAAGGGAATTACTCCATATAACGGTTCGTACTCAAACAGTTATTATTCGTCCACGGTGTATCCGAGCGGGAACTATTACATGACCCAGCCGGTCCTTACACCTTCAACGACCCCCGCGGCGAGACCTGCGTCTCAACCCGCTGTTCAACCAGCGGTTCAGCCAACAGCGCCTTCCGTACTCAAGTCCCCTCAAGCAGGTTGCCGTGGCAATCTGAAACAGGCGGCGCCTGACAGTTCGGGAGTCGTGACTCCGGAGATGCTTGGAATGACTCGTGAGGAGTTCCAGCGCGCGAACGTTCAGGTTCTTTCCGATTCGGTCTGGAATACACAGGGAACCCAAAAACCGGAAGAGAGCGTAACACCGACCCTTCCGCCGGCTCTTCCGCCAGTTGTGGCCCCGTCTGGCCCCGCGACCGGCCTGAAAGCCCCCGTGGAATGATTGGAACTTGATGACGAGGACGCTGAAAAAGGCGTCCTTTTTCTTTGGGCCGCATCCTGATTGAGTTTTTCTTCCAAAATCTTCTGAATAATAAAGGATTTGACTTTTTTTGAGAAAAAACCTCTTTTTTTGAGAAATTTTAAAATTTTTTGGGATTTATGCTTCTTTAGATCGTCTATTCTATTAGAGGGAGATAAAAACCTTTTTTTATTTTCAAAGGAGTTTAATTATGAAAACACTTCGTCCGGTACTTTTTACATTAGTTCTGATGATCTGCGGCTTGTGCTGCGCGGAGACCCAAAGGTTTTATGGATCGGATGGCTCGTATAAGGGCCGCGCTGAGACCTCCGGCACGACGACGAGGTTCTATGGGTCTGATGGTTCATACCAGGGCAAGGCAGAAAAAACTGGCGACACGATAAGATTTTACGACGCGAGCGGCAGCTACAAAGGAAAATCGTCCAACTCCGGTGACACGAGCAGGTACTACGATGCGAGTGGCGCCTACCAGGGAAAATCATCCAACTCTGGAAACACAAGCAGATACTACGGACCGAATGGTGCTTACCGCGGTCGAACTTCCTGGTAAAGCAAAACCATGTGAGTACCGTGCGCGTGTTTCAACCCTTTTGGGAACGAAGCCGCGCCGGTGCTTTTTTGGAATTGGTTCTAAAGAAACCGCCCGGTGCTTTCTGTTCTCGCGTTCTTAGGTGATCGGCCGGTTTCTGCGGATTTTTTTATAAAGCTCTACGTACTTCTGCGCACTCTGTTTCCACGAAGTATCAAGGCTCATGCCGGTTTCCTGCATCTGGGTCCAAATCTCCGGCCGGTTCCGGTAGATGTTCAGAGCCTGATCGATCCCCCACGTGATCCCCTGAATATCTGCGTTGCAGAACAGGATCCCTGTCGCGGTTTTGGCCGCTTCGGTTTCGGGCGTGAGATCACGGACTGTATCGACCAGCCCGCCTGTAGCGTGTACTACGGGAATCGTACCGTAGCGCAGGCTGTAAAGCTGAGTCAGGCCGCACGGTTCAAAACGGCTCGGCATAAGGAAAATGTCGGAGCCTGCGATGATCTGGTGCGCCAGCTCGTTTGAGTAACGGATCGAGACGGCCACGTTCTGTGAGTACCGGGAGGCCAGCTCGCGCAGCCGGTTTTCCAGAATCGGGTCACCGGAGCCGAGAAGGACCCATTGAACGTCTTCGCCGGCTGCCGCTTTACGATAAATCAGTTCGACCGCCAGGTCAAAACCTTTCTGTTCGGTCAGCCGACCAACCAGCCCAACGACCGGGACATCGGCGCGCTGCGGCAGGTCCATCCGGTTTTGAAGATCCAGCTTGCAGGCGGTTTTCCCCTCGGAGCGGGTTACGGCGGTGTAGTGATTTTCGAGGAATTTGTCCGTCTCGGGGTTCCACTCATCGACGTCGATCCCGTTCGTGATTCCCCATAGAACATCACGGCGCGAGCGCAGAACGTCCTCCAGCCCACAGCCGCCGGGCGAGGAAGTAATTTCCCTGGCGTAGTTCGGGCTGACCGTTGTGATCCCATCGGAAAACACGATGCCAGTCTTCAGGAGATTCAGGTGATCGAAACATTCCATCTGGAGCCAGTTGAAGTACTTCCAATGCAGCCCGGTGAGTGTCATGGCGGAGGCCGGGAAAACACCCTGGTACGCGATATTATGAATGGTGAACAGAACGGCTATTTTCTCGTAGCCGGGTTTGTCACGGTAGTAAATCGTCTGAAGCGCGGAGACAAGACCTGTCTGCCAGTCATTCAGATGAATGACATCTACCTGAAGGTTCAAAAGGCGGACAGCTTCAAGAACAGCGTAGGAGAAAAAGACGAATCGTTCACAGTTATCGGCATAATCCTCGTTATCACTGTTATAAAGACCATCACGGTCGAAGAAACCATTATGTTCCACAAGATAAACCGGAACGCCGATTTCAGGGATGAAACATTTACGGTAGGTCCCACGGATCTCGCGCCCCGCGATGTTGACTTTCAACTCCACGCCTGTCGGTTCAGACGGGAATTTCTTCGTAGAACGGTAGGCCGGTATGACGAGCGTTACATTATGACCGAGCTGAGCCAACGCTTTTGGCAATGCGCCGCAAACATCTGCCAGACCGCCGGTTTTCGCCAACGGGGCCGCCTCACTTGCCGCGATAAGAATGTTCATAGGGACCTCCAATAAAATGGCTAAAATACAGGAAAAATAGAAAAGTTTTTTAAATTATACCACAAAAGGAAAAAACTTCCAGTGTTTTCGTGGGTATTTTGGAAATTTTTTCAGGAAAAATATGACGTTTTCCGGCCGTCAGGTTTTTTTAATCATTACCAGGACAATTCAACGTCTTTTTGAGAGAGATTCGTGTTTTTTCATTTTGGAGAAGGGATGCGAGACGGCATTGAACGCGAGAAACAAAGGGAATAGGATTTTTAGATGTATTTTAAAAAATTCGAAGGGCCGACAGGAACTCCGGCCCTCCGGCTATTCCCTGGCCCTTCGAATCATTTTGACGTTACTTGCTAAGCTTGTCTTTCAAAGCTTCAGCTTCCGGACGCATCACGAAAGGATTCGGATTTGCGAGCGTTTTGGTGATGATGTCAAGAGCCTGTTTTTTGGCATTGGCTTTCTGCTCGGCGTCCTGAATGGAATCCAGCTGTTTTTCCATATTGGCGGCGAGGTAGTAAGCCGTGTCGGGACTCATCTGGCCGTTCGTCATCTGAACATAACGCTGAAGCAGCTGGGCACATTCCTGGTACTGACCTTTTTTGTGCATGACCCACGCGGCGGTGGAGAACACTTCAGGCTGCTGTTTGCCGAAACGATCGACGTTCACCTGAGCGTACTCGACGGCTTTGTTCAGTTTTGTGGGATCGTTCTGCTCGCAAAGAGCAAGGGCCAGATTGTTCGTCGCAGCGAAATTGCTCGGGGACTCGGCCAGAACGACGTTGAAGAACTTCTCGGCGTCCGTGAACTTCTTCTCGTACAGTGCGATGACACCGCGGAGCAGGTTGGCTTCGTTGAGCAGACCGTTCACGAAAGCATCGTCAGCGTTTTCCGACTTCTTCTTGTTCAGAAGCTGGATCGCATAATCCGCCTGCTGAGCGGCTTGGGCGGGACGGTTGATCGTCAGGGACCACTGAGCGGCGACCAGACGTGTCTGCGGGTCAGATTCGTACTTGCCGATGGCTTCTTTCATGTATTTCGCGGCGAGTTTTTTGCTCTCGTCGGTGTTTTTCTGCTGACACATCATGGCCAGGCGAGCTTCCGGAACGAGCAGGTTCGGCTGGATCGCGCGAGCCTTGGTGTAGGCGTCGATCGTAGCATCGTAGTTTTCGCTGTTGAAGTTGATCAGACCGAGCAGATTCAGGGCGCCGATGTTTTGATCGTCGGCTTTCAGAACACTGTTCAAACGCGCGATGGCCTGGTCGTTTTTGCCGCGCAGTGCAAGGACCTGAGCCTGGCCGAGAAGAATACGTTTCTGGATTTCTTCTTTACGTTTGGCGCTTTCAGAGAACGAGGAGTTCAGAACCGCGCCTTTGTCGAAAAGGGCTTCGGCTTCCGTAACGCAGGAATTCTGAAGGTTCAGTTCGGCCAAAATGACATAGGCTTCCGGGTCGGACGGGTTTTTCGTAACGCCGACTTCGATGGCCTGACGAACCGCTTGCAGCTGCGCCGGCTGGATACGGGCGAGCCATGTCGCCAGGATCAGCTGGGTCGGAGCCATGTCTTTGTCGTTCTCACGAATTTTGTCGAGTTTCGCTACGGCATCGTCAAATTTCATATTGGTGAAATCATCGAAAGCAGCTTTCAGTTCCGGGGAAACTTCATTTTGATCGCCGGCGGCTGCGGGAGCGTTGCTCACGTCACCAGGGGCAGTCAGTGCGGCGTTCGCGGCGCCGATGAAAAGGAGAGTGCTGGCCGCGGCTCCACAAAGAGAAGCGAACAGTTTAGTGGTAAATTGTGTCATTTGAACCTCGCTTTTATCTGGGTTTTCAAAAAAATTTTGCTAACATAATAATATTTTATATGGGATTATACGGATTCTGGTTTTAAAATGCAAGAGCAATTTCAGAGTTTTAAGAAAAATAGAGAAAATATTGACGCTTTTTTTGTGTTATCAGTTGTCAGTTATCAGTTATCTGCTGTGAAACAGAAAACGGAAATTCTTATTTCGGCGTAGCAGAAACACTGACAACTGAAAACTGATAACAGAAAACGGACTACTTCGTGATCGGCTCAGTACTGAACGGGCTGGCCGGGAAGCCTGCCGAATTGTACAGGTTACAGCCTTCCGGGTTCTGCTGGAACGCGTAGCGGACGTTCACCGGTTCGGCGACTTCCGGAGCGCTCACTTCCACCTGGTCTTTGCCGATGATCTTCGCGTCAGCCCAGAAGAATTTCCCGTCGGCTCCGGCGACTGCGAAACGCTGGAGTTTGCCGTCCGGATCGACACTGAATTCACGGACGTTCTGCTTGCCGACGACCAGACCGTCGTAAACGTTTTCAAACGTCAGGATCGCTTTGTTTCCTTCGACTTTCATTTCCTTGAACATCGGGGAGGCGTACGGAATATCTTTGCCGTAGTCCTTCACCAGCGCGTTGGCGGCGAGGCGTTCACCGACCACGAATTTGTTGATCGGGTGAATGTCTTTTTCTTCGCCAACGTCAATGATGACCGCCTGACCGGTCTTCGGGATGCTCAGGCACTTGCTCTGGGCGTAACGAACCGGGACGAAACCGCCCGTCGAGTTCGGATCATCGCTCGGAGCCTGGAAATTGGCGAGCTGGACCCAGTAGAACGGGAAGTCGTAGCCCCACGCGGAGCGCCACGCTTTGATCATACAGTCCATTTTCTCGAAGTAAAGCTGGCCCTGGCCGCCGTTCGAGCAGCCCTGATACCAGATCGCGCCCCGGATGGTGTACTTGGTCCACGGGTTCATTTTCGCGTTGTACATGCAGCCGATGAACTTGCGATTGTCGGCCTTGACGTGGGTCACGAACTCACGGGCGTGCGCGGCAGTTTCTTCGGAAAGGAGGCCCATGGCCTTTTCCGGGATCCATTCTTCAACTTTGGAACCGCCCCAGTTGCAGTCAATCAGACCGACCGGGCAGCCGAGTTCCTTGTGCAGGCGTTGGGCGAAGTAGTAACCCACGGCTGTGCAGGCTTTCTGGGCGCCGTCTTTGCAGAGGGTCCACGCGCCGCCGCCCAAATCATCCTGTGGTTCCGGATTCGTGATGTACGGGTCACGCAGGAAGCGGATGAAACTGTTGTCGCCGGTGAGTTCCTGCTCGGTCGCCTCAACACGGCCCCAGCCGCCGACCGGGTACTGCATGTTGGACTGGCCGCCGCAGACCCAGACTTCACCGACTACGACGTTTTCAACAGTCACCACGTTTTTGCCGGTGACGGTCATCGTCGAGCCTTCGCACTTGGCAGGCATCGGAGCGAGTTTGACGAGCCATTTGCCAGCGTCGCAGGCGGTCGTTTCGACTTTCTGGCCGTTGAATTCGACGGTGACTTTTTCACCAGCGTCGGCAAAACCGAAGACCTGAACGGCCGCGTCACGCTGAAGGACGCAGTTGTTCGTGAACATTTTGGGAAGACGCACATCGGCCGAGGCCAATGAAACGAGAAGGAGGGAAAGGATCGCACTCCAGAGGATGGTTTTTTTCATGGGAACTCCTTGAAAAATGAGGTTAAGGAAGGAATAAAACTCAAGATTCCTATATTTTACGCACTTTAAAAGAAAAAACAAGAGGGGGGAGAAAATGAAGAATAATAATTATGGGGACGACGCTTCCCGCATCGTCTCAAAATCCAAAATCTACGGAGACGACGATAAAAACATCGTCCCCATAGCATCACCACACGTTCACGATCACCTTCACATTGAGATTAAACGCTCTTTGATCCCGCATATAATTTCGGCTGCCGGCGAGCGAGACACGCTTTTTCACGTACTGGCTGAGGTCCATGTTCGGCGCGGGGGTCACGTAGCAGCGCAGGATCCCGTCCTCATTCACGATTGCGTACGGCGGAAGTGACAGATGAGCGTAACGCTGGCGCTGGACTTTCACGAGAATGCCCGAGTAATCCCACCGGCCCGGTTCTGTGGAGAAGGGGGCGGGAAACTCGGAAACACCGGCGTAATTCACGTACGGTTTACCCGCACGGTCCGTGCCGGAGGCCAGCGGCGTGATACCGTCCTCGCTGGCCGTGGAGAGGAGCTTCTGAAACTGCTGCCGGTTCTGCCGCACGCCGTCCGCCTCGATGATTTTCTGCCGCACGTGTTCCAGACGTTCTTTTTCCTGGGTCGTTTTTGCGTAGTTCATGAGCCGGTTAGCCCGCATGAGTAACCCTTCGGTCTCCCAGTGGGCTGAGTCGCTGTTTGAGATGATATACGAAAGGTCTGCGTCGAGCTGGTTCACGTAATAAGTAAACGTTCCAGGCTTGATCGACGCTTCGGCGATACTGTTCACGCCACCGAGGTCTTCGCTGGTAAGCGCAGGTGTATTCGGCACAGGATTCGTTCCCGGGAGTGTCCGATCGGGCGGCGCAGGTTCTTCCGTTACACCCGTCAGGTTTGGTGAGAGCGATTTCCCGTGGATCCACCGAAACTCACCAGCCGGCGGCGAGATCTTGACCATCGCGTCGAGGCCCTCCGTGGGGAGTTCAAGCACTTCTACCATCTTTCCAGCCGTCAGGGTGATCCGTACCTGGGAACGTTCCGGCGAAAGCCTGCTTCCGATATAAACCGGAACAGAGTTTCCTACGACCCTCCCCAGATCGTTCTGGGTCATTTGGACATTTCTGGCCGGTACATAAGAAAAACTCCCGAGCGGCGGGCGAATGGCGCACCAGCCATCGACGGTATGCTTGTAAACCTCCACTGTGTCGCCGTTTCGCAGCTTGTCGGTCGGGTAAAAATCGCGTCCCGGCCCGCTCCGGACGAACGCCTCCGGCTCGCAAATGGTCGCTCTGTAAGGAAATGTCTGCGCTTGAACACTCGCACACAGGCAAACGATTAAGACAAACAAAACCGGCAATCTCACGGCTCGGGACTCCTTCACGATATATAAAAGCCAAAAATTCTATGGATTTTATCATATTTGGCCGATTAATTCAAGAGTAATTTAAGGAGATTAAGTAAATGGAACAAAATATTCAATACGGCACGCCGGCCCACGCGCAAAAGATCCTCGAAGGGCTGGAGATCCTTTACCCCGATGCGGGCTGCGCTCTGAATCATCTTTCGGCTTTGCAGCTCCTCATTGCGGTCATTCTTTCGGCCCAGTGTACCGATGTTCGGGTGAACATCGTCACGAAGGACCTCTTCAAAAAATACCGGTCCGCGGCCGATTATGCGAATGCCTCGCAGGAGGAACTTGAGGCCGATATTCACAGTACCGGTTTCTATCATAACAAAGCCAAAAACATTCGCGAGTGCTGCCGGATCCTGGTCGAAAAGTACGGCGGCGAGGTTCCCGACTCGATGGACGAACTGGTCCGGCTTCCGGGCGTGGGGCGCAAAACGGCAAACTGCGTCCTCGGAACGTTCTGGGGGATCGCCGACGGCGTCGTCGTGGATACGCACGTCCTGCGGCTGGCGCAGAGGATGGGCCTTTCGGAGGAAACCACCCCGGAAAAAGTCGAGCAGGATCTGATGCGGATCGTGCCGCAGGATAAGTGGGTGAAAATCTCCCATCAGCTGATCCTGCACGGCCGAAATGTCTGTATGGCCCGTAATCCGCAGTGCGAGAAATGCCTGTATAACGACTAATTTCCCGTTGTTTTTTCATAAAATCCGAAAAAATGTGGGTTCCCCCCCTTGAAATAAATCGGGAATGTGGTATATTATGCGTTCACTTGAGTGAGAAATCGCCAAGTATATCTTTGACAATTAGATGAATTTTTCATGAAGCACAAAAATTTTATCGGGAACCTTGATAGAATTTGAGTAAAGTCAACAAGTGGGTTGTTGATAAGATCAACATCAATAACCAAATCT
>JAFTCU010000351.1 GCA_017454585.1 Thermoguttaceae bacterium | reverse complement strand
GAACGACCTGAACGGTGGCGCCGTCGTAGTCCCCCTGACGCTCGGCGTGAATGACGCTGGAATAGACACGCCCCGACGTGATGTTATTCCGCTGGTGCATATACTGACCGACAAAACGTTCGTAGTGGCCCAGATCCAGGTCGGTCTCGGCGCCATCTTCCGTCACGTACACCTCGCCGTGCTGGAACGGGTTCATCGTGCCCGGGTCCACGTTGAGGTATGGGTCCATTTTGAGCATTTCGATGCGAAAGCCGCGGCTTTTGAGAAGCAGTCCAATGCTCGCCGAAGTGAGGCCTTTGCCGAGGGACGAAACAACACCACCAGTGATGAAAACGAATTTACTCATAATCTAAAGTGCAGTTCAAGAAAAAAACCAAAATAAACGAATAATGAGTTCAGACCCAAGGTTAAAGTCTTCCTCCCCATTATTCGCTATTCGTTATTCATTATTCGTTATCCGAGACTCCCATACAGGATTCTTCCCGGAAAGAATTATCGCCCTTGATGGCGAGCTGATACAGTTCCACGCCTTTCGGAGTCGGATACTTACGATTCACACAGCCAAGGCAAAGCTCGTTTTCCGGCAGGCCGATACTTTCCGCCACGCGGTCCAACGGGACAAAGCGAACCGAATCCACGCCGAGGTCTTTCGCCATGACATCCAGGATTTCTTTACTCGGTTTAAGCGGCTCACCATCTTTAAGGTACGCAGGAGCGAAAAGGTCCGTCACAGTACTCATATCTACCCCGTAGAAACACGGAGCCAAAACCGGCGGGCACGCGATACGAACGTGGAGCTCGGCGACCTGGCCAACCTCACGCAAACGTTTGACCAGTGCGCGCAGCGTTGTGGAACGAACGATCGAGTCATCGACGAGGAAGACTTTCTTCCCCTTCAGCACGGACGGGATGATCCAGTACTTACTGCGGACAGCATACGCCCGAGTGTCATCACTCTGGATGAACGTACGGCCAGCATAACGGTTCCGAAGAAGCCCCTCGGTGAACGGGATATGCGCCTGGTAAGCGTAACCGCCCGCGGCACTCTTGGCGGTATCGGGGACGGGAACGACGATGGAGTTTTCATCCCAGGGAATGTCTTCTTCTTCCGCGAGGATTTTCCCGCACTTCTCACGGCACTGATAAACACTCGCATCGTCAATATCGCTGGCCGCGTTCGCAAAGTAGATCCACTCAAAGAAGCAACTCGCTTTGCATGGGGAAGGAGCATACTGAACCAGTTTGAAACCGTCTTTGTCCACGATGGCCATTTCGCCGGGTTTGAAGTGTTTAATGTCGGTGAAGCCGAGGTTTTGCAGAGCGAGCGACTCGCTGGCAACGCCAAAGAGATTACCCTGAACAGACCAGCAAAGCGGACGAATGCCGCGTGGGTCACGGGAGGCAAACATCCGCCCCATACCGTCGAGATAAACAATATTGTATGCGCCATCGAAACGACGCGCAAGCTGGGCCATCACGTCCTGGAGATCCGGGGGATTTTCGCCCTGAAGAGCCTGGGCGATACAGTGCATGATGATTTCCGTGTCATTGTCGAAGACGATGTGGTACTGATTTTTGGAAAGAAGACTGTCACGCAGGGTCTGATAGTTGGCAAGAGTACCGTTGAAAGCGAAAGTGAACCATTTCCAAAGGCGGCCGTGAGGGCGCTCAAACGGTTGCGCGTAACGGGGATCATCCTGCCCCGAGGTAGCGTACCGGGTGTGCCCAATTCCCGCCCGGCCAGCGAAGGTCTGGAGAATTTCCTGGAACTTGCGTTTCCGGGTCGTTTTGAATACCTCGTTGACGGTGCCGGTATTTTTGTAAACAGCCAGTATATCAGGCCGGGATTCGTTGTAGGTCGCCAGCCCAGCCGCGAGCTGACCGCGGTTTTGCATTTCACCCAGCATTTGCTGAATCAAAGGGGAGACATTGCCCGACTGCGCTGAGTGGCTCGCCTCGCCTTCCGGAGCCACTGACTCGTTCAGAATATAAAGGGCCGCCACACTGCATTCATGATTCAATACTTCGCTCATAGTTTCTTTCCGGATTCTTTTGAAAAGGACACGCCCGAAGACGCAAGGAACAGAAAAACCTCACACTTGCACATTATAAACTTTTTCAACCGATTGTAAACCCCCCCGTGAGGAAATTTCTTGACAAATCCCAAACGAGTGTTAATTTGGACAAAATAAGAAAAGTAAAAAATTCTTAACAGACGAAAACGCCGGGACCGAGAGGGAAATCAACGTCATCCTCCCCCTGGCTTCCCGCTTTACCAAGGTGGATACCGTCTCGCAAAGAAACAGGTTACACGGATAAACTCAAACGGTTCTGAGAAAATTTCTGGGGTCAATTCTCGTCGAATAATCAAACGACACCATTTAGCAACAACAGAAGAAGAATGAGAACGGGAGTGACATTCCCATCACCCCATTACCGCTTGTACGGCTTGACAACCTGAATTGTCAGGCTATCATTAACATCATCAAATAAGGATTCCAACAGACGCAGCAACTGACCTGGTATTTCAGTTACCGACCTGCAATCTGGCCTATAGAAAATTGTAAAATCCATTTCACCCCGTAAAACACAAGGTGAAATGGATACATCGCCAAATCGGGAAACGTCGTCCCGGTAGCTACTTCAGGATCCCTTCAAGATTGATCACTGAAAGCGTACAGTGTTCATCGTGACCCGAATTCGTGTGCGGTTCACCCGTAACATTATCGAAATTGGAAATGATTAGCTGCTTACCGCGCAGGATCACGCCGGCCGGCTGGTCCAGACCGTCTCTGCCGTCGCAGTCGGGGTTTTTCGCAAGGATGCGAACTTTGCCATCCGGATCCACGTCCAGGATCGCGTTCTGCGAGAAATCACAGACGTAAATGTGGCCGTTTTCTTTGTCGAAGAACATCCCATCGTTCGTCAGCATCTCAGGGCCTTGGGCGAAAATTTCCGGCTGGGAGGCTTTTCCATCAGCGTCAAACGTCACTTTTTCGATCGTGCCATCGCCGAAGTTTCCAATGTACAGCTCGCCCTGGTTTCCGAAGCAGATCCCATCGATCCCGTACCAGAGTTTCGTCGTACGGGTCGTAACGACGATCTGCGGGTCGTCCAGTGTGTTACTCACGCGCACGTTCTGGGCATCGAGCGGGAAACGATACACGGCCGAAACGAGCGTTTTGCCGTCTTCGCCCTCTTTCGCCAGCATGCTGTGCGAGACGTAGATCCAGCCGTCCTTGATTTTAATATCGTTCGGATGGCTCAGATTATACGCGACCACTTCAGCACCCACCGGCCGATTGTTTTTCACAAGGATCCGCAGGATACGGCCACTCTGGAAATCCGGGTCCCCCGCGAGCGGATCACCGTACCACCCGACATTATCGACGACGTACAAATTACCATCCGGCCCGAATTCCATCCCCATAGGGCCGCAAAGGGAGCTGAGTTTTCCCGGCTCGGTGGAAATTTTGTAGTTCGGATTGTTCGGAAAGATACTCCACAGACGGATTTTGTTCTCCGGGCTAATACTCATGATGACGCGCGGCATCTCCGGGTCGGCATAGTTCGGGCAGGAGAGCAGCATATCGCCCCACGGAGCGATCACGAAACTGTCCGGCGTGACGCAGATCTCCGGCGGAAGCTCGGCGAAAAGCTCGGCCTTGGTCAAAGGTTCCGCGACGACGGGAACCTCGGCGGCAGGCGCTTCAGCGGCTGTGACTTCAGCGGCAGGGGTTTCAGCAGGTGCGGCTTCAGCGGCAGGAGCTTCAGCAGGTGCAGCTTCAACGGGTGCGGTTTCAGCGGCAGGGGTGGCGTCCTGAGCCTGCAAGGAAATTGGGAGCAGTAGTCCTGTGGCAAGGAAAGCCAAAACGAAGGATTTACGCATGGTAATTCTCCACTAAAAATGACTCAAAATGAATTAAAGAATAATGGCTTTGGAAAATTTTCAATCTTCATTATTCATAAATTCCTCTTTTTGTCAAGGGACCCTGAAAAAATATTTGCCCCTACTTGTATTTTTTTTCATAAGAGTTATAATTGATTTTCTATGATGAAATGTTCATCAAAAAGTACTGCCCCCCAATGGAGAGGAGGATTGCTGGATTTGATCGTTATTCGCCTGTGCGAATGGTGAGAATCCGGTAGTTGTGTGAGTTTATTTTTCAAAAGAAAAGCCAATTTAATATCGTTTGTTTTGTTTTTGAATCGCTCGGCGTTCACTTAGCGATCAGAGGCTTGAAGTTTAAAATTCTTGCGAGTCTCTGTCGCCTTAAAAAGTGAATTCTGACAATGGAAGGTAATGTTCTCCATTCCATACAGCCGATGGTTCTTAAAACTATTCGATCTTTAATTCGGCACAACTGCGGGAGAAACGGTTGGTGGAAGAAAACTTCTTGCGTTTTGAAAACGTGGTCAAGGCCTTTGGTTCCAACAGGGCCGTTGACGGGATTTCACTTTCAATCAAAAAAGGCGAGGTTTTCGCCCTGCTCGGCCCGAGTGGCTGTGGTAAAACGACCCTTTTGCGAATCTGCGCCGGATTTGAAAAACCAGATGAAGGCCGGGTTTATATTAACGACCAGGACATTACAGACCTTCCGCCGGAAAAACGTCCGGTTCATACGGTTTTTCAGCAGTATGCGCTCTTCCCACATCTTTCCGTTTTCGAGAACATCGCGTTCCCGCTGCGTCTCCGCGGCCTGAAAAACGACGAAGTCGAAAAAGAAGTCGCGAAAATGCTGGACATGACAGAGCTGATCGACCACGCGGGAAAGAAACCCTCCAAACTCTCCGGCGGTCAGCGTCAGCGTGTGGCAATCGCACGTGCTCTTGTGAATCATCCGCAGGTGCTTCTGCTTGATGAACCTCTTGCTGCTCTGGATCTGAAGCTTCGTCAGCGAATGCTTGCCGAGCTGGACTGGATCCACGACGAAGTAGGGATCACGTTCCTTTATGTGACCCACGACCAGGAGGAAGCGCTGGGCATTTCCGACCGTATTGCCGTGATGAACAAAGGGAAAATCGAGCAATACGGCACGTCCGACGGCATCTACGAAAACCCGATCAGTCGTTTTGTCGCGGCTTTCGTCGGGCGTATGAATTTCTTCGAAGCGGAAATCAAAAACATTCTTCCGGATGATAATATGGAGGTCCAAATCACCGAAACGGGTGAAAATTCGGACGCAGTCTTTTTGGTTCCCAAGCCCTCAGCGGCGATGCTCCCGCATTTCGGGGGGCGCTTGAGCATTGGGCAGACCGTTCTGATGTGCGTACGACCGGAAAAATTCCTCATTCGCGGCCAGTCTGGAAATGATTTTCATCCCGGTTACAATCTCGAGATTTTCCAGAACATCATGAACGGCGTGCTGGAGCGTGAGATCTACTACGGCAGTGAGTCGCGTTTTTTCGTGGATGTTGGTGAATATTCCGTCATGACGACTCGCCTGATCCACTCGCGTGGTTTCGTTTCACGTGATAATTTGTATGAACAGGAACTTCAACTCGGCCAGAACGTCCAGCTCACGTGGCACGTCCGCGACTGCTTTATCCTTCCGATGGACAAGAACGCTCCGGAAGTAATTGGTGCCGAACTCTTCACGGGTGACGAGGAGGTCGGAGCATGAAAAAAAATGCAAACCAGATCGGGAACGAGCTTCTCTTGACGCTCCCGTCGCTCCTGATGCTCATTTTTCTGGTGGGTATCCCCACGTTGATCGTGATTTTCACGGCCTTTTGCGCAGATTCAAAAGGAACGTGGGGATCAGGTTTTTCCCTCAATGCGTTCCGGGAGATTTTTACAGTTTATTACGCAAAAATCACCTTGGAAACCATTGTTTACACTGTCCTGACGACTGTTTTCTCCATTCTGATTGGGCTTCCTGTCGCGTATTTCATCGCCCGATGCCGTGGAAGGCTGCGTCAGCTCCTTCTGCTGATGGTTTTCATCCCGTTCTGGACGAATATGATCGTACATATCGCGGCCTGGAAAATCGTTCTTCACCCGGATGGTATGCTGCACGATATACTCGTTTTTCTGAATCTCATTGGCGAGAAGCAGCTCCTTTGGAACACGCCTTTTTCGGTCCTGACGCTTTTCATTTACGTTTTCCTTCCATTTGCGATTATCCCGCTCTACGCCGCCATCGAGAAATTCGATTTTCGTCTGATGGAGTCCGCCCGCGATTTGGGCGCCACTTCGGTACAGACGATTTTTCGGGTTTTTCTTCCCGGAATCAAAAACGGAATCGCCTCAGCCGCGGTTTTGGTTTTCGTCCCTGTTTTTGGGTGCTACATCATCCCTCAGCTTGCCGGAGGCCCCGGTTGTGACGTTTTATACGCCAACAAAATTTTCCAGTACACCTCAACCCAGAGCTACAATATTCCGATCGCAGCCGCTCTTTCCCTTTTCCTGCTCCTCGCGATGTTCATCCCGTGGATAGTTTACCGCGTCTGCGCAATTCGCCGGGCGAAACAGGATGGAGAATTGACCGTCAGAAAGGAGAAAGCGTAATGCTGAAATGTAAACACATTCCGCTCATCACAACCATTTTGGTGATGCTTTTCTTCTACTTTCCACTGTTCTGGATGGTTTTAATGTCATTCCTTGGTAAAGTCAACGGCGGTGGTTATGAATGGACCCTGAAGTGGTATGACCAGGTTTTTCACAAGCGCGAAGTATTGGCCGCAGTCTGGAACACGGTGATCGTGGGTCTCTCCGCGTCAGTCATTTCGACGATGCTTGGAACCTTGAGCGCTCTGGCGATCTATAAATACAGAAGTAAATTGCAGGAAGTTCACTCCTGTCTGCTTTACATTCCGCTCGTACTTCCTGAGATCCTCATGGGTTTGAGCCTCCTGATTTTCTTCTCGAGCATGAACCTTCCTTTTGGCCGCGGAACAGTCATCGCTGCCCACGTGGCGTTCTGCACGAGTTATGTCACGGTGGTAATTGCCTCGAGCCTGGATGGTTTCGACTTCACGCTCGTGGAAGCGTCGCGTGACTTGGGAGCGACTTATTTTCAGTCGTTCATCAAGGTAATTTTCCCTTTGCTGCGTCCTGCGATTTTGGCCGGTACCCTGCTCGCGTTTACGCTTTCGCTCGATGATTTTATCGTGACGTTTTTCGTCTCGGGTCACGGCGGCACGACACTTCCGGTTTACATTTACAACTCGCTCAAACATGGCAAAGTTCCCGGCCTTTATGCCCTTTCCTCCGTCCTGCTCGCGGTAACGTTCATCCTCGTGACGATCAGTCTGCTTTTCACTAAGAACACGCAGCTGCTTGAAGGCGGTGAAAACAAAGCGTGATACTTAAAGGCCATAACCAAAGCAGAAATTCATGGAATCCTGAACTCAATTTGAATGGTTTTTTCAAGTAAAATTTTCCTGTTCCTGTTCCTTCCGTTTGTCCTTTTGGTCTATTACGGAATCCCACGTCGTTTCGTGACGGCGAGGAATGTTTTTCTGCTCGTGATGAGCCTTGCGTTTTATGCTTACGGCGAGACAAAATTCACGGTCATGCTCGTCCTTTCCATCCTGATGAACTGGGCGTTTGGGCTGTGGGTCAACCGATGCCGGGAACAACATCGCCGCGCAACTTTCGTGCTGGTCCTGATGCTCATCGGAAATCTGAGCATTCTGGCCTGGTTCAAGTACTGGATGTTCCTCCTGAAAAATGTGAATTACTTCGCGGGAAGTCATCTGCCGATCCCTCAGATCATGCTCCCGATCGGGATTTCCTTCTTCACATTTCAGGCGATTTCTTACGTTCTGGACGTTTATCGTGGAAAAGGGGCGGCTCAGAAGAACCCGCTTAATGTCGGGCTTTACATCGCGTTTTTCCCTCAGCTGGTAGCTGGGCCGATTGTACGATACGAGACCATTGCGCAACAGATTTTCAACCGAAAGGAAACTTTCGATGATTTCTCCGAGGGCGTGTACCGGTTCATCGTCGGGCTGGGTAAGAAAGTTTTAATCGCGAATAACGTGGCACTGGCCGCCGATGCTGCTTTTGCAACTCCCGGGAATGAGCTTTCCACCGGGCTGGCGTGGCTCGGCGCGATTGCGTACACGTTTCAGATTTACTTCGATTTTTCAGGTTACTCCGACATGGCGATCGGTCTGGGTCGAATGTTCGGCTTCCGATTCCTCGAAAACTTTAATTACCCGTACATTTCGACCTCGATCAGCGAGTTCTGGCGGCGGTGGCACATCTCGCTCAGCTCGTTTTTCCGCGATTACGTGTACATTCCGCTGGGCGGGAACCGCGTTTCCACTCCGCGCCTGATTCTGAATCTTTTCATCGTCTGGGCGTTGACCGGGCTGTGGCACGGCGCAGACTGGGCTTTTGTTCTGTGGGGCCTGCTTTTCTTCGTCTTTCTTGTTTTTGAGAAATTCACTGGTTTTGAAAAACGCCTGGCTTCCCCGTGGTTCATCCCGCTAAAATATGTATATACAATGCTGATCGTTGTGATCGGCTGGGTCCTGTTCAAATGTGGTTTTGACGCGAATATGGCGGCAATGCGGGGTGAGATGGTAAATAGTCTGCCATCGACACTGCACTATGTCAGCACAATGTTCCACCTGAACGACCAGCCACTCTGGTCAGATGCCGCAACGCTTTGGCTTCATGAGACGCGCTGGTTCTATGCTTTTGCCCTGGTTTTCAGTTTTCCGGTCGTTCCCTGGCTTATTAAACGAGGTGATGAACTGAAAAATCCAGTCGCGCAGTGGATGTTCACGACAGGCTTTTCCCTCGTATTCCTCTGCGTCTTTATTCTGTCGGTGGCGTACATCGTAAAAAGTGGGTACAATCCGTTTATTTACTTCAATTTTTAAGCACCATTTAATCCAATGCGCAACCGAATTGTTTCCCTTTGCTTCACGGCTTTCATTTTTTTTATGTTCGTGTTTTCATCAGGGGAAATCATATTCGATTTAAGTGGTCATAATTCCCGTGATTCTTTGCCTTCTGCTCAAAAGAACCTCCGTACAGGATTAGGAGGTCTGAAAGATTCGGTCTGCAATTTACTTAACCTTGGAATTGACTCCGCTTTTGAAGAATCAGGCTCAAGAGACTTTTTTATCGATCTGTACGGCTTGGTCGTTCGTGAAATGGGCCTGCGAAGATTAAACAATGTACCGACGGACAAAATCGTACGTCTTGAAAACGGCCATCTCTGTAATGTCTCGGAAAAATCCGATCTTGCCGGACCAACTCAGGCGGTTCTCGGGTTTGCGCAGGAACTCCGGAAGCGTGGGATACCGTTCCTTTTTGTCCTTGAGCCTCACAAAGGACACAAAACGGCTCCGATGCTTTATCCGGGCCTTTACGATTACTCAAACAAGAACGCCGACAAAATGCTGGCGGTTTTTCGTCAGAATCAGATCCAAGTCCTCGATACACGGAAAATCTTTCTCAATGATCCTGAAACGCACTACGGCTTGTTTTATAAAGGAGATTCGCACTGGAACGCTCTTTACGCCTTTTTTGTGTTTCGGGAAACTGCAAAGGAACTGGCCCAAATGGGGATTCAGGCCCCGGAGGCAAATCTTGAATTGGAACATTATTCTTGTACGTACTCCTTCAGTAATCCAATGAACGATTTGTCGAAAGGCTTTGGGAAATATTACCTGCCTCGCGAGCCGGAACTGCAAATGAATCCTACCTGGAAAACGCTTCTGAGTGTGTGTAACGTCCAAACTCGGGAAACATTCGAGGGGGCTTTTGAAGCGCCGGTTTTTATGCGTGATTTGTTTGAGCTTTCCGTTCAAAATCTCGCGGTCCCGAACCGGCATAAAATCTTTCTCGTGACGGATTCCATGGGCCGCGCTTCCGTCGGTTTTTTTGCTTTGGCTTACAGGCAAATCGAATTTCGTCCCCTGAACCAGTACGAAGGTTTTCTCATTCAGGAAATCGAAAAGTTCCAACCCGAAATCGTCCTGCTGATGATGACCGGCCGGAACTACGGTATGGAGTATATGCTGACAAAAGAAAAACTCCTTTCCTTTCCGGAAAGGGACAATTCACATTAAAAAAAAGCGTAATTTATGCAAGTCCTTTACGAAGATAATCACCTGTTGGTCGTGGTAAAACCCGCCGGTCTGCCGACGATGGGGGTCGGGAAGGGGGAAAAATCCCTACTGACGCTGGCGAAAGATTACATTGCTGAGAAGTACCAGAAGCCCGGGAATGTGTACCTCGGTGTCGTGAGCCGGCTCGATACGCCGACGACCGGCGTGGTCGTGATCGCCCGCACGAGCAAAGCGGCCTCCCGGATCGTGGAGCAGTTCCGGCAGCATACCGTGACAAAGACCTACGTGGCGGTCGTGGATGGGATCGTCCCGGAAGATTCGGGTACTCTGCGCGATCTGATGGCCGAGGAGAAACGCCACCGCAAAATGTTCATCACGCAGGACCCTGGCGGTATCGAGGCCGTTCTGCACTACCGCGTCGTTCGGCGCTTCAAGGACAGGACGATGCTCGAAATTCACCTCGAAACGGGCCGCAAACACCAGATCCGCGTTCAGCTTTCTCACCACGGCTTTCCGATCGTCGGCGACTACAAATACCGCTCGTGGACGAAATTTCCGGTAGGAATCGCCCTTCACGCCCGTCAGGTAACGCTCCACCACCCGACCCTCGAGGAGGAAATGACCTTCACCGCTCCATTTCCCGCCGCGTGGAAAGTTTTTTTTGAATGAGGAAAACACTTCATCAGAAAGAATCTTAAACATTTTTCAAGAATTCTTTAAAATCAAAACTTCCCATCTTGACATTCACGGAAAATAATATATAATATTTTCTGTGAGGTGTATTATGTTGAGACCCAATTATTTACAATCGACGAAAAAGAAAATTGAAAAGGCCCCATTCGGTTCTGTTTTTGTTGCTTCCGATCTTGCGGAAATTGCGGAAACGAAAAGAATCAACGAGTGCCTGGGACAATTAGCCAAAGAAAACATAATTCAGCGTATCTTGCGAGGCGTGTATTACAAGCCGGAGTTCAGTGAATTGCTTGGTGAGTACACAGCTCCTTCCCCTGATGCAGTGGCGCAGGCGATTGCGCGTAATTTTGGCTGGACGATTAACCCATGCGGTGATACCGCTTTGAATATTCTTGGTCTTTCCACCCAGGTTCCCGCAGTCTGGTCCTACGTCAGCGACGGTCCCTATAAAACGTATTCATTCGGGAAAACAACCCTCACGTTTAAACACATTACAAATAAAGAGATCACAAGGCTTTCACCTCAAACAGCGCTTGTTATTCAGGCCCTGAAAGCACTGGGCAAGGAGAATGTAACCTTCCAAATCAAATCTCGAATTAAAGCCATAACATCGGATTCAGAAAAACAAACGATGCTGGCAGAAGCAAAATATGCAACCACGTGGATATACGAAATCATTAAAGATATATTCAGGTAAATAGATGAGAGAGATTGCGCTGATTGAATCAAGAGATCGCGAAATGCTTTTCCGGAATACCGCCTATAAAATGGGAGTCAGCGAAGCGATCATTGAAAAGGATTTTTGGGTGTGTTATGTACTGGACTATCTTTTCCACCGCTGTAAGTGGAAAAATCGTCTCTCATTTAAAGGAGGTACAAGCCTTTCCAAAGTTTATGGAATGATAAAACGCTTTTCAGAGGATATAGACCTTATTCTTGACTGGCGTGTACTTGGATATGGAATCAATGAGCCGTGGGAACCTCGAAGTAACACCCAACAAACCACATTCAATGAAGAAGCGAATAAACGCGCAGAGATTTTTCTTCGCAACCAATTTCTGCCAGAGATTTCCGCTGATCTTGCCAAAGAACTGAAATGCCCTGTAAATTGTGAAATCGACACAAGCGACAGACAGACGGTAAAGTTTATATACCCTAACAGTTTCTCAGATACGGCAATCCTGCAGGAAATACGCCTGGAAATTGGAGCGTTAGCCGCATGGACTCCAGCCAAAGAGCAATTAATTACCCCCTACGCCGCTGAGTATTATATGCGCGTGTTCAAACAGCCTTCGACACAAGTCCTGACAGTTTTGCCAGAACGTACTTTCTGGGAAAAGGTGACCATCCTGCACCGTGAAGCGTATCGGAGCGAAGACAAGCCGTTTCCGTGCAGATATTCAAGGCATTATTACGACCTTTACTGTATGGCAGGATTACCTGTAAAGGTTCTTGCTCTTAAAGACACGAATCTCCTTGACAATGTAGTTGCTTTCAAAGAAAAGTTTTATCGCTGCCCATGGGCACGTTACGATTTTGCGAAACGTGGAAGCATACGCCTTTTGCCGCCAGAATATAATCTGCCAAAGCTCAAGGACGACTACAAACATACACAAAATATGATTTTTGGTGATAAACCTGAATTTGACACGATATTAAAAGAACTTGAAAATTTGGAACGAGAGATCAATTCATAATGCAAACATCCGAAATCATCGTTTTCGTCCTGTACCTCTTCTTCATGCTGAGTGTCGGCGTATTTTTCTTCATTAAAGACCGGAACGGAGGGGAGAAGACGTACTTCCTGGGCGACCGGAAAATGGGGGCGTGGGTCAGTGCGCTCTCGACAGGCGCTTCTGACATGAGTGCCTGGCTTCTGATGGGGTTTCCGACGACAATTTACCTCCTTGGATTCGGTGAGGTCTGGATCCCTGTGGGGTTGGCTCTTGGTTTGTCCTGTTGCTGGATTTTCGAGGCTCCGCGTCTGCGCCGGTTTTCCATCGTTTCGGGGGACGCCATCACCATACCGCAGTACCTTTCCAACCGATTTCTCGCGAAGTCAAAAGCCTTGCAAGTCATTTGCGCGATCGTTTTTCTCATCGCTTACACGATTTACACGGCCGCGAGCATTAAAGGGTGTGGCATACTCTTCGGGAAAGTCATTGGAATGAGTCCGAATTATGCGATGTATCTGGCCGTTTTCATCATCGTCGGGTACACATTTTTGGGAGGCTTTTCGGCGGTCTGCTGGACGGACTTTTTTCAGGGGCTTTTGATTCTCGGCGCCCTGCTCCTCGCACCTCTTTTCGCTTCTTTTATGCTCGAACCTTCCTCGCAGACCATTTCCGATCCAAATTACTGGAATGCGTTCTCCAACTGGAGGAAGATCATTTCGGGGCTGGCGTGGGGGCTGGGGTACTTCGGAATGCCGCACATCATCATCCGTTTTATGTCGATCAAGTCCCAGAACGAACTGAAAAAATCAGCCGTCATTGGAATCTCTTGGACCGTTCTGGTGCTTCTTTTCGCGACGATCATCGGAATCATCGGTCGGATGAAACTCGGTTTAAACGAAGAAATCGCCCAGAATGAACTGGTTTTTGTGCAGATGGTCCGGATGATTTTCCCGGGAATCATTTCCGGTATCCTCCTTTCCGCAGTGCTTGCCGCCTCGATGAGCACTGCCGACAGTCAGCTCCTCTCGGCATCCTCAGCGTTCGCCAGCGACGTTTACAAGCCGATCATTCGAAAAAATCAGGCGAGTGAGAAAGAATTAATGTGGGCGGGACGCATCGTCGTGCTGGCTCTGGCGGGGTGCGCGCTGGTTTTGGCCTCTTCCCCCAACGCGGATTCCATCATGGGGTTGGTCGAGAAAGCGTGGGGCGTATTCGGCGCGGCGTTCGGCCCGACGATTCTGCTTTCGCTCTTCTGGAGGCGGTTCAGCTTCGCGGGAGCCATCGCGGGGATCGTCACCGGCGCGGCCGTGGACATCGCGTGGATATTCTTCATGAGCCAGACCGGAATTTATGAACTGGCGCCCGGCTTCCTCGCGGGTCTGACCGCCGCAGTCGTCGTTTCGCTTTTAACCAAACCGAACGAAGAAGTGGAAAAACTCTTTGACGAAGCGGTGGACGTAGAACCTTTCTAAAACAAAAATGAGGAATTTCGCAGTCCTTCCGCGCAATTCCTCATTCCTCATTCCGAATTTCACGGAAACTCCACGCAGCGTGTGCCGTCTTTTGCGATGTAATTCTTCGTGATTTCCAGCTCGATCGCCCAGCGCTGCTCGTAGTGGATCTTCCACGGGCCCGAGTCGGGACCACGGCCGCAGTCGTTCACCCAGAGCCAATCCGGGGTCGGCCAGAAGGCGGTTTTCGGCGCGATCGCCACGTACAGCGAGCGGTCGGACCCCTGCTGGCCGTGATGCGCCATCTGCACCACGTCCGCTTTAAGGAGTTCCGGCTTTTGCGAGTTCAAAAGGTCCAGACTTCCTTCTTTTCCCAGGTCGCCGAGGAAGATCAGCGATGTGGAAGCCGTCTCGAAACGGAAGCAGACGCTCGAATTATTGACCGGGTTCCGCTTCTGATCCAGGTACGGGTCGTTCAGAACCGTGACCGTCACGTTTCCGAACGTGAATTTCTGGTCCTTCTGAGTCTTGAAGCAACGGTCTTTGACTTTCGGCATCTGTTCGTCGAACGTGGAAATGTAGGGTTTGCACGCCGGTTCACCGCCGAGGACCCACTCGGTCGAGGGGAAATTGAACCAGAATTCTTTCACTTCGGGCAGGCGCTCCGTGCGGATCAGCTCGCAGAGGGCCCCGTAATGGTCGGAATGTGCGTGGGTGAGGAACCACGCGGTGACTTTGGGGTTCGGGCCGCCGTTGAGCTGTTCGAGCATTTCGAGCACGTGGGACGCATCGCCGGCGTTTCCGCCGTCCACGACGATCAGCTCGCCGGTGGCGGTCATGATGCTGTACCCCATCATCTGAGTGCGCGTTTGGTTCTTCAGCTGGCAGACCGTCATTCCAACGGCCTGGGCTTGGCCGTCTTCAGCAGAAACGGAGGTGGAAAGAGTTCCGCAGAGCGCCGATGCTCCGACGGCGGTGAGAAATTGACGACGGGTGGGGGTAAGCATAAAATCTCCTATGATGAAAGGCGGTAATGGAGGCCGAAGGCCGGAATTACGCATAAATGAAAGGCGGTAATAGAGGCCGAAGGCCGGAATTACGCATAAACGAAAGGCGGTAATGGAGGCCGAAGGCCGGAATTACGCATAAATGAAAGGCGGTAATGGAGGCCGAAGGCCGGAATTACGCATAAATGAAAGGCGGTAATGGAGGCCGAAGGCCGGAATTACGCGTCACTACGTCCGTAGTGGTTTTACCGGCGCGTAATTCCGCGCTCCGCACTCCATTACCGCCTCCCATTCGTCCGTGGTAATTTTACCGGCGCGTAATTCCGCGCTCCGCACTTCATTACCGCCTCCCAAATCAAACTCACAGCGACCAGTTTTCTCCGTAAATGCCCGGCACAATGCCGCGGGATTTCAGTCCTTCTGCGTTTTCGTGACAGATGATCCACTTGTTCCGGCGGAAAAGGAGCGGATCCGACGGCTCTTTGGCAAGCGGCAGGTTCGTCCCTTTCGGCAAAACCACGACGCAGCTGAACCCGGCCGGGTCGGTCGTACAGGGGCAGAAGTGCAGGCTCGTCGCGTACACTTCGACCGTTTCGCCCGCCTTGACCTGGAACATTTTGCACTTCGCAGAGTCCAACCGGCCATTCGCGTCCAAATCGTCCAGCTTCGCGAGAATCAGAACAAAATCCGTGACGGCCACGTTGATTTCCGAGTCGCGGTGCCACTCCAGCGCGTTCATCTGGCGGTTATGCCCCCAGCAAAGGCCGATCTGGACCGGCATCTCGCCGTACACGACATCCATGAACCAGTCCATAACCTTTGTGGCTTCCAGTGCGTCCAAAGAGGCTTCATACTTCGAACCTTCCGCCGGCATTTCCATCTTCTTCGCCGTGTCGATCAGCTCCGATGCGTCCACCGCAATCACCCGGCCGTAGGACTTGAATTCCGGGTCCGTCACGCGGTAAATTTTCATTTGTTCAGCCATTTGTGTCCTTCCTCGGTCGTCATGTGGAAACCGCGGTTTTCGCCGGCCATGATCCACAAATAGTAATTGTTATACCCCGGCGCGCAGCAGAACGGGTGGTAGCCGCGCGGGATCTCGACGAAATCACCCGACTTGACGGTGTACGTCTCGTCGATGTCGCCTTCCTTCGTATAGACGCGCTGAATGCCGAATCCGCTCGGTTTGTCGAACTCGTAGTAGTAAATTTCCTCCTGAACGCCTTCGATCGGCATGTTGTCGTCGTCGTGCTTGTGCGGGGGGTAGCTCGCCCACTGGCCGCCTTTGACGTATGCCTCGCCGATGTAGATCAGGTTGGCGGGGCAGCGCTCGTCCAGAATGAAGTGCGCCTGACGTTCCCAGCCGGGTTTGCCGAGGTCTTTGATCACTACGTCTTCGGGATTGATGAGTTTCGGCTCAAATCCTTCACCCGCGACCGATTTGCAGACGGCGATGGAAACTTCCGTGACCCCGGTGATGGTGAACGGGGTTTCGCCCGGAATGTACACGCAAGTGGCCGGACCGTCAAAAACGTTCGCGCG
>JAFTCU010000350.1 GCA_017454585.1 Thermoguttaceae bacterium | reverse complement strand
CGAAAATGAGCTGAAAAAAGCGGTCATCGGCCAGGACGAAGCCGTTCGGACGGCTCTGGCGGCGTTGATCCTCGGCGGGCACGTGCTCGTGGAAGGTCTGCCCGGGACCGGGAAAACGTTCCTCGGGACGTCCCTCTCCCAGATCGTCACGCTTTCCTCGACCCGGATCCAGTGTACGCCGGACCTGATGCCGACCGACATCATCGGGACGTACGTCATTATGGAAACCGCGCAGGGACGCCGTGCGTTTGAATTCCAGAAAGGCCCGATTTTCGGGAGCATCGTGCTCGTGGACCAAATCAACCGCACGACGCCGCGCACGCAGTCGGCCATGCTTGAAGCGATGGAGCAAGGGGCCGTAACGGTTTCGTCCGAGGTGTTTGACCTTCCGTCTCCGTTTACGGTCATCGCGACGCAAAACCCACTCGAACAGGAAGGGACGTTCCCGCTTCCGGAGGCGCAGGTGGACCGTTTCCTCTTCCAGACAAAGATGAAAATGCCCACCGGGGCGGAAATGGCGCAAATTCTTCAGCGGGCTACGGGCGCCGAGAAGGTCATGATCCGCAGCGTCATGGACGGGAAGCGTGTGCTGAAGATGCGCGACATCATCCGGAACGTTACGATTTCGGACGATTTGTGCCAGTGGTGTGTCGCCCTGATGGAAAAGTCGCAGCCGACCGGGGCCAAGGCGCCGCAGTCGGTCAAAGACTTCGTCCGGTACGGCATTGGCCCGCGCGGCGTACAGGGACTCGTGCTTGCGGCAAAATTCTCCGCAGCCATTGAAACGCGGCTGGAAGTAACGAAGAACGACCTGATGAAAATGGCCCTTCCGACGCTCCGGCACCGGATCTTCCTCAATTTCCGCGGCGAAGCGGAAGGGGTTTCCAAAGACCAGATCCTGGCAGAGATTTTGAAGTAAAAAATACGGGGACGACGCTTCCAGCGTCGTTTCAAAAACCAACATCTACGGGGACGACGCTTCCAGCGTTGCCTCAAAAACCAACCTCTGTGGGGACGACGCTTCCAGCGTCGTCTTTTAATTGTGAATTAAAAATTTAGAATTATGAATTAGAGACGACGCAGGATGCGTCGTCCCCGCAGGAATCACTTTTTCTCCATCACTTTTTCATCGCCGGCGAGCGGATGGTTTTCGTCAAGCGCGTGGAGCGTGAACTCGAACTGCGTTGGTTGGATCTCCATCACCATGAACCCGTTCGGCTCCTTCGGCGTGAGCTGACGGTTCGACGTCGTCGGAAACGCAAACGCACGGACGGGGCCAGGCTCACACGTGAAATCGTAACGCCGATACTGGTGGTTATGCCCGAACAGGTAACCCTGAACGCACGGGAATTTCCCGAGCAGCTCACCGATTTTCGTCTGTTCGAGCGGGTGGTGCGCCAGCACGAAGCACGGCTTTTCGCGTGCCGGAAGCGTCTTTTCAAGCCACGCGATCGACTCGGTCTCCATCGTTCCGTCCCACGGCCGCCGGTCCGGGAATTTGTCTTTTTCGGCCATATACGCCCGCGTATCGTCCATGCGGGAATCCAGAATGATGAAGTCCACACCGTCCGCCTCGACCACGCCGACCTGCTTACCGGGGATCCCGTCAACGGTCATGCGTTTTTCCGGGAAGACCTCGAACATGCGCTCCCGCGTGTCGTGATTTCCAACGACCAGATGCCACGGGATGCCCGCGTCGGTGATCGGCTGCATGAGGCCCTTCATTTCGAGGTACTCCTCCGATTTCCCGTAGGTGGAAACCAGGTCGCCCAGAATGAAGATCATGGCGGGACGCGGATCCATGGCGAGGATCTCGTCCACGATCCGTTTCAGGTTGGCCGCGTGGTTCGGGACGTCCGGCCCGACGTGCGTGTCGGCGATGAAAACGATTTTGTGCGGGTCAACGCCCACCCCATCGGCTCCGAGAGTCAAACCAGCCCGAAGACTCAAGAGCACAGCGGCGGGAAGTGTGAGAAAATGACGGCGTAACATCATAATTTCCTTTAGGGTACAAATTACTTCTGCGCCATATTTGTCGGCGGGTAACCAGGATATTGCGGCATCGACCACAAGTGCGGGTTGGAAGCGTCCAGCTGATTTAACGTCGGCGAGCCGTACAGGATGCTAAACTTCATCCCCTTGCCATCATTTTCTTTCGGGCAATTAATTTCGACGCCCGTCGGAAGGATGATTCCCGTTGCGGGATCTTTGCGGAAACTCAGGACCCGAGAGTCAGCTACAAGCGATCGGAACCTGTCATAAATTCGCACCGCAGCCGGAAGCCCATAGTCACGATTGATCACGATCGAGCGTGTACGTGACTCGCCGCTGGCAGTCGTTTCGTGAACACGCAGTTCCAGATGTCTGGCATCATTAGGAACCGGGATTGGCCCCTCATAGCTGGCTGAAGGGTCAAGCATCCCAAACCCCATTGCGTCGATCACCCACATCGGGTTGATGGAAAGATCCAGATTCGCCTCACACTGCGGGTAATCCACATTCCTGCAGTAGTACATCGCTTTCGGCTCGGCTTTTCCGATCCACATCCACATCACGTCCGCATTCCGTCCAACGTCCAGTTCCTGTCCTGTGACGGCATGGTGACCAATGAGCCGGAAGTACCCCGGACGTTTAAAGGCAATTTCGCCTTTGAGATTGAAAACGCCTGGGCCGTTAAGGGTCGCGTCTTTGGTCGAGAAGCTGTCAATGCGCGACACGTTCTCGTTCACCATCGAGATGATTTCCGAGATCGTTGCCTGCCCCGAGATGGCTGGCTTCGTGCCCGGAGGTATCTCCGGATTCCTTCGGAACGGATTTCCCGACCTGCACCCCGTCGAAAGGCACATGATCCCCACGAAAAAGAGGATGAGCGGAATGGAATTAAAAAATCGGGAAACCATTTTTCTAATTATGAATTATGAATGAAGAATGACGAATTATTAAGTTCAAACGTTCGAGTGAATTCATAATTCATCATTGATCATTTGAAACGCTCCTCTGTTTCCATCACAGGCCGGACATTTTTCTGGTGCGTCGGTCCCGTCCAGGACGTACCCGCAGCGGGTACACTGCCATTTAACGGAGGAATCAGAGTGAAAAAGCGTATTGGATTCAAGCCGTTTGAGGATTTGCGAGAAACGAATCTCGTGCTGTCGCTCACAAAACGCGATGGACTGGAACCGGTTGGCGACCTCGTCGAAACCCTCGGACCGGGCCTCCTCCGCGAATTTCGGGTACAGATCCGACCATTCTACCCGCTCGATCTGGGCCGCAGCGCGAAGATTCGCTCGTGTATCGCCAATTTTCGTGCTCTGAATTGTCATGCAGAATTCCACTTTTCCACCCTGCAAATACTCAAAAAAACATCTCGCGTGTTCGCCTTCCTGCGCCGCCAGTTCGTGAAACGTCCGGGCGATGACATCAAAGCCTTCCTTTTCCGCCTGAGACGCGTAAAATTTATACCGGTTCTGCGCTTGTGACTCGCCAGTAAAGGCCTGAATCAGATTTTTTTCCGTTTGGGTTCCGCGAATATTCATGGCTTTTCGAGGGGTTGAACTGGGTGGGAACTGGGCAATTTTTATCTATTATAACAAATTTCCTCGCGTTTGACTACCGCAAATGGAAGTTTTTTTCAAAAAAAAGAAAAAATCTGAGAAACTTTTGTGGGACACCCAAGACAATGCTTGTAAACGTCGTGCTCGTTACATCTCCGCCCCCTCTTGAAAAAATCTCTCTTTGTGCTAAACTTAATTAATCTCTTTTGAGGTCAGATAAACAGGATCGATCATTCAGAAAGAAGGACCAAAATGCCACTTTTCAAGTACGGCCACACCGAGGGTAAAGGCGAGGAGTGCCAGGACGTTTTTGAGGTTTTGCAGAATCGGGACGAGGCCGAGCTGACCGTCTGTCCGACGTGCGGGCGGCCCGTGCGCAAGATGCTGAACATCCGCGTCGCGTCGATCAAGAGCGAGCGGGATATGCTCAGCCCGAAGAACCTTGCCGATCATGGTTTCACCCAGTATAAAAAGAGCGGCGACGGCTTTTACGAGAAAACTGCCGGCGACGGCCCGCAGGTCATTTCCGCGGATCAAGCCCGTCAGATGCAATCCCGTTGATTTGCGGAGACGACGCTTCCAGCGTCGTCCTCCAATTATGAATTAAGAATTATGAATGAAAGACGACGCTGGAAGCGTCGTCCCCGTAGATGTTGGTTTTTGAGGCAACGCTGGAAGCGTCGTCCCCGTAAAGATCTTGATTATTTCTTCCGCCAGCAGAGCAGACCAAAAGCGCCAAGCAGGAGCAACGCCCACGTCGCTGGTTCCGGGATGGCGTTACCGTCGATGCCAAGTCTGACGATATGGTTGTCGATAACCGACAAATCCATATAAACAGGCAGTTCTTCAAGCAGAAGGCTCTTCCAGAAATCAGGAGCGCCCTGCTCTGGGGTAAAGCCGGCGTCGGACGTATTGGTGAACAAATCGAACTCCGCGCCGTGAGTAATAGCCCCCAGCGCCAATTCGATGATCGTCCCGTCGTCAATGTCAAACGCGTTGGCAGCCAACGTGTCAAATTGGTCCGAATCCCCCTCCATGAGCAGCGTGACGTTCTCGCCCGCCTTGAAATCGCCTTCGACGATCGCCGGTCCGACGTCATTTCCGGGAGAGAACGTCGTGCCGGGCTTCATCTCGACGTTGCCCGCGACGGTGCCTTCCAGGTCAAATTCGCCTTCGGCCACGACCACATTGGCCTCATTGACCGTATCAGGCGCGGTATCGATCACGAGCTTGCCCTCGCCGGTCTTGGTGAGGGTTTTGCCTCCAGTAACCGCGCCGGCTTGGGTGAACGTCAGGTCCGGCCCGACGTCCAGCGTCGTATCGACTTTCATGTCAAGGCCGCCGGTATGCGTCGCTTCGTTGGAGCCTTCACGCGGGGCGTCAAAGGTGATCTCCTCTTTCTTGTCGAGGCCGTTCGTCTCCCAGTCGCGACTCATGTCCGTAATTCTGGGAACGTCATAATAAAGTTCCGCGGAGGATTTCAGCGCAAAATCATCGATCAGGCTGTGATACCAGGCGCCGGCCGTTGCGGAATATGCCTCAAAATGAATAAAGTTGTCGGTAAAACCTTTAGTGGTCTGGAAGGATTTGATCAGCTGATCGTTCACATAGAGACTGACATCAACGGGAGATGTGCCGTTAAAATCAGGAACGTAATAGACGATCCGCACATCCGCCCAGCCGACCAGTCCTTCTTCCTGGTAATTATGCGATACCGTAAACGTACCCGCGGGTAAATCGCCGCCGCTGACCAGGGCGTTACGTTCGAAAATCTGGATCCCGCCGTTTTGACGGAACAGGATCCCAAGACCGTCGGTACCGTTCACGTTGGAGTATCTGCCCGCTTCCGTCGTACCAAACATGATGGCCGCCCAGTTCGACGCGTTACTATCGTCGAATTGCGGGGCGATGCGGAAGGTCATGTCGTACATGCGTCCGCCTTCATCCGCAGCCGACAGGGCACCAATGTTGGCGAAGTTGCAGTTCGGTGAAGTGTGGCTTTGAGTATTGCCTTCCTGGGCCACCAGGAAAAGAGACTCCTTGCACTGGCCGCCGCAGTCGTTGGCGTTTCCGACCTGGATCTGATGTGCGCCGTTCGCTTTATAGGTGTATCCCATCGCGCCCAGTATACCGCCGAACCGGCCCGGTTTGTCGTTGGCGGAAGGCCCGCCGATATTGTTCCCGGTCGCGTTGCCGTTGACGTCGTAATTGTCGGTGAAGAAGGTCTTCAGGCTGTACGCCTTGAGCTGGACGTTATCCACCAGCAGGGACGTGTCCCCATCGGTCAGGTTCCGGATGGCGATCGTCTGCGTTTCGGCATTCGGAACGAAAACCGCGCCGTATTCTTTAAATTGGCCTTTTGTAATGGTTTTGGAATTAATATATACGTTTTCTGTGGCTTGATCCGCCCCGATAAAGACCGAAGCGATCGGGTTGCCGGTCTCGGTTCTTCCGCCAAGGTCCATCGAAACGCGGTACACCGTGTCCTTATCCGTGGGGTCAAACCCGTAAACGTTCTGATAGATGCGGGCGTCAACATTAGTTCCACTTTGGATCCAGGCGACCTGGGTCCCATCCGGTGGGGTCTGATTATTCAGGAAATGCTGGCAGGGGCAGCCGACCCACGCCAGACCGGCGCGCATGGCCGTATTGGTCAGGTTGGTGAACTGCCAGCCGGAAATGACGCCCGTATTGCTTCCGTCCAAGTAACCGTGACCGTTATCGGCATTATTCTGAAGGGTCCACTTGTCCGCCTCGAAGCTGCCGTTATAGATCGTCGGCGTCGCCGGCTTGACCCGCGCGTTGCTGTTTTCCACAAGCATGACGGCGTAATTGTGCCACGACTGGTTATCAACTGCCCCCTCTACAAGCTGGATCGTTGCCGTGTTGCTTTGTGCGGTAAAGGTAAAATCGACCGCATACGCACCGTTGTAGGCTTCACCCGCAAAGGGCTGATCTTCACTGACCAACTGGCTGGTCACCTGATTTCCGCCATAGAGGAACGTATCGCCGACGCCGTCCGCGTTCAGGTCAATGGAAAAGGTGTGCTTCCGATTCGCGTTGTTCGTATCCCAGGGGCGGGTCAAAACGCGGGCCGTGTAGGTTTTACCCGTCTCCAGATTGCCTAACGTCAACGCCGTCGGAGTATCCGGGATCTGACCGCCAACGTAGATCATTGAGGACAGAAGATTATTCATGTCTGCCGTTGGAGCGCCAGCCCAGGAGTTGCCGCCATGAGACGAAATTCCTGTTTTGCTGCGCGAAGTGTACGACTGCTGGGGCGTGTTGTACCCGTTGAGGACCACGCTCTCGCCCTCGGTATGAGAATAAACGGTATAGTAGCTTGAGCCGCTCTGGTTGACAAAAGTCACGCCGTCAATGGGGTTATCGACCGCTTTTCCGCCGTAGTTGATGGCGTATTTGACGCTGCTCGCGTTGGGGACGTTTGAAAAGAGGTCCTGTTCGGTCGTGATCTTGTTGAGCGACATCACAATATCCGCCTGACAGGCAGCGCTCCCCAAAATCAAAGCGCCAAGCAGGAAAGATATACGAATCACGCTGTTTACAAAGGTGTTTTTCATCTTCTATCCTCAAAATTGTGACATCGAAAACGTATTTTGTTCATCAGAATGGATAAAATCCCATCTGTTTTTAAACATCAAATTATGATATTATTATACACGGGTTTCCAGGTTTTGTAAAATTTTTGACGAAAAAAGACAAAAATTTTTGAGAAACAAGAGAAAATTTCAGAAAAGACAAATTAAAATTACGGGGACGACGCCTTCTGCCTCGTCCCGATTTCATCATTCCTCATCAAAAGATGATGCTGGAAACGTTATCCCCGTATTAATGATAAAGCGCGGCCTGAAACGACCGCGCTCGGATTTAATTAGTAAGCACTCTTGGGCGGCTTGCGCTTGGGAGCGCTTTCATCCGGTTCCTTCGAGTAGAGCCCCGAAACGTTACCAGTTGATGAACGCCCCTTGGTTCCAATGGTCGGACGAACCTCAAAGTTGGTCGTATCAGACGGCGGACGGTAACCCATCTTGCGAAGCAGGTCTTTCACCTGCTGAACCTTCGTGCCAAACTGATCGGCCGCACGAGCCATGTTTGTGTAGGTGGTCAGCGAAGCCTGAGACGATTTCTCGTCAGGTTTTCTGCCAAGGACAAGCCAGGAAGTTTCGGAGGTAATTTTGCCTTCCATCTTTCCATCAGCCTTTTGCCACGCATCAACAACACCACCATTTTGACGAATCAGGCGGATCACTTCGTCCAGATCGCTTACATTATCGCCGTCAATATCGACGAAACCGGCGATCGCGAAGTGCTCCTCGAAGCCCGGCGCCCAGGTCGGTGTATAGATGACATCTCCGACTTTGATGGGATCCGACTCGTCATTATTATAAATGATGACTTCAGCTTCGCGGTCTTCCGTAACGCTCAGAACCTCAATCGTCCCCTTCATGCCGTATTCCGTCATGTTGTTCGGTTCATAAACGCTGAAAGTGATTCCACGGGTGAGGAAGTCTTTCTTGCCGAGGTTGATGTTCCCCTGTTTCCCGAGCGGATCGACATAAATGAGTTCACCCATTTTGCTTTCTGCCGGCGGGAGTTTGCTTTCACGATGGATCTCTTCAAGTTTTTCGATTTTTTCAGACCGTTCCTGATTCTGTTTCTGCAGCTCTTTCTTCTCGCCTTCCAGTCTGCGGACAGTTCTCTGTTCTTTTTCCTTGGCTTTTTTCTGTTCCTTGAAACGGTCCATGGTTTCGTCGATGGAGCGTTTCTGGTCAGCGATCTGTTTTTCGAGGTTCTGAATTTCCGCCTCGTGCTGTTCCTTCACAGTATCTTCGCCGATTTTTTTACCCTCTTCACGGGCCTTCTCGACCTGATCTTTAAGAGAAGCGATCTCGGTGTTCAGTTCCTCAATTTTGGCGCTAAGGGCGTTCTGGTCCTTGATTTTTTCGTTCAGATAAGCGATGACCGTCTGATAGTTCGGTTTGGCAGCGCCCTCATCAATTCCGGCAGCGCCTTTACCAGCATCAGCTTTTTCACCGTCTTCGCCCTCTTCCTTCTCACCGTCTTCCCCTTCGCCTTTTTCTTCATCATCATCTTTGGGAGCAAGGTCAGGTACTGCCGGAGCGTTTCCGTCACGGGCGACGATTTTCATGTTTTCGTTATACTTTTGCGTGATCGCGCTCAGTTCATCCTCGGTGCCGAGGTAACTCTTCAGAACCTGAATTTCATTACTGAGTTCCTCAATCTTCGCGTCTTTACCCGGCAGAACTTTGACCGCCTGTTCTTTGGCGATCAACAGTTCGTCCGCGTTTTTCTTGAAATAATATGTCGTCCCACCCAGAACGCACGCGATGATCACAAAAAGAATCAGCGCAATCGAAAGAGCCTGGTTTTTTCTCATGAAGGACCCCTTTAGTTAATATTCGGTTTGCTTTTTATGTATATTATGGTTAATCTGATTATACACCATCTACGTATCGTCTGTCAAGGATTCCCCATATAATTTTAAATATTTATTGAGTTTTTTTCTAATTTTATCGATTAAATAATGTAGAATGAAGTAAAATAGAGTATCTTGTTCAAAAAAAGAGGGTTTGGATGGCTGAAAAAAACCGATGAATCGTGAAACAGTTCTCGTATCCTTTCCGCCGAGCCTTTTATTCTGCTATTGATTATTGTCGAGTATTATGGACCTGACCAATCAAAAAATTTTCGTCATTGACGCTTACGGCCTCGTGTATCAGGTTTTTCACGCTCTCCCGCCAATGTACGGCAAAAGCGGCGAGATCGTAAACGCCGTGTTTGGGTTCACGCGCGATCTGTTTATGATCCTGGAACATCAAAAACCGGACTTCCTGTTCTGCGCTTTCGACCTGCACGCGCCGACATTCCGCTCGAAACTCTACTCCGACTACAAAGCGACGCGGGAAAAAATGCCGGAGGAACTGATCGAGCAGATCCCTCGTATCAGGGAATTACTCGACGCGCTGAAAATCCCTGTTCTGGCACTTGAAGGGTTCGAAGCAGACGATATTCTGGCGACGATGGCCGAACGTGTGCCGCAGCTCGGCGGGAAGTGTGTGCTTGTGACGAGTGACAAAGACTCGCGCCAGCTCATTTCCGACTCGGTCTCGATTTTCAGCATCCGGCGAAACAAGTACCTCGACCGTGAATTTCTTCTGCAGGACTGGGGGATCACGCCGGAACAGGTCGTTGATTACCAGGCGCTCGTGGGGGACTCGTCCGATAATGTGCCGGGAATTGCGCTGATCGGGCCGAAAGCCGCCAAGGATCTGCTCGTACGGTTCGGGAGTCTTGAAGAAATTCTGAAACCTGAAAATCTGGAGGAGTATTTCGGCCCGAAACCCTCAAAAAAGAAGGAAAATCTGTTGAACGGCGCCGAGACCGCGCGCCTGTGCCAGACGCTCGTCCGGCTGGACCGTCACGTGCCGATCGACGTCGATTGGGAAGCGGGTGACGTGCGGAATTTCGATTTTGGAGCCGCTTTGCCGATTTTCCGCCAGTACGCCTTTAAGTCGATGATCCAGAAAGCCGAGCAATTCGCCACAAAGACGCAGAATCCTCTGATGATCGATTTTGACAACCCGGAACCGGACACGGATCCAAAATCCGTGAACGTGACGGGAAACGCTATGGATTTCGTGACAAAAACCGTCGAGCTGCCGGAATTTGATGGCACGTACACGCCGGCTGCGAACCTGAAGGACGAAAAAACACTGATCCTTCCGCCGGAGCTTTTCACGGACGAACAGTTCAAACCGCTGATCCACGGGGAATCGCAGACGGACCTTTTCAGCCTCTTCGAGGCCAAAACAAATGGCGAGCTGGAGGCGTTTCTGAACGAAAACCGGGATAAACTCGCAGACCCTGCGATGGTTAAAATCGGTTTGAACCTGAAAAAAGCGCGGAACCTGCTTCGTCTTGCGGGATTTGAAATGCGCGGGCCTCAATTTGACGTGCTTGTGGCGCGGTACATTCTGGAGCCGGAAAAGGCCGAAGATGACCGGAAAAACCCGCCGGAAGTGACGCTGAAACTTTACCATTCGCTCGTTGAGAAACTTCACGCCGCGGGTCTGGAAACGGTCTGCTACCGGCTGGAATTTCCTCTGATGGAGGTCCTGGCGGAAATGGAGTACTGGGGGATCTTCGTGCGCCGTGAGCGGCTGGCCGAAATCTCAGCGCGTTTTGCGGCACGCATCGACGAGCTGACGCAGGAATTGTACGCGCTGGCCGGGGAGACCGTGAATCTGAACTCGCCGGTCCAGTTGAGGAAAGTCCTTTTTGAAACGCTCGAACTCCCGGTTCTGCATAAAACGAAAACCGGGCCGAGTACCGACGCGCAGACGCTCGAAGAACTGGCCCTTCAGCACGAATTTCCCGCGAAGCTCATCGAGTACCGGCAGCTGGTGAAACTGCAGAACACTTACGTCGAGTCGCTTCCCAAGCTGATTTCGGAGCGTGACGGGCGAATCCACACGACGTTCAACCAGACTGTGACCGCGACCGGCCGGCTGAGTTCCAGCGACCCGAATCTTCAGAATATTCCGGTCCGCAGCGAGGAGGGAAAGCTCATCCGCAGCGCGTTCGTGCCGGAAAATCCGGTCTGGTCTTTCGTTTCGGCCGACTACAGTCAGATCGAGCTGCGCGTTCTGGCGCACTTCTGCGGCGACGAAAACCTCTGCGAGGCGTTCCGGCACGACCAGGACATTCACGCGCGTGTGGCGAGTCAGATCCACGGAATTCCGCTTGAGGAAGTCACGAAAGACCAGCGCCGGGCCGCGAAGACGGTGAATTTCGGCGTGATTTACGGCCAGAGCGCGTTTGGCCTCGCCGCCCAGCTCAAAATCCCGCAGGATGACGCCCGGGCGTTCATTCAGGCGTACTTCATGCAGTTCCCGGCCATTCAGTCCTTCCTCGATTCCGTGCTGGATTTCGCGAGAGCGAACGGTTACGTCCAGACGCTCTTTGGCCGCCGCAGGACCATCGAGGGCGTGCGCGAGGTCCGAAAGGGCCAGCTGACGCTTGCCGAACGAATGGCCGTGAATACGGTGATCCAGGGAACCGCCGCGGACCTGATGAAACTCGCGATGCTCCGCGTCTATGCCCGGGTGAAGCGAGAAAAACTCCAGTCACGCCTCCTGCTCCAGATCCACGACGAACTGATGCTGGAGTGCCCGCCCGAGGAGATCGAAACGGTCAAGCGGCTTCTGGAGGAGGAAATGACCTCGGCCTGGTCGCTTTCCGTCCCGCTCAAGGTCGATGTGGAAGTGGGAAAGGAGTGGTAAAATGGAGGCTCAAAACCGGTTTGAATTCGGCCGTCTGCCCTTTTCCGCAATCGAGGAGTACATGCTGCTCGACCATTCCCCCGCGTACCCCATGGACTCGGTGCGCCTGCTCCATTTTTCGGGACGGCTGGATCACGAGGCTGTGGAAAAAGCGCTGAAAGGGGTCTGGGAGCGCCAGCCGCTTTTGCGGAGCCACGCGGTCCGAAAGGGACGGCGTCTTGAGTGGGTCCCCAGTGAAAAACTCCCGGAAATCTTATGGGAAAACGCCGACGTCACGCCCGACGCACTCAACGCCAGTGGCTTCCCTTCCATGCGCTCCATCGATCTTTTTCAGGAAACCGGCTGCCGCGTGTACGTCATTGAGTCGGAGCGGAAAAACTGGACGAAGATCCTTTTCCAGTTTCACCACAGCGTTTCAGATGGGCTCGGCGAGATGCAGATCCTCGGCGACTTCGTGACCCTTTACTCTATCGCCGCCGGATTGATTCCGCCGGATACGCAGCTCAGACCGCTTGATTTCTCGAAACTCCCACAAACCCGCCGGGTGGGGTGGTCTTTGGCGAGCTATTTGCACAACTATTTTCATACGGCACGGACGACGCGGGCGTTGATCTTTGGACGTTGCAATCCCCTGATCCCGCATACGCCGAAACCGAGGACGGAGCCGACCGGGGTTTACCCGTTCCTTCAGTCGCTGCAACTGACGCAGGACGAAACGCGGAAGTACGTCCAAAAGGCCAAAAAACTGGGCGTCACGGTAAACGACCTGCTTTTGCGTGATTTTTTCCGGACGATGGACCAGTGGCGGGCGCAGGAAAAAAAGGATTTTCCCAAAGGTGCCACGCGTGTTATGGTTCCCATGAGCGTCCGTGGACCGGAGCACGACGATCTTCCCTCGGTGAACGTCGTCTCATCGGTTTTTCTGGACCGGAAAAAGCGTGAAATGGCCGGGGATCCGCAGAGGCTGCTGGAGGGGATCCACCGCGAAATGGAGTGGGTCAAGTGCCACGATCAGAAGTACGTCTTCGTGCTCATTCTGAATATCGGCCGCAAACTGGGGAATATTCTTTCCCTTTCGCTCAAAAGCCGCCGCTGCCGGTCCACAGGGGTCCTTTCCAATCTGGGGCGAGTGATGGAACTGGCGCCCGTCCCGCGAAATGAGGACGGCACGATCCAGCTTGGTTCCAGCCGTCTGGAGTTTATCGACGCAGCACCGCCGATCCGATCCCAAACGATGATTTCTTTCTCGGCGCTGACGTACGCTCACGCCCTGCGCCTGTGCCTGAGATACGACCACAATTTTCTCACTCCGGACGATGCGGAGAGTTTTTTGGCCGTCTTTTGCAGAAACCTGAATGAAGATGCGTGACAGGAAAGGTCGTTCTCTTGAGGAACAAGCAAAATTTATGAAAAAAAACTCTTGAAAAGGCTTGACTTTTTGAATTAATAGGTTAAAATAAGTTTACTTTTCAAAAGAAGAATTCCAAATTTAACCAAATAATCAGATTAAGGAGAAAACCATGAGCAGTATGGAACAGTACGAAGCAGCTGAAGTTTGGTCAGCTGAGGAGCGTGGGAAGTTCATCACACGCACGTACCTGCATCTGGCTGGAGCGGTCGGCGCCTTCGTCGCTCTGGAAGCGTTGCTTCTGAACATTCCGGGAATCGAAAACCTTGTTGCGATGATGCTCAGCGGCAAGTATTCCTGGCTCATTGTGCTTGGCGCTTTTATGTTTGTGAGCTGGATCGCGGATAAATGGGCGTTCAGCTCGACCAGTCTCGTAACACAGTACTTGGGGCTTGGTCTTTACGTTGCTGCGGAAGCGGTCATTTTCGTTCCGATTTTGTTCATCGCGAAAAACTACCACCCGGGCGTCATTCCGCAGGCCGCCACCGCAACGGTCGCACTTTTCTGCTTCCTGACGGTCGCCGTCATGGTAACGCGCTTTGACTTTTCTTTCCTGCGGACCGGTCTGATTTTCGCCGGGCTGGCCGCGTTGGGATTCATTGTCGCGTCGATTATTTTTGGATTCGCGCTCGGACCGATTTTCACGTACCTGATGATCGCGTTCGCCTGCCTGTACATTCTGTACGACACGTCAAACGTTTTGCTTTACTGCCGCACGGATCAGTACGTTGGTGCCGCCCTCGCGCTCTTCGCCTCGGTCGCGCTGCTCTTCTGGTACATTCTCCAGCTTTACCTGAATCGTGATTCGTGATTAATTGGGGTTTCCCAGAAACGTTTTGAACCTTCCTGAATCATCTGCTTTAATTCAAAACAGAATCTTCAGGAAGGTTCTTTTTTTGATCGGACGGAAAATCTGCAGAGGGCTTAAATGTGCTTCCGCCAGTCCACGAGATGAAAATCGACCTTCATCTGACCGTTAAAGGAGTTCAAAATCGGCCGGAACGCCACGTCGATCGGCGTTTTGGTCTGGTACAGTTGAAGGAGCTCGTCGAGGTGCTCACCCATATTGAACGCGACGAGTCGAAAAGTCCGGTGGAACTGTTCGACGTGAAGGATCAGATGCACTGGTCTTTGCGGATCCCCATCGTAACGCTGTTTCCCAAGGGCTCCCGGCTCGCGGCAAAGTTTCACGTCCGTCGTGCAGAAAACCGGCGCGGGATTATCCGTCCCAAACGGTGCCAGACGATTAATGGCTTGTACGGCCGAAAGCGTGAAAATCGAAAGGATCTCCTCCGAATCGATCCAAAGCTCCGGAATCTTCGCGTCTTTTGGGAGAAGCCGCTCCACCACTTCACAAAACGCTTCGCGGAAAGTTTCCACGTTCGAGGCCGCGATTCTCAGCCCCGCCGCACCCGCATGACCGCCGAACCGTTCCAGATGTTCGGAGCAGAGAGACAGTGCGTCGTGAAGGTTAAACTCCGGGACGTTTGGAATTCCACGCGCTGACCCCGTTCCGCTTTGTGCTCCGGTTTTGCTCAGCGCAATGAGGACCGTCGGTACGTTGTAGCGTTCAGCAAGTTTACCCGCAACGATCCCAATGACCCCCGGGTGCCAATTATGACTCGCCAGCACGATCGCCGGCGGCGCCTCGGTTTGCCCGGGGTAAAGCTCTTTGAGCTGTTTCGTGGCTTCACGCTGCATGGTCGTTTCGAGATTACGGCGCTTTTCATTCAGTTCATCGAGATAAACCGCCGTTTCCCGCGCAGATTCCGGGTCATCGGTAGTCAAAAGGTCCACCCCGAGCCACGCCTGCTCGAGCCGGCCGGCGGCATTCAGACGCGGAGCCAGACCGAAACCAACGTCTTCCGCCTCAAAAAAATTTTTGTCGTATAGTTTGCTGACTTTCAGAAGCGCTTCCAGCCCAACCGAGGGCTTCGTCCGCAGTTGTTTCAGACCCGAAACGACGATCACACGGTTTTCATCCGTCAGCGAAACCACGTCGGCAATCGTCCCGATCGCGGCTAGCGAGATCGCCTCCAAAATGAACGCTTGACGCCGGTCCCCCACGCGCGGACTGTTCGCAAATCGCTGCGCCAATGCCCACGCCAGCTTGAACGCCACGCCCGCGCCGCTCAAGTACGCGAACGGGTACTGCGTGTCTGTTCGGGGATAACGAATCAATATCTTTGGCCGCCCAACCACGTGTACGGTCGGTTCCGGTGCGTTCACTTCCGGTTCAGCGTAAAGGCGCAGAAATTCATCGTCCGGAAACGCCTCGAATTTCCCGCAAGTCTGAAATTCCGGGTGAGAAAAAAGGTCCGGGTGCACAATGGCGTCCGCGTCCGGAAGGTGTTCACCCGGTTGATGATGGTCCGTGACAATGATCGTCATGCCGAGTTCTTTGGCCAACGCGACCTCTTCCACCGCAGTGATACCACAGTCCACGGTCACAATGACTTCGACCTTTCGCTCCTTCAAATCCCGAATGGACTCGATGTTCAGGCCGTAACCGTCCCGCAGCCGGTTAGGAATGAAGTAGATAGGCCGATTGGCGTCGTCGCCGTGGAAATCCATGCGCAGACATTTAAATAGAATGGACGTTGCGGTCATTCCATCGACGTCATAATCCCCGTACACGGCAATTTTCTTTCCCTCCCGGGCCGCTTGAAACAGGATCCAGGCAGCGCGAGCACAGCCATGCAGGAGATTCGGCTCGTGAAGATGGATCAGGCGCGGGTCAAGATGACGTGCGACCTCATTCGGGTGCGAAACACCACGGGAAATCAGCAGCTTCGCTAGAACTGGCGGAATTTGAGCAAAACGCACTACATCTGTAATGCTGGCAACGTCACGTTCACCGAGCCGAATGCGCCAACGTTTTGCCAAATGCTTCGCCATATTCTGAAAAGAGGAAAAAGGTGTACAAGAAAAACGGGAAACGAAATTCGTAAAAACCTCGTTTCCCTAAAGAGCAAAGAAAATTATTTTTTCTTTTCCTTGTGAAGGGTGTGTTTGCGTTCGCACGCGCAGAATTTTTTGATGTTGAGTTTTTCACTTCCCGGCTTCCGGCGCAGAACGTAGTTATAGGCGCCACACTCAGAGCACACGAGGAAAATCGGTTCTGCTTTCTTTTTGTTTTTGGCCATTTTTAAGTCTCCAGAGATTACTCGAAGGTTTCCCTCCGATAGTTTCAAAAATAATATTAACGTGTTACATTTTACACAAAGCTGAATTTTTGTAAAGCCCCCCCGCCCCGGAAATTTTAAAAATTTAAGAAGATTGAAAGAGATTTTGTTTCACGATGGGAAAAGTTTGGCAGACAGCCTTCTCACATCTACTTTCAGAATTTTGAAAATTTTTAAGATTTTTTGTCAGTACCCCCTTGAAAGAATTTCGGAATGTGGTATATTATGCGTTCACTTGAGTGAGAAATCACCAAGTATATCTTTGACAATTAGATGAATTTTTCATGAAGCACAAAAATTTTATCGGGAACCTTGATAGAATTTGAGTAAAGTCAACAAGTGGGTTGTTGATAAGATCAACATCAATAACCAAATCTGACAAGAACCGAATTGTCAGT
>JAFTCU010000349.1 GCA_017454585.1 Thermoguttaceae bacterium | reverse complement strand
GCTGGATAATCGGGCGGATTACACGAAGCTGGACTGGGAGGTCTGGACCGCGACGATGGCCAACTCCCGCGAGCAGTTCGACGCGCTGATGGCGCCGGTTTACCGTTTCGTGAACGAGACGGAACCCCGCGTGCCGATGACCGACTGGTACTTCTCCAGTGACGCGAAACGCCGTGGATTCACGGCCCGCAGTGTGGTCGGCGGAGTCTTCATCAAGATGCTGGAAAAATAAGAAATTTAAAGGACCCCCTGAAAGGGGGGCTGGCTCGCGCAGCGAGACTGGGGGGTTCCAAACATGGTGCAAAACTGTCCCACTTTTGGAACCCCTCCACCGCCTTCGGCGGTCCCCCTCCCCTTTCAGGGGAGGCTTGATTTGAAATCAGAAAAGATTTTCCGGCGATTCGCACAGCGCGGCGGCGGAAATCTTTAAAGCCCGCCAGGAAGATTTGGTTATTAATATAAACTGGTGCTTTCCGGCCTTCAGGACAAACGGCTGGTTTGGTTTGCCGTGGAACGTGGGCGCCGCAACGCACCACCAGACGTTTTCCGGGCTTGAGGGGCCAATATTAATTCTTTCCAAAGGCTCCCCTCCATCAATGACAAGCTCTCTCCACTGGCAATCACCTCTTTGACAGCTCGCGAAAAGCCAGTACGAACCGTCGCGCGGAACGTCAAACGTCAGCGTCACGGCATCTTTTTCCGGGCCGTCGGTCACGGTTCCGAAAATCGCCCCTTCCTGGTCCTGCTTCACCAGCTCGGCGTTTCCCCGCGAATCGGCCATCACCGAAACCGGCCGGGAAAGCCCGTCGGGCGTGCGGATCGAAAAGGCCGAGGAGTTTTTCCGCGCGTGTGTGATTTGCTTCGGGCGGATGGTCACGCGCAGCTCGATCGTTTCACCCTCACGAATCGTTCCCGAGGAGGGCCTCACCCGGAAAAACCTCGCCGCATCCGGCTGGACGATCCGGAAATCGGTCGTTTTCTGAGCCGTCAGCCGGACGATTTTCTCGGTTTCGTTGAAGGTTTCTTCTGACGTGAAGTCCACGTGCATTACGTCGGTTTTGAAAGGAGCAGGGCGGTATGGGATCGCGTCGATCGGGTCGTCGGCCGGCAAAGCCCCCAGGTCGGGATTTTCCCTCGGCATGAAATTCGGAACGAACGTTCCAGCCCCTTTGCCCGCGGAATCGTCTGCGAGAGCATAAACCCCGCCGGCCGCGTTCAGGAAGCTGGCGTCGGCGAGCTGCGAGTGTTCTTCCTGCCCTTTCGAGCGCAGGTCCGTGAGTTCTTTTTCGCACCGCGGACTGTAGAGGTTCCAGTCGAAATCACTCCGGAGGTTCTGGAAGAACTGCGACGAAACGGCAGAACCGCCCTGCGCCAGATTGTTCCGCCCGAAACCCTTGAACGGTTTTTCCGGCCAATCGTCGTAGGAGGCGTACTCTTCTGGTGTGCCGCCGGGACTGCTGAAGGCCGTACTGTATCCGAGGATCGAATTTTGAATGAAAAACGTCGTTCCCGCGCCAATATTCTGGAAATTATTCTTGAAACCGACGCCGACCAGGCCGTACACATCGCCGGGATTGCAGAAGACGTTCCGCCACAGGTAGGACGGGCCGCGCTTGCACGGGGCGGTGCTCACGCCGCATAAATGGCCTTCCGTGCGGTTCATGAGGAAGCGGCAGTTTACCTGACCGCCGTCGAGTTCCATCCCGTCGTCGTTTCCGAACGCGAGGTAATTCCCGCAAATCTCGGCATCGCGTCGGACGCTTCCGGAGTTCAGGCCGTTCGCCATTCCTTCCACCGTGTCGTTCCAGCGGTGAAGATCCGAGCCGATGAAATCGTTCCAGCGCAGGCAGACGCCGGTCGAGTTCCCGACGAAAACCGCGTTTGGGCCGGCGGGGTGCGAGTAGAACCAACTGTTGGCCGTTCCGCGCGGATCGTGCACGAAGCACCGCTCGACCAGAACGGAGTCGCAGCCGTCGATCCTCACGCCGCAGTCATTATTAATGCCGTGGCGGTCGTCGCCGGGCATGAAAAACTTCCCGTCGAGATCGGGCCTCTGCACGCCGATCCGGCCGTAGTCCGCAATGTCGCAGTTCAGAATGCGAACGTTCCGGCAGTCGGTGAGCTGGATCGCGTCACGCCGTCCGCCGCGAATCGTCAGACCGTCGAAGATCACGTACTGATTTTCGGTCAACTGGATCGCCGCGTCTGCACTTTCACCAGCGTCAAGCACAAAACCGGGCTTTGCCGTGTAGCAGATGAAACCTTTTTCCACCGAGCCGTTTTCTTTGGGCTTGAAGGGGAATTTCGCGCAGTTTTCCGGCGTGAGTTCAATCGTTTTCCAGATTTTTACCTTTCCCGACTGCGTGCGGAACCGGCCCTTGTAAACTTTTTCGGCCCCATCGACGGAAACTTTGAGTTGAACTTCATACTCGGAATCCTCTTTCAGATTTACCAGGCTCCCACGCAGATTTCGCTCTTCTTTGTACCAAACGGGTTCAAGAGCGTTCTGGGTTTTTGTCTTTTTTTTCTCAGACGAGATCCGACGAAATTTCAGGTCCACGGACTCGGGTTTCTCCGCGCAGTGGTGCAGGTAAACGCTCGCGACCTGGAAACCGGGAACCAGCTCCAGCTCCGGCGCGGGGGCTTTCGCCTTGGGAGGATTTTTGCGTTCCGGGCCGAAGTAGATTTCCGAAAGTTTCACGTGCTCGCCGAAGAATTTCTGGCGGCCGTCGAAGCAAAAACCAAGGGCCGCGCGGATCGGGCCGTTGGCGGTCGGCGGGAGGGGGACCTTTCCGAAAACGATGCGGCAAACGTCCGAGCCGTGAACGTTTCGCGGGGATTTGAGCGTCTGAACGAGCTCGCCGTTCTGGAAAATTTCAACGTTCAGCCAGCCGAAATCGACGAAATCGCTTTCGATTTTGGCGGAGAACTCGAAGTTTTCAGACGGTGAGATTTGGGGGAGCGTGACCCGCTGGGAAACACGGAAGTCTTTTCCGACCGAGGCGAAACGCTCGGCCTCCGCGCTGATCAGGTGGACCGAGATTTCATTGCGTGCTTCATTCAACGGCTTGATTTTCCCGCTTCCGCAAGTCATCGTCCAGTCGCCGAGCTGACCGGCGGGGACCGTTTCGAGTTTCAGGTCCGAAAAAGTCGCCCAAAGGCCCGGTTTCGCGGGGAGGCGGCAGATGATCTCGATGGAATCCGCGCCCTCGGGCGAAAACCGCACGGAAACCCGTCTTGGGGTTTGACCAACGGAATCGGAACCGAGACGGCGGAGCTCCTTGCGGTCTTTAAAGAATTTGATCGAAAGGTAAGCGGCCCGTTCTTCCGACCCGCAGAGGGTTCCAGAGAGGATAAAATCCGCCTCGGCGAGCTCGGCCGGGATCTTCAGGTTTTGGCCCAGTGCCGCGTGATTCGTCTGTTCCTTCAGGATGGTCATTTTCACGCCACCGTCCGGGAGTGCTTCGCTGAGCGTCACGGAGTCATTGCGCCACGCTTTGGGAACGCTGTGAACCTCATCCCACTCCTGAAAATCGGCGTTGAGCAGAACAAGGCCCGGCTCGTCCGCGCAGACCGGGGACACGGCAAAGGCCGGAAGGAACAGAAATCCCAGGAAGATGAAAAAAAAGAGAGGAACCGGAAAGAACCAATTTGCCCCCAAAACTTTAAATTTCCTTTTCATTCCAGCCCTCCCGTAAAGAATCTTAAGATTTTCCTTTTGATGATCGGTTTATTCGATTGATTTATTCGTAAGTCAGCGTCACCGTCTCGCCGTTGGTGTACCTGCCGCCGTCCTTGCGGTTCGAGAGGCAGTAATGGACCATTTTGTCGATCGAGTACGAAATGCGGTGAATGCTTCCGTCTCCAAAGCACTGATTGGCGGAGCCGGCGTGGGCGGAGCCGAACGCGCTGGTATTCGCGTAGCCGTCGCGGTCCTGGCAGATCACCGTCGTGCCGAGGCGCCCCATTTCATTTCCGATGCCGGCGTAACCCGTTTCATTGTCGCCGCCGTCGGTCCCGGTTTCGTAGCAGGCGGTATTGACGTATTTTTCGCCCATGAGGTACGTGTTCGATAGCCCGTCGCGCACTTCACCCACCGTGAGCTGACTGTAGGCGAAGATCAACCCGGTTCCGGTGCTTTTGGTGCGGTAGGATTGAATTTGGGCGGGCGTCACACTGCTTAAACTTCCAGTGTAACCGTACTCGCCCGAATTGTTCAGACAGTCCGGGTGACTGACATCCGTGCCAATATTACAGGCGTAGTCCGACTTGATGCAATTATCGACGGTAAACGTCCCGGTGCTCGTCCGCGGGTACGTCCCGGACCCGTGCGGGTAAACCTTTAACGCACGGCGTGAGGGGCAGTTTATGAAGGAAAGAGGGGTTTGGATGCGCGTCGTCATTTGCGTGGCCCGACTTCCGCTCGTGTCGTTCATTCCAAGCTGGTACAGTGCGTTCTGTTCCATAAACGGAAGCAGACTGAAGAGCCAGCCACTGGGCTGAGTGGCGCCGAAACCTCGTTCCGGCTCGCCCGTCCAGGAGTAATGCCAGCCGCCGGTGGGGAAGAATTTGCTCGTGCTTTCGTGATTCAGACAGGCCAACCCAAGCTGCTTTTCATTATTCGAGCACTGCATATTCCGAGCCGCTTCGCGGGCCTGCTGAACCGCAGGGAGCAACAGACCGACCAACATTCCAATGATGGCGATGACGACCAGCAGCTCAACGAGTGTAAAGGCTCGCCGTATTTCTGATTTGGGCTGAGTTGTATGTTTCATCGGGAACCTCTGTTTAATTGGGAATTCGTAATTATTGGGGATCTTTTCAATCAGAATCAGGAGTATCGACTCCACATACTCCTTATAGTGTTCTTTATACCTGAAATTTACATTTCCGTCAAGGGTCTTGACTGGAATCTTCTAAATTTTGTTTAAAATATGACAAAATAGAGATTTGAAAGCCCGCCCACCGGAGTTTATAAGTTTCAGGTTGACAGCATTTCACCCGAACTGCCACGAAATTTCCTGTCGGGGTGAAATAATCGTACAATCTGTTATTAATTACGGGGGTGGGCCTTTCAAAGTTTTGGGAATGTGTTAAAATAAAGAAAAACCATTTTTCTGGAAATTTAACCTTTACCATTTGAACAGAGGAACCCCCATGTACGATAAATGGCTCGCAGACCGGACGCGCTGGTTCGACGCTTCCGGGATCCGTAAAGTATTTGACCTGGCCGCGAAACTTGAAAATCCTGTGAATCTCTCCATTGGTCAGCCTGACTTTGACGCACCCGAAACCGCACGTCAGGCCGCCATCGAAGCAATCTCGTCCAAGAAAAACGGATATACTCCCACGCAGGGCGCCGCGGTTCTGCGTCAGCTGGTCCAGAAGCAGGTCGATGAGCAGTTCGGGGCGGGCGTCCGTGAAGCGTTCATCGCCAGTGGTACGAGCGGCGCTCTGTTCCTCACCATTATGACGCTCGTGAATCCAGGCGACGAAGTGATCATTTTCGACCCGTTCTTCGTCATGTACGACGCGCTGGTCCGCATGGTCGGCGCGAAGCCGGTCTATATTTCGACCTACCCCGACTTCCACATCGACGTGAATAAAGTCGAGGCGGCCATCACGGACAAAACGAAGCTCATCATTCTCAACTCGCCGTGCAATCCGACGGGTGCGATCGCCAGCGAGGAGGTCTGCCGCGATCTGGCGGAACTGGCCGACCGGAAGCAGGTGGCGCTGGTCAGCGACGAGATCTACAAATTCTTCT
>JAFTCU010000348.1 GCA_017454585.1 Thermoguttaceae bacterium | reverse complement strand
TGATCCCGTTCTGCGGCTCCTACTGCGAAGCGAACACGTGGACCGACGAAGAAAAGAAGGAGTACGAGTACTTCCAGGAAAAACGCCGGATCTACGCCGAAGAAGAGCGCAAGACGCTCAAGACGCTCAAGACGCTCAAGACGCTCAAGTAATAAACCTCCCACCCTCTTCCAAAGAAAGACCCGATCATGCTTTCTTTCAACTTCAAGAAATACTTAATCGTTTTCATCTCGCTTTTTTACGCGTCAGTTTCGTTTGGGGCCTTAACGCTCAAAGTGCAGGGGATCCCGGACTCGGGTCTGGTGATGGCTCGCGTGTCGGCCCGGGTTTTGGCGCTCCTCGTGGAAAGTGACCCGCAGATCACGCTCTCCGGGCCGAGCGTTCCGACCGTTCAGAATATTCAGGTCCGGCTGGGCGAAACCGCGATCCCGGCCCAGTACGCCGCCGAGACGCTCGTTTTCCAGTGCGACGAAAATCTGATCGCACGGTCTCAAGAGGAAGTCCTTGAATTCACGCTGGAGCCGGTCACTTCCGATCCCAACGTCAAAGGCCCCGAGCAGGTCGCTGCGTTTAAGGTCGAAAACTCCGAGTTCCGGATCACTCACGACGCGGCCAAACGTGGCGCGTTTCCAAGTCGTGTCGAGTTCCTGAAAACTGGGCGGGTGCTGGACGCGCTGGCGTTTCACGACCGGCTCTACGCCGAAGGAAAGCAGTGGGGCGTGAATCTGGACCCGGCCCCCGTGCTGGAAGTCCTTTCGGACGGTCCGATTTGCACGGTCGTGCGAACGCGCGGATTTTACACGATAAATGGGAAACCTTCGGAATCGGGCACCAAAGCCGCGTACGAGTGGTTTTACTTCAAGACGGTCCCGGGGCTGATTTACGTCAAAGCCCTCGCCGAGCAGGAACGGCCACGCGAGTGGCGAGAAGCGCATTTTCTCGAGATCCACCCGAATGATCCGAATATCACCGAGTGGGCGGGACTGAATGCTCCCAAAGGCTCCGCAGGCACTGCAGAATTCAAGACCGGGACCTTTACCGGAGCGGACGCGCAAAATTCCTTCAGCCAGTTCGGAGCGGTTTCCGACGGGAAAAACTTCCTCGCGCTCTCCTCAGGATGCGGAACCTACGACGGGCTGGGCCACTACGGTCCGTACTTGCACGCCGACATGTACATGGCGTGGAACCCTTGGGATTCGGCCCGAAGATCATGGGCGGCCTGGATGGCGGTCCGGACGTTTGACTCTCCCGCCGCTTTTGAGGCTTTCGGCCGGAAATTCTTCGTGAAGCCTTCACCCACCTACATGAAACTGGAAATTCAGGCTGAAATTCCCGCTCTGGCCGACTCGAAAGAGCCGTGGCGCAAAGCGCTCGCCGAGGCGGTCCTCTTAGGCGAGAAAGCGTTCAATTCCGAAGAGTTCCAGGCCCTGAAAACCGGAACGAACGCCCCGGTCGAACGAATTGGCGACGAGCTGATCCTCGTAAAAAGCCGGGATTTGGCCGCGCTTCTGGAACAGAAAACCGACTCGCTGCAGCTCATCGCGCTGGTGGACCGGAACTCCGGGGCGTGCTTCACCGCCGCGGACCCGGAGCCGATTTTCCGGCTCGATTTCCGCAAAATTTCCAAACCGGCAGACGGCTCAGAAGGCGCAAAAACCTCTGACACCGACTCAACCACCGAAAAAACCAAAAATTTTTCCGTCACGTCTGATTCCGGCTGGAAGTCGGTCGATTTCGCGCCGACCGAGGCCGGGGTCCAATTCCGCTTCTTCGGACCGAAAGTCCGGAGCCTTGAAGACGCGGAGATTCCCGTCGAAGTGACGCTTCAGCTTCAGGCCGATCCTGAAAAAGACGGTCTTCGACTGAACTGGAGCGGAAAAAGCGGCTCCGACGAGTACACGCTGATGGAATTCTGGCCGGGCTTGCTCACGTGCGGCGATTTTGGCCCAAGTGTAACGGCGTATTACCCCGGGACGAGTGGTTCTTTGGTGCGTCATGCTCCTCAAAGCTCCGTAAATTACCGCGCAAGTTACCCGGCTGGTTGGTGCGTCATGCCCTGGTTTGCGGCCTGGGATGAAGAAACGGGCGCGGGGGTTTACCTCGGCGTTCATGATCCGGACGGTTCCCACAAAGAGCTGAGAATGACGGCGTTCCCCGGGAAATCCGCGTTCCAAATGGCGTTTTTGTACCCGATCCCGAACCAGACGATTCCGGGAAACGCTTTCGACGGAACCGGCGAGGTGGTGCTGCGCTCGTTCCGCGGTGACTGGGTGGACGCCGCGACGATTTACCGCGACTGGGTCAGGCAAAATGCGAAGTGGTTCCCGACGCTCGACGAAAACGGCCGCCCCGACTCCTCCCAGTGTTTGAAGGAACTCAACGTCTGGGCGCAGGATGGCGGCACGGGAGAATCCGTGTACGAGCGGACGAAAGCATTTCATGAGGCGTTTGGCGTCCAGACCGCTTTGCACTGGTACTGCTGGCACAAGAACCCGTTCGATAATGATTACCCGCACTACGTCCCGATGGACGGTTTCCGCGAGGCGGTAGAGAAGATCCAAGGCGAAAACCAGACCTTCGTCATGCCATACATCAACGGGCGGCTTTGGGACTCCCGAGACCGCGGCCTTGAGGACTTTCAGTTCACTTCCATCGCGCTTCCGGCCGTGGCGAAAAAAGAAAACGGCGAGCCGTTTATCGAGTCGTACGGAAGCAAAGAGGCGGACTGTTCGCCCGTCAAGTTGGGCGTGATGTGCCCGAGCGCCGAGCTGTGGCGGATCAAAATGCACACCACGGTCGCGGGTCTGATGAACGATCAATCGGTCAAAGGGGTTTATATGGATCAGATCGCCGCCGCGGCGCCGGTCCTCTGCATGGATCCAACGCACGGTCACCCACTGGGCGGCGGATCATGGTGGCGCGAATCTTACGAGAAAATGCTGACTGAGATCCGTGACGACGTGCTGAAAAACGGAACGCCCGCTTCTCCCGCGTCGGAACGCTTCATCACGTCCGAGTGCAACGCCGAGGTGTACGCGAATCGGCTCGACGCATTCCTGACCTGGCACGTGCAGGCGGATGATGGGGTCCCGGCCCTGGCGTTCGTTTATGGCGGCGCGATCCAGTGTTTCGGCAGAAATTACGGTGGCTGCTCCGACCAGGCGTTCCGGATGAAAGCGGCCCAGCAGCTCGTCTTCGGCGAGCAGATAGGCTGGTTCAGCCTCTCAACGGTCAAACGCGAGGACCTGATGAAGTACCTGCGCCCGCTCGTCCGGTTCCGCAGCCAGATCCACCCGTACTTCTGGCGTGGGGAAATGGCGCGGCCTGCGAAATTCCTCGCGGAGCTTCCGAAAATCACCGACGACTGGAACTGGCACGGCCCGACGCCCGTCACGATGGAAGCCGTGCAGACCGGCACGTGGCGGATCGTCACGTACTCCACCGACCCTCAAACTCAGAAACGCGACTGGAACTCCGGAAAGACCGAAAGGGCCGTGGTGATTTTCACGAATTTCTCGACCGAACCGGTCCAAAGCCGAGTTTCGCTGAACGTTCACGAGCTTGGTTTCCCGGAAGGCGCGAAGCTCAAATTTGAGAAAATCGACTCAGAAGGAGTGCGGACGCCACTTTCCACGGATTTCCTGAAAGGCGAGATTACGTTCCCGGCACTGGAAACGTGGGGCGTGGAAATCAGCCGAGAGTAAGCCGAAAAGGCCTGATTTTTTGAAAAGTTTCCAAAACCTGGAACGCGACCCGCTTCAGGATTTCATTTAAACACGGATTTCCACGGATTAAAAGGATTTACGCCGATTTTTAAAGAAAGAAGCTCGAAGTCTTTTCTGAAAAAATCCTTTTAATCCCTTAAATCCGTGGAAATCCGTGTTTAAATCAAGCATTCCTGTGCGACGGGCATGGTGTTTTAGCTCACTCAAAGAGCTTCATCAGCGCGTCGGCGAAAAGGCTCATCCCGAGTTTGTTCGGGTGGTTAAAATTATTCCCCATGAGGGTCGAGTATGGGATCCCGCGGCGGTAAAGCTGGCCGTAATAGAACGACGCGTCCGCCAGCGCAATGTGATGTTTCGCGCAGAATTCCTTCAGGCCAGCCACGTAGGAGCGCGGGTCGTCGTCGATCCCAAACTCGCTCGAAAGCCCCATCCAGTCGGCGCGGAC
>JAFTCU010000347.1 GCA_017454585.1 Thermoguttaceae bacterium | reverse complement strand
TACACGGGCGTCGTGTTCGGCGGAAGCCTCTCCGCCTGGGTCGGTTTCACCTACGGCTGGCGCGCTGCGTTCTGTATTTTCGGAACTATCGGAATCGTTTGGGCCGCCATCATTTACTTCCTCTTCCGGAACGATAAAGCGGACGCTCTGCGCATGGCTCAGGAAAAAGCGGCTCTGGAACCGGAATCCGAAATCGTTCCCACTCAAGCGGAAAAAATCTCCGTGGGGCACGCTTGCGCGGCGGTTCTTTCCCGGCCTACGTTTTATCTTCTCTCGCTGGCGTTTGCCGGAATGTGCTTCGTGAACGTCGGGTTCCTGACCTGGATGCCGACCTACCTGAAGGAGCATTTCAACGTCAGCGGCACGGTCGCGGGTTTCAACGCAACGTTCTGGCACCACCTTCTGGCCTACATGAGCGTCTTCCTCGCTGCCGGTCTTTCCGACTACCTGGCTCCGAAGGTCCGGAACATCCGCATGCAGACTGAATTTTGGGGTCTGCTGCTCGGCGCGCCGTTCATTTACTGGATGGGCGCTACGGAAGACTTGCTCCTCGTGTACGTCGCTCTGGCCGGTTTTGGTTTCTTCCGTGGGATCTACGACTCGAACCTGGTCGCGTCGCTGTTTGACGTGATCGAGCCGAAATACCGCTCGACCGCCACGGGACTTATGTTCATGATCGCTTTCGTTCTGGGATCCTTCTCGCCGTGGATCCTGGCGATTCTCGAGAAGCAGTACGAAGGCGATTTCGGCCCGGGGCTTTCGATGCTTGCGTGGGTTTACGTTGGTTCCGCCCTGCTGGTTTTGATCTCGATGGTGCTTTTCTACGGCCGCGACCGTAATAAAGCGGAGATGGACCTGGAATGATTTCGGCGCAAATCGTGTTTACTGAAAACTAACTTTTTCATTTCGGAAAGGAATTCCTGATGAAAATCTATTTTCCCCTTTTTGTCCCATTACTCCTGCTCGCTTTCACCCTCCCGGCGGAGGCGCAGCTGCTTCGTCGGGACCCGAATCGCGAAGAAAAGACGCTGAACGATTCATACCGCTGTCTGGACGAGATCATGCGGATCCCGGTCAACGCGATTCCTGAATCCCTTTTCGAGAAAGCGGAAGGGGTCGCGATTTTCCCCGGTTTGGTCAAAGGCAGTTTCGTCATTGGTGGCCAGCACGGATACGGGATCCTCATCGTGAAAAACAGTGAGGGCCAGTGGCAGGTTCCCCGGTTTCTCGCGATGACCGGCGGAAGCATCGGTTTCCAGGCAGGCATTCAATCCGCCGACATCATCCTGATTTTCTGCACGCAGCGCAGCGTCAAGGCGGCCCTGGACGGCGATTTCACCATCGGCGCGGACGCATCGGTCGCCGCAGGTCCGGTAGGGCGCCAGGCATCGGCCAGCACCAATTACGAGTTCAACTCGGAAATTTACTCCTACTCCCGCTCACGTGGTCTGTTCCTCGGTGTTGCCGTGGACGGTTGTGTTCTGCGTATTGACGAAAAAACCAACCAGAATTACTACGCAAACGGCATCCCGGACGCAGCCCGAAAAGTGGTAGAGCTTACCGCAAGTTACGCGAAAAAACCCGGTCAGGGGGCGAACGTCGAGAACCCCGCAGTTGCCCCTGCTTCCGAGTCGCTCGAAGCCCCGAATTCGGTAGCTTCGCAGATCCCGGCTTCGGATCCCATTGCGCCCGCGATCCCGAACATGACCGACCGCGAGGCGGCGCGCGTACTTCTTGTTCCGGCACACGAGAAACTTATGCAGCTTCTGGAACCGGAATGGCAAAAATGGCTAGAACTCCCGCCCGAGGCCAAAACTCCTGGAAGCACCGAGTTGACTCCGGCTCTCCAGACACTTTACGACCGCCTCGAAAAAGTGCGTTCTGACCCGAAATACACGGAGCTCGCCTCCCTGCCCGAGTTTGATCGGGTGCGTTCTTTGCTGAAACTTTATCTGGTGAAATGAGTGACCTCACTAATTCAATTTCATCCTCAAAATTTGGAATCGTTGGTTTGACCAGCGATTCTTTTTTTTGCTGAATCTCACGTCAAGAGTCCTGACAATCGTGATGTCTATGCCTATCATCCTGATTCCAGTTATCCTGCCGACGATGCCAAGAACGTCGAACAAGCTATTCGTAACGGGCAGAAAGAAGTGTTCGATGTGTCGATGCTTAAATCGCTATTGACGAACTCCGATACAGAAACCCAGATCGATAAACTGGTTACTAAAATGACTAAAGCGATGAATACGGTAGGACGGCTGCTGTTCCTCTACTACTGGAAGGGAGATCAGTTTGAGGAGATGTACGGCCCCCAGAAGCTGCCTGAATTTGAAGGAAGCGCTCGTAAAGCCTTTGAAGTCCTTGGCGATATGATCCTCTTCCTGAAACGGAATAAACTGGATATGACAGCATTTGAAGGTTCCGAGCCAATCAAGCTGTCGGATAATGAGGAGTAAAATAGTTCTTGAAAACTTGTAATATCTAAAAAAAGGAATCAAATTAAATGAGTGATTACATTAAAGAAGCCCAGGCTCTAATTCATGAGAAACTGGGTTTACAAAAAAGTGCGGCTCCGGGCCAAAAGGGTATGCGCAAGATAAAACCAAATAGGTCGGTACGTCCACCAGCAGACTATCAACCGCCTCAATATTCGCCGGCTTATCAAAAAGAAATGGATACTAGTATGCAACGAAGTTTTAAAGAACCGGGATCTTTCAAAAGGATTGTTGTCGATAATCTACCCGAAGGAAGCTGGCAACAACAGGAAGCAATACAAAAAGGAAAGACACTTGGTATTTATACAGACCCGCCAGCACGGACTAGTAATTGGATGAATATGGAAAATGATGCAATAACACAGGGGAGGGAACAGGGTTATGAATACATGCCCTGGTTACATAATTTTTTAGATTGGTGGGGCGGTAAAAAATAAAAAAAGCGGCATTAGCCGCTTTTTTTTATACCCTTTTATCTACATAGTTATACACATACAAAATAAGTGTGAGTATAATAATTGTTGTCGCACAACATGCTGTCGTAACCGTTATTACGGGCCATACACTAAATAAATGGTATCTGATTTCATATTCTCTAAGGCAATATAAACAAGCTGGACCTAGTAACTCTGTAAATAGTGTGGCTATGCCAGCAGCAACGCCAGCATATAAAGGCAACATTCGATATAGTATTATTGCAATTATTGCTGCCGCTATTGCTATAATTATCCACTCAACAGTCATATAATGTACAGCATCATCACATCTTTCTAGTATAGCTATTACTTCCCAGCGGTTTTTGGCATTTAGTAATGCAGCGTCACGCATTTCATATCTGAAGAATATTTGTCTCACGATATAAAATGTGCGTAATCCGGCAAAGCCCCATCCAACCTTCGACAATAAACTTTGATTAATCTTCATAATCACCTCCTTTGCTAAATAACCTGACAAGTTTGGTATTTAATATGCCACAAACGATCCGGTTATTTAAGTTTGCCGCCCCTCTTACATATTAACACTTTTCAAAGATATTACTAGGGGCAGGGATTAGAATAATTGTAAAAAAATCACTGTACTCCCTCGTTAAAACAGGCCCAAACACGCGGAAACAAGTATCTGAAAGATGCGTTATTCTCTGCGAACGACCCAAAACGTTAATGATTTTTTTGTTTCCTGATTGTTTTCAAATAATGTCGTCACAAACTCCTCAAAAAAATCCCCCCTCCCCCTTGCAAAAAAAGCGGAACGTGCCATAATTAGTTAATTGATATTTTTCTATCATTTTCCGGTCACATTTTATGGAAGGATGAAAACCATGAAATCCTGTGTATTGGCGTATTCCGGCGGCTTGGACACTTCGGTCCTCGTTGGCTGGCTGATGGACGAAGGCTTTGAAGTGCACTGCGTGTACGTTGATGTTGGGCAACCGTGCGAAGACCGCCAGGCGATTATCGACAAAGCGCTGAAAATCGGCGCGAAAACGGCCCGCGTCGTGGACGTTCAGGACGAATGCTGCCGTGATTTCGCGTTCCCGATGATCCAGTGGCAGGCGAAATACGAGGGGATTTACCTCCTCGGAACGTCTATCGCCCGTCCGATCATCGCCCGCGCTTGCCTGCGGGTCGCACATGAAGTCGGCGCCAAGTACTTCGTTAACGGCGCAACGGGCAAAGGAAACGACCAGTGCCGCGTCCAGATCGCCG
>JAFTCU010000346.1 GCA_017454585.1 Thermoguttaceae bacterium | reverse complement strand
GTATTCAAGCGGCGCGTAGTGATTGTTCACGCAGACCAGGTAGTCGAAAATCGTGAATTCCATCTTCGGGAAGGCTTTTCTCCACGCGAGGTACCAGTCCATGTACCTCTTGTTCCGGTAACAGTTCGGATCGTTGAACCGGTGCATCTCGCATTTCCCGTGCGGGCAGTAAACCGCTTCGATGTTGTCCGGGTACTCGATCTTCCATTCCGGCTTTGGCGGGTCGCGGTACTGCGAGTAAATGAAGAAATTCAGCTTGGCGTTCGGGTACTTCTTCCGAACTTCGCGCGCCACGTCCGAGTAAAACACGTGGAAGATCTTCGAGATGGAATATTCGCCGTGGTCGTCGGCCATTTTCCGGCACGCGTCGCACTGGCACCAGGCGTTTTCAATGTCCCACGCCCCCATGCAGTAGGAACCGTCCTTGGTCGAGTCGTAGAAGTCGCAAATGCTCTTGATCATCATCTCGCGGACCTTCGGATTGGAGACGCACCGCTGAACGTGCATCTCCGGATTATCCTTCAGGCATTTTACGCGCTTGCCGTCGATCAGGGGGAAGTATTCCGGATGCTCATCAAAAAGGGACTCAGGGACCGCGTCCTGGAACGACATGTGGCCGCCTTTGCTTGCCGAGCCGAAGCGGTAGTTTTTCATCGAGAGGGCCCCGTGGAGGCAGTTCCGGTACGTCCAGTTTTCGATTTCCTTGTAGTCCCACGTCCCTTTGAAAACCGAGAAGCAGCCGAGTTCGCGCCGTTTGTACGACGGATTGTGGAAATCGTCGAACGGCTTGAGCGAGATGGTTGGGGTTTTCGGGTAATACTCGCCCATCTCGCCGGGGTAGAACCATCGGCAGCCGAGGTACTTCTGGAGAAAGACGTAAATGCCGTTCCGTGCCCCCAGCACGCTGTTCCCCACGATGAGGATGCGCTTTCCGGAGCCCGTCAAAGCACAGGCATCAGGCAGGCCGCCGCTGAGTTTCTTCTTCATCTCGGGAGTCAGAAGTTTCCCGGCCTTGTCTGTGGTCGTAATCATGATCAGGACCTTGCCCTGCGCGGGAGTGGAGCCGCCAAGCGTCAGCGAGAGTTCAAGCGGTGCGCCGGTGATCTTCTCAAAGTAGATCTGAAGGTCTGCCGCGGCCTGCTGAATTCCCGGATCCACATCCGGCGCGAGAACTAAAACCGAGGTACATTTTCCATTTCGGGCGAGATCCATATCCGCATTGGAGACCGCCGCGGGAAAAAAGAACCCAAGAAAAATAAACGTGAAAACTGAAATCCTGCTCATAAAAAACCTCTGGGAACTAAACTCAAAAGATGAAAAAGAAGAACAGGCATAAACTGGGCCATTATCTTCTTATACTTATTTTACCCGAAAGACGCGAAATATTCAAGGGGGCAGAAAAATATTTCAGGAAAGACTTTTCAAAGGAAGAAGATTTTGGATTTTCCCAAAAATCTCGGCGGGTTCGGTCATTCTCCCAACTCCTTCCGCTCCACAGGCCAGATGACCGGAAACCGGGCCGACAAAATGAACGCCATCCTCGGAAAGCTGGCGCATATTCCGCTGGACGGCAGGTTTCGCCCACATTTGAGAGTTCATCGCGGGAGCCATCAGGACGGGACCGTCAAAAGCAAGATAAAGCGTCGAGAGCAAATCATCAGCCAGGCCATTCGCTGCCTTGGCGAGAAAATTGGCGGTGGCCGGCACAACACAGAGCAAATCCGCCTTGCGGGCCGGCTCAATATGCGGAATCGCGGACTCTTCCGAGAACATTTCGACCAGAACATTTCGACCGGTCAACGCCTGAAACGTGCGTGGCCCTACCAGATGAACCGCGTTTTCGGTCATGACGACCGTCACACCGTACCCTGCTTTTACGAGGCGTGAGACCAAATCACACGTTTTATACGCGGCAATTCCGGCCGTCACGCCAATCAGGATTTCACGTTTCAGCGCTTCCATGGTTCAGGACGAAAGCCCTTTCAATTTTTCAGACAGAATCGAAATCAATGGAATCGCGCATATAGTCGTCTTCGATGGTGCGCAGTTCGTTCTTCATGCTGAGGTAAATTTTATCCTGCATGATCTCCTTGATGACGATTTCCAGATTGCTTTCGCCCGGGAGTCTCTCCACGAGCGGTTTGGAACCGCGGTTCAGTTCCACAAGACGCTTCTGAATCAGCGTGGTCAGTTTGAACGCACCGCCCACTTTTTCGTGAATCGAACGATCTCTCAATTCATCAATCATTTTCAATCTCCTGTCAGGGCTTCCTGACTGATTATTTGACAAAAATCGTTTACTGCTGTGTCCAAATCATCGTTTACGATCCGGTAACGATAAAAACCGGAACGTCCGATCTCATATTCGGCTCGTGAAAGCCGATTCCGAATCGCATCATCCGATTCCGTACCGCGGTTACGGAGGCGATTCTCAAGTATTTCCAGGGAAGGCGGTGCGAGAAAAACCGTTACGGCATCGGGGTATTGATCCACGACGTCCGCGCAGCCGTCAACGTCAATTTCAAGCATGACCCACGTTCCAGCCGAGAGGTACGATTCCACTTCCGAACGAAGCGTACCGTACCACACATTTCGGCCAAAAACCTCTTTACACTCGACAAAATCGCCTTCCTCGCGGCGGCGGGCGAATTCTTCGTCGGTCAGAAAGTAATAATCAACGCCATGCCGCTCTTTCCCACGCATCGGGCGTGTCGTTGCGGAGACGCTCAGGTGCATCGGGACGGGCGATTTTTCAAGAACCAGGTCACGAATCGTCGATTTTCCAACGCCGGACGGTCCTGAAATGATGAGAAGACGGCCTGGTTTATTCAATGTTCTGCACCTGTTCACGAATACGCTCAATGGAAGCCTTCATGCTGATGACTTCCTGGGAAATGGGGAAATCGTTGGCTTTCGAGCCGATTGTGTTGACCTCGCGGAAAAGTTCCTGCGTGAGAAAATCAAGCTTCTTCCCCGGCGAGTCATCGTTAGCCAAAATACTCCGGAACTGCGAAATGTGACTTTTCAGTCGGGCAATTTCTTCCGAAATGTCGCATTTGTCGGCGAAAATGCCGATTTCGCGAATGACATCGGCCTGTTGGATCTCTACACCGACCTGCTCGAACAATTTATTCAGGCGTTCCACCAGACGCTCGCCGAAAATCGGAGCGATCTGCGGTGCGCGTTCGATCACCACGCCGAGGTGAGTCTCAACATCCGCGAGGTTCACAAGTAAATCCTCACCCATTGCCTTCCCTTCGCGGATACGCATGGCGACCAGCTTCTGGGTCGCAGCGTTTAATGTTTCCAATACCATTGGAGCAACCGCGGATGAGTCGTCATCACCAGTGTTTTCAACTACACCGGGAAGATTCAAAAGAGTTTGAAAATCGCACCAATGCGCACTCGCGTTCGATTCCTTGAGCCAGCTGTCAAGTTGATCCCGGTACGACGAAAGAAGTACGAAGTTGATCTGGTAAGCGTCAGCTTTCTTGGCGCGGGAAATTTTAACGTTTACCGTGACAGACCCACGACTAATCATTTTGCGGATTTCGTCTTCCACTTGAAGTTCCAATGATCCGAGAGGTTCACTGAATCTGGACGAAATTTTCAGAAAACGATTATTAATGGAACGAATCTCAACGGAAACGGAAAATCCGTTACGCTCGGTAACAGCATCGCCGTAACCAGTCATGCTTTGAAGCAAAGGACCACCTCAATTGGATGCTCAATGTGAAAATCGCCCGTAAAATTCTGAATCACTTCAAAACTTTACGGGTAAGGAACGAAATTGCGGACAATCAGTTCGCGGCTGGAGCTTCAGGGGCCGGAGCAGCTTCAGGGGCCGGAGCAGCTTCAGGAGCCGGGGCAGCTTCAGGGGCCGGAGTAGCTTCAGGAGCCGGGGCAGCTTCAGGGGCCGGAGCAGCTTCAGGGGCCGGGGCAGCTTCAGGGGCCGGAGTAGCTTCAGGGGCCGGGGCAGCTTCAGCAGCCGGAGCAGCTTCAGGGGCCGGAACAGCTTCAGGGGCCGGAGCGGGTTCCGCCGGAGCAGCTTCAGGAGCCGGGGCGTTTTCAACTGGAGCGGCATCTTCCAGATTGATGGTTTCAGGAAGCTGGGCCGCTTCTGCCGGAGTGCCCTCTGCCGGAGTGCCCTCTGCCGGAGCGTTTTCTGCCGTTGTTTCAGCAGCAGGTTCCGCGGAATCAGCGATCGCTTCCAGTTCGGAAGTGGTACCGGCTGCATCACTTTCTGCTGCGGGTTTCTTCCACATTCCTTCATCCGTTACGGACTGCTTGGCCAGATGCGAATACCAGAAGCATGAGAACGCACAAGTCAAAATCCAGATGCTGGCTACGACGATAGTAATTTTTGTAAAAGTGTCACCGGCTTTAGCACCAAACGCGCTGGAACCGCCAGCTCCACCGAGAGCGCCAGCCAGACCGCCGCCTCTGCCCTTCTGAACGAGGATGATGAGCAGCAGAAACAGGCTCAAAACTGCCATCGCTAACGCAAGCAAAATTTTAATAATCATAATTTGTACCCAGGTTTTGTTGAATTCAAATGAATAGAGAATAAATCTTTACTCATTGTTTGTGGATTCTTATTTCGCGGCCTCAATAATTCCCATGAAGTCAGCAACTTTCAGAGCGGCACCGCCGATCAGACCGCCGTCAATGTCGGCTTCCGCCAGAAGGTCTTTCGCATTGCCCGGTTTCATGCTTCCGCCGTACTGAATACGAACGGCTTCGGCCACTTCTTTGTTGAAGCGGAACTCGATGAGCTTGCGGATGCCGGCGTGGACTTCTTCAGCCATGGCCGGGGTCGCGGTTTTGCCGGTTCCAATCGCCCAAACGGGTTCGTAGGCAATGACGACTTTTTTCATGTCTTCAGCGGAAACACCAGCCAGCGAGCCAAGGAACTGCTCGGCGTTGATGTCGCACGTCTGGTCCGCTTCGCGCTGTTCGAGCATTTCACCAATGCAAAGGATCGGGATCAAACCGGCGGCAAGGACGGCTTTGAGTTTTTTGTTGGTAAGCTCGTTGCTCTCACCGATGATGTGGCGGCGTTCGCTGTGACCGAGGATGACATACTTGCAGCCGATGTCTTTCAGCATTCCAACACTGATCTCACCGGTGAACGCGCCTTTTTCTTCGAAGTAACAGTCCTGAGCGCCGACTCCAATATTGGAACCTTTGAGGACCTGAGCGACCGCGTCAATGTAAACGAACGGCGGACAGACCGCGATGTCGGCGTAATCGACATCTTTGGCGGCTTCCTTCAAGCCTTCGACCAAAGCGACGGCTCCGGCACGATCCATGTTCATTTTCCAGTTACCAGCGATGAAAGGACGACGCATTTTCAACTCCTTGTGATTTATGATTGTGAGTCTGATGAATTGTCAAAAAATAATATGAGATTTTATAGTCTGTTATTTTAGCACACCTGTATATTCTGTGTAGGGGGACCGGTTCGATTTTTGCCAACTTTCTTCAACTTTCAGCAAAATTTTTGCATTTTATGGTTCTTGAAACTTTGCACATTTTAACAAATTTGCGCGTTTTGACATCGTGTTGATTTTCTTTCTTTTGGACCTTTTATGAAATGGAGGCAAAGTTCAGGTTTATGCGTATATCTCATACGACCGAAAAAAAACTCCCTTTATTCCGGACATTCCAAAAAAACTTGAAAAATTTTAGAAAAAATGAGTAAAATACGGGGGTCCCCCCGTCGAAACTTCTGATAAAAATGTTACAATAGAAAAGATTTTAAGTATTCTGCTGTCGGCAGAATAAACAGTTAAGGAGATGGGTAACGAAAAAAGAATAGTATTTGGAATGAGTTAAACACTAATTCGAAGTCGAACTCTTTCTTCCCATTATTCCTTATTCGTTATTCATTATTCGTTAATCATCACCCCTAAATAGATTAGCTATGCAGAAATTTACGATTAGAAAAGGCCTTGATTTACCGCTCGCCGGTCCGCCGGAGCAGAAGGTTTTCGGGGCGAAAGCTGTGAGTAAAGTCGCGCTGGTGGGGCCGGACTATGTGGGTCTGCGTCCCGCGTTGGCTGTTCAGGTGGGCGACAAAGTGAAAATCGGTCAGGTCCTCTTCACCGACATGAAGAACCCTGGCGTCGTATTCACTTCTCCCGCAGGCGGTACGGTGGAATCCATCAACCGCGGCGAGCGTCGTTCTTTCCAGTCCATCGTGATCAAGGTCGATGGCGGAAAAGAAGAAGCCGAAGCGCTGACTTTCAAGAAATACGAATCCGATAAACTTTCTTCCATCCCACGTGAAGAAGTGGTGAAAAATCTGGTTGAAAGTGGCATGTGGACGGCCTTCCGTACTCGCCCGTTTGGCAAAATACCCGCCCTGGACTCCAAACCAGCGGCGATTTTTGTAAACGCGATGGATACAAACCCGCTGGCAGCCAATCCGGAAGTGGTCATTTCGGCTGACAAACCGGCATTTGTGAATGGTTTGCGTGTTCTTTCCTCGCTCCAGGCCCCGCAGATGTTCGTCTGCCGTGCCGCTGGCGCGAACATCCCCGGCGAAGACACGAATCTGCCAGGCCTGATCGAAGCCTCGTTCAAAGGCCCGCACCCGGCCGGACTCGTGGGAACGCACATTCATTTCCTTTGTCCCGTAAGCAGCAAGAAACGCGTCTGGTACATCGGTTACCAGGATGTCATCGCGATCGGCAAGCTATTCACGACCGGTAAGATCGACGTTACGCGCGTCATTTCGCTGGCGGGGCCGCGAGTGGATCGCCCGCGTCTGATCAAGACTCGTATGGGTGCGTGCGTTTCGCAGCTCGTGAAGGGTGAATTAATTAATAAGGACAATCGCGTAGTCAGCGGCTCCGTTCTGAACGGCCGCACCGCCTGCGAACCGGTTGATTTCCTCGGTCGTTACCACACGCAAATTTCTGTCCTTGAAGAAGGGGACAAACGCCATCTGTTCGGTTGGGTTTTGCCCGGTTTCACGACGTATTCTTTCAAGCGGGTAAATTTCTCAAGCCTCTACCCTTGGAAAAAATTCAAAATGGATACGGCACTCCACGGCGGTCACCGCGCGATCGTTCCGATCGGAAGTCTGGAGGAAGTGATGCCGCTGGATATTTTGCCGACGTACCTGCTGCGCTCACTTTCCTACAAGGACCTGGAAGAAGCTGAGGCTCTCGGCGCTCTGGAACTTGAAGAAGAAGACCTTGCGCTGTGCACATTCGTTGATCCCGGCAAGAACGACTTTGGCGCCATGCTGCGCGAAGTCCTGACCACGATTGAGAAGGAGGGCTGAGATCATGCTGAGAAAATTAATGGATAAAGTCGGCACGATGTTCGAGACGAACAAATTCCTTCGCCCTCTGTACCCGATGTACGAAGCGATCGACACGTTCCTCTACACGCCGAAATACGTCGCCGCGGGTTCCGTTCACGTTCGTGATACGCTTTGCCTGAAACGCACCATGACGACCGTCATGATCGCGGTGGTCCCGTGCGTTCTGATGGCCATGTTCAATACCGGCTTCCAGGCGTTCACGGCAATGAAAGCCAACGGCCTGACCGAGATCCCGGTTTCGGGAAGCTGGCTGACGTTCCAGTGGCAGGCGTGGCTTATGCAGTGGCTCCTGAATCTCACGCAGTCGTGGGGTTCCTGTGCGCTGACGATTGCGCCGGCCGGCACCTGCTGCTCGTGGATCATGTACATTCTCACGTGCATGATTTTCGGCGCTCTGTATTTTATTCCCGTGTACGCGGTCACGTTTGTGGTCGGTATTCTCTGGGAGCTCCTTTTCGCGTCCGTGAAGCATGAAGAGATCAACGAAGGTTTCTTCGTCACGTCGCTGCTTCTGCCGTGCACGCTCCCCGCAACGATCCCGCTCTGGCAGGTCGCCATCGCGATTTCGTTCGGTGTAGTGGTTGCGAAAGAGCTTTTCGGCGGAACGGGCCGCAACTTCCTGAACCCGGCGCTTGCCGCCCGCGCGTTCCTGTTCTTCACGTTCGCGACGAACATCTGCGGCGACTCGATGTGGGTCGCGGTGGATGGAATTTCCCAGGCGACTCCGCTGGGGCTGACACTTACCTCCGGCATGGACGGCATTCGCCAGCTTGCCGCTGCTCAGGGCCTGACGGAAATGCAGTACTGGTTCTACGCCTTTGTCGGTCTGATCCCCGGCTCAATGGGTGAAACCTCGACGCTGGCCTGCCTCATCGGTGCGGTCCTGCTCGTTTACACCGGCATCGGTTCGTGGCGCATCATGGCTTCGCTTGCCGTGGGTGCGATGGCGACATCCGGGCTTTTCTATTTCATGTATGCAACTGGTATGACGCACAATCCGGTCTTTGGCGTTTCCCCGCACTGGCATTTCGTGCTCGGCGGTCTCGCATTCGGTATGGTCTTCATGGCGACGGACCCGGTTACTGGTTCCATGACCCTCAAAGGTCAGTACATTTACGGGTTCCTGATCGGTTTCCTCGTTCTGATGGTCCGCGTCCTGAACCCGGCCTACCCGGAAGGTGTGATGCTCGCGATCCTGTTTGGTAACGTCTGCGCGCCGACGATCGATTACTTCTTCGTCCGTGCCAACATCAAGAGAAGGGAGCTGCGCAATGTCTAAATCGAAAGATTCCATTTTCAAAACGTTCCTTGTTGCTTTCCTGACGTGCGTGGTCTGCTCCGTTTTCGTGGCCTCGGCCGCGGTGGTGCTCAAGCCGATCCAGGAAAAGAACCAGGCTTTGTTCAAAAACAAAAATATTCTCGTCGCCTGTGGTC
>JAFTCU010000023.1 GCA_017454585.1 Thermoguttaceae bacterium | reverse complement strand
GAGCGCCGCCGTTCGGCCCGCGCCGTACGTTCCGGTCACCAAAAGCGGCGTTTTCGCCTGAATTTCGAACTGGAAGTACTGCTTCTCCTGCGTCACGCCAAAACGCACGGCCTGAAGAATGACCTCGGCGTCTTTTTTCGGTCGGAACTCATTGAAACCGCCCACTCCCGGCGGCGTATTCCACGGCAGGCCCGCAAGAATCGGGGAATCTGCCTTTCCATCCGCCGGAACGACCAGAACGGGCTGGGCGTAATTCCGACGGTCATCCGCGTCGAGCATTTCCACCGGAAGGATCTCCTTCAGGACGGTCGTGTGGTACTCGCCCAGTCGGCCGAAGTAGCTCTCCCAACCGCCGAACATCACGAGGCCGGAGCCGTTTTTCACGCACTTTTCGAGGTGAGCGAAGTCGGCGTCGCTCAGGTTTTTGGCCGGGTAGTCGCTCAAAACGTAAACGGCGTACTGCGTTTCAAGGAAGTCCGCGCCGGGTTTCTGGTCGCTGTTCACGCGGTCAAATTCGATCCCGAAATGGGCCATGATCCCGGAAAGGTAGGCGGCGGCGCCAAGGACGGAATCGTCGCCAAGGTAGCAAATTTTTGTGGTCTTTTGCATCGTTTTCCCCTTTAATTCATCATTTCTTGTAAAAAATCTTCTTCAAATCGTCCAGCGTCTGCACCGCGTCCGCCGGGTAATTCTCGTGGTTCGGTCCCCAGTAGAGCAGCGTTTCGAGCGGTTCTACCGTGACTTTCGACTCGTCGCACTGGTCCATGTTCAGCCCAAGATGCTTGGCCATAAACGGGTACATCTCCGCGCGTTTCGACGCTCCGTAATTGTGCGGCTCGTCCATGATCGCGTACTCGACGTTCTGCTGTGCTCCGTAGTAGCCGTAAATTTTCTGCACGTAAGGGAATTCGACCTCGGGCGTGTTTTTCGTCCAGTCCTGCGTCACGCAAATGAGTTTCATCGGGCGCGGGGCGGCCATCGCCGCGATCTCGATGTTGCACGTCAGCCCATTCAGAACGTGGAACGGGACGCCGCTCTCGCACGGGCAGCCGCCGAAGAAATGCGCCGACGGCATAACGACCGGAACGGCGACCGTGATGCGCGGGTCCATGGCCGTTCCGACGAACGTCTGCGTGCCGCCGCCCGACGCGCCGGTGATCCCGATTTTCGCCGCGTCCACATTCGGAAGCGTCACGAGCCAGTCGATCGCCCGGATCGTCTGCAGCGTCTGCATCGGGCCGGAAATCTGATCGTTGTGGTCGGTGTGAAGGAGCGGCGATTCTTCCTCACGCCACGCGAACATCGAGTACGCGAAAACGACCGCCCCCATGCGGGCCAGAACTGCGGCGCGAATCTGCTGGTCCTCGCCGAAACGCCCCAACGCCCCGTGACCGTGCGGGCAAAGAACCGCCGGGTGCCTGCCGTCCGTCAGCGGCTCGTAGAGGCTTCCGTTCACGAAGTAGCCGGGCAGAATTTCCAGCGCGACGTTCCGCACCGAGTAGCCGTCGTACGTGCGTTTTTCGCCCAGCCGTGGTTTCAGGATTTCACGCGGAACCGGGTCCAGATTGAACTTTTCCGCGATGGTCGAGCGCAGGGTTTCCACGCGTTTTTCCCAGAGTTCCCGGTTCGAGTACTGACGGAGCAGACGGTCCAGATGGGCTTTCGCTTCCGACTCGGGCCGAACATGGTACCGCGGGACGATAATCTGGAACGGTTTCTCGTCCACCTGCTCGAAACTCAGGTCCAGCGGCGCGAGCATGTACGCCAGGCGGAGCTTCGGATCGTCCCAGAATTTCCACGGCGCCATCACGACTTTTTCTTCGAGGTACGGCTTCACCGCGTCGGAGTACGTGATTTTGACCTGCGCGTCTTTTTCCATTTCGGCGATCAAATCACCGAGCGGGACCATGAACTGGGCTTTATTTTCGTTGAAGTTTTTCGCGGAATCCCCCTGAGCGTTTGCCGGCGCGGAGAGGAGAAACGAAGCCAGAAGAACAAAAAGGCCCAAAACGGCCAGGGCGGGAGTGCGTTTCATCGGTTTTCCTTTGGATCTTGAGGTTGGAGAAATAAATGAATGAATTCATTTTACGTGAAGGGCCTGACTTTGTCAAGCCCCCCCAACTTGCGCCCCGACGAAACGAAGAAAATGGGCCCAACCCGAAGTTCACGCCCATCCAAGTGCAAACTCCAGCGACTATAGGCCCCGCGGATTAGGCGGATCAGGCGGATTAAGGCGGATTGGTTTTAAATATTGGAATCTTTTAAACTTTTGAGGTTTCGCGCCCGTTTTGAGGGATTCAATTTAATATTTAAAAATCCGCCTTAATCCGCCTAATCCGCGGGGCCTATAGCGGTTTCGGACGTTTTTAGTGGGACTGATTGTCGCGTGCGCTGGGTTTTGGGAGTTTTCTCATCCCGGTGCCTCTAAAACTTAAATTCCCGGTCACATTCCGGCCCGCCGGCGCCGAGGCGGAAGAAGTGCATCACGCGCTTGGCGGGCTTGACTACCACCACGTCGCAGAGCATTTCCCGGCTCCGGTCGAAACGCAGGTTCCGGCCGTTTTCCGGCAGATTGTTCGGGTGGATCGTTCCGTAACTCTGTGTAATGACGTAATTCACGCCCTCCACAGTGTCCTGCGCGTCGAAGTGACTGTCGCCGGAAATGGTCCCGGCCAGGGCCGTATTTTTATTCCCGGTGAAGTCCCAGCTCACGCCGTCCAGCTCGCCTTTCGCGTTCTTCACGAAATCTTCCAGGATCTGGATGTAAATCTGGTCGTTCCCCATCGAGTGTTTCCGGCTTGGGAGCCAACAGCCGATCGTCGGGTGGAGGCAAATGTGCTCGAGCGTCACGGCGCACCACCCCTCGGGGAGCTTCAGTCCGTCCGCGAGGAACTGCAGCTGGGCCTTGGAAAAGAAGCCGTACTTCCCCTCGTCGCACGTGTTCATGAAAAAGACGCGGAATTTTTTCTCCGGAAGGTCGAAAAAGCCCCAGTCCTGATTCGGCCCGCACGTCAGTTTGTACCCTTTCGCGATGGTCTGACCGGTAAACATTTCGCCGAATTCTTTCGTGCTGAGCCGTTTTTCGCTGCGGCTGTGGCCGTTCGCGGAGCCGTCATCGTGGTTACCCATGCAGAAAATGACCGGCAGATCGGTCGATTTGTAAAGCGCGACCTGGGACTGGAGCCGCTTTTCTGCGTGTTCCAGAGTAGAGGCGACCCAACTCGTGTCGCGGTCGAACCCCATGTCGCCCAGATCGGCCACGAAGTCGGCGTTGAGCTGCCTGGCCGCGCGCAGAAGCATGACGGCGTGGACCTTCGAGTCGCGAATATTCACCGGATCCTGAAACTCCGGGATCCCGGAATGGAGGTCCGAAATCAGCGGGAAAATGACCGTTTCATCGTCCCCGGCCCACGCGGCGATGCGCTTCTGTACGTCATCGATCTGCGCCTGCGCCCAATCGGGAGTTTCAAACTCAGGAATTTTGGCGTCCTGGGCAAAAAGAGGAAGGGTGGCGAGGGTGAGAAAAAAGGCAAGAAGGAGGTTTTTCATTTTTATGGAGCAGAAAAAGAAAAAAGTGTGAGTAAAGCACGAATTTAAAGGCCCACCTGAAAGGGGGGCTGGCTCGCGAAGCGAGACTGGGGGGTTCCGAAACCGGGCTAGATCTTCGCCAGTTTCGGAACCCCTCCGGCCCTTCAGGCCACCTCGCCTTACAGCGAATTCACGAACTCGCACAAGTCGTTGATCTCGTCGTCCGTGAGTTTATCCACCGCGCCTTTCTGAACGCCGTGCTTCCCTTCCTTGAAGAGCTGGAAGAGCGGCGTGTAGCGGCCGTCGTGCAGGTACGGAGCCGTGCGCCAGATCTCGCAAAGCGTCGGGCAGTCGAAGTCCTTGCGGCGGTCAAACGGGTTTTCCGTGTCCACGTCGTGCATCTGCATGTCGGTGTAGTACCATTCCGGATCGTGGCACTCGTCGCACTTCACCCGGGAGAAAATCTCCTTCCCGCGCTTGGCGGCGTCCGAAAGCTCGCCGTTCACCAGGTACGGGCTGGGAAGCGGTTTCATATTTTCGAGGTACTCGTCGATCGCCTCCATGTCGGTCTCAGGCCGCACGGAAAACAGAATGTGCTTGAAGCCGGAACGGACGCAGAACGCCGCATCCGGACGGATCCCCGAGATCATCGTCGGGGGCGTCTGGAACGAGTAAAGAAGCGATTTGGCGTTCTTCGGGTTCCCCAGACCGTCATTCATGAGGTCCCAGTTCAGGCCATCCGGGCGGGTGTACGGGTGGCACGACGCGCAGGATTGCCACTGCTGGAAGCAGACGCAGCCATCGTTAAAGTTCAGGATCCCGTGGCGGCTCTTTGTGAGCTCGAAATTCGGGTTCAGTTTAATCACGTTCACTTCTTTTTTGCCCGCGAGGTCCACGACGGAAATCGTGTCGCTGAAGTACATCGGGATAAACACCTTGCCGTTCGCGAAGGAGACGGTACGCGGGCCGTTCCCGTTCAGTTTCACACGGGTGCGCATCCCGACGAGGAACGCCAGGTCGTTCGGCACGTCGGCGCTCGACGCGGAACTGTAGCCGTAATTGCTCTTCTGGCCGCCGGCTTCCTGGCCTTCGTTCGCCGCTTCGATTTTCGCGAGTTTGTCGAAGACCGCGTTCGCGTCGATCACGCTGATCTCGTGCGTACCGGCGTGGGCAATGACGAGCTGAGAGCCGTCGTCGGTGAGCTTCACGCCCCACGGGTTCGACGCGCCGAGGTCAATGTCGTCGAGCAGGATCACGTTGATGAGCTTTTTCGCCTGCGCGTCAATGATCGCCACGGCGTTGGTATTCATCCAGCCGCGTTCCAGCTGCGTGGTCGGCATCTGGTACCGCGCCAGGTTGTTCGTCACAAAGGCGTACTTGCCGTCCCTGGAAATGCTGATCTCATGCAGGGAAACGCACCCGTTCAGGAGACGGATCTGACCGGTCTCGAACGTTTCCGTGTCCATCCAGGTCACTTCCGCCGCAACGTCGTAACCGTCCGAGGGGTCAAGCGGGAGGTAGTTCGTAACGTAGAGGGTTTTCCCGTCCGGCGTAATGTCCACCGAAATCGGCTCGCGGAGCATCTTGACGCGCTTGATCTCCTGCTTCGCTTCAAGGTCCACCACCGAAACGTCCGTGGAGAAACGGTTGGCGACGTACGCGATCTTCTGGTTCGGATGGATCACGATCCCTTCCGGGCAGTAGCCGACCGGGATCGACCATTCTTCATTCCCCGACGCAATGTCGATGCAGGCGAGCTTGCTCTCGGGCGCGAACGTAACGAGGAGCCTGGAATCATTCTGCCAAAGGACCGCCCACGTAGGCGTGGCGGAAACCGGGATCTCCTTCACGACGGCGCACGACTCCGTGTCGATCTGGGCGATTTTGGCGGCGTCGAATTCCGTCACGTAGAGGAATTTCTGGTCCTGCGAAACGACAGCGGAATGGGGCCCACGGTACGCTTCGTCACGGGAATAATCGGCGTTTTCTGCCTTTGCGACGGAACAAAGAATCAGCCCCGTCAGGAGGATGGAATAAAAAATGGATTTCATGGAGTGGGTTCCTTTCTAAAATTAATATTGACTGCTATTCAGTGTAACCGGAAATGAGAAATATTTCAAGGGCCTGCAAGAGTTTTTTGAGAAAATTTCCCCTTTTTTTCTCTTTTTTTGAAGTTTTCGAGGGCCGAAAAAACCTAGAAAATTGGTAGAAATTAAAACCTGTGAATGGCCCTGACAACGCTGGAAGCATCGTCCCCATAAATGACACGCATACCCAAACCGCCGGGGGATCACTTTCCTCTTCTGTCGCGAGGACGGGAAGGAAGAAGAACCACGTGCATCATTCCGATTCCAGAAATAACAAGAAAGCCGTAGCCGATCGCGTGATTGATCGGCACTTCCTTTTCGGGATACTGGTATTGGTTTCCCATGATCGCCTCGAAGAATTTACGCCGCTTTTCGAGTTGCTCGCTCTGCTGCGCCAGGGCTTTCGTCGCTTCGGAAGTCAAAACAATCGACCGGGTCCCAAGAACCTCAAGCCCCAATAAAAGGGTTAAAACGGCGAAAAAAAACCATATCTTGCGTACCATGAGAAAATCTCCTTTCTTCTGTTTTTTCGTCCTGATCGGCCTGAAAGTTTGATTTTCAGTCAAAATTCCGAACGTGCCGGTGAGGAAATTTTTCCCACCTCCCTTGAATTTCCTTTCCGACCTGATATAATTTTAAAAATGAGTTTTTTCCCCTTGAAATTTTACGAATTCCTGATCATGCCAAGAAAAATCCTGTTTCTCGTTTTTTTAGCGTGCTCCTTTTTCAGTCAAGTCTTTGCGGGTGACGTTTCGGTATCCAACGCCTTTCTTGCTGCGGAGTCTGTCAATGGAAAAGTCTCCGTCTGGCAGTTGGAAAACGGCCAGAAAAAGGGCGGTCCCTTTGCCGGGTTCCAGCTTCCCAACGACGAAACCACTTTTTTCACCCTGAGCGCTCCAGACGATCAGCCCTTCCTCATCGTGACGGTCTCACCAAAAGTCACGGCCGAAAAACGAATCGTCAAATCAGTTTTACTGCCGGAAATCACGCTTTCCGAAGCCTATGCGCCTGACGGGTGCAAGGCTCTGGGGACTGCCGGGCTTACGGACGTGGACGGGCACAAAGGGTCTTATATGTTTCTGGCCGTGGCCGAACCAGTGTCTCGCCAGGGGATCGTAGCGGCGTGGGTCACATCCCATAAAGGTTCCGGAATCGTATTTTCAGGCAAAACCGACGACGGGAAGAACGTCACTATCCAGCCAGAACTACAGTACGGCCGGTACGAAATCGATTCCTCAACCGTGCCGGAGCCGGAAGTTTTCGTCCTCGGTGCGTTCGACGACTGCCTCGATGGGCTGGAACGTTACGCCGATGCGATCGCAAAAGTCCACAAAATTCAGATGAAGCCGCAAATTTCAGGTTACTGTACGTGGTACTCAAATAAATTCGGCGGCGCCGGAACAGAGGCTTCGACCCGGGAATTCGCAGATGCCGCATTAGAAAAACTCGTTCCGTTCGGGATGCGTTACTTCCAGATCGACGATCACTGGCAGCTCGGCAAAGGCGGTCTCAACGGCCCGGCCAAAAACTTTACCGGGCATAATCCCTCCGGGCCTTACCCATCGGGGATGAAGCCGACTGCCGAGTACCTGAATGCGAAAGGTTTGATTGCGGGAATATGGTTCATGCCCTATTCCGGGAACTGGAACGACCCGTGGTATGCCGACAAGCAGGAGTGGTTTGTAAAATCGGCCATTGATTATCCTGCGCCGGGAGAAAAAAATACGCGGCGGTTTTCTGGCATTAATCAGAAAAAAGGCGCGCCCTACGAAACTTTCTGGGGCGGAACGTCGCTCGATATGACCGACCCGAACGTGGAAAAGTACGTTCACGAGGAAGTCGATCAGATCGCGAATCAATGGGGTTACAAGTACTTCAAGTACGACGGAATGTGGACCGCCATGGCCTGCGAACAGCTTTACGTGAATGACGAGTACCTCCCGGACGATCTGGGCCTTCAGATTTTTGACGATATGACGAAAACCAACGTGGAAATTTACCGAAAGGGCCTGAAAATGGTCCGTGCCGCAGCAGGTGACGACGTTTTCATTCTGGGCTGCAACGTCTCGCAGAATATGCGGACGATGGGCGCTTCCTACGGTCTGGTGGACGCGATGCGCATCGGCCCCGATAATGGGTCGAGCTGGGGAGGAATTTGCGCCGGACCGGTTCGTGGAACTGCCCGGTGGTTCTTCAACGGCCGCGTGTGGTACAATGACCCGGACCCGGTGTACGTCCGCGACTCGATCCCGCTTGCACACGCGCAGCTCATCACTTCGTGGGCAGCGATCACCGGACAGCTTTTCGCTTTCAGCGACTGGCTTCCTGAACTTTCCGACGAACGTGTCAACGTCCTCCAGCGCACGATTGCGCCGGTTCGTCTCTATACAGCCCGCCCGTTGGACGTGTTTGAATCGAAACTGGCCAACCTCTGGCGGCTGACTAAACCGGGAAACGAAACGGTGATTTTCGGGCTTTTCAACTGGTCGGAAAATGAGCCGCTAAAAATCCAAAAGAGCCTGAAAGAGCTGGGCCTCGATGAAAACGTAACATACGTCGGTTTTGATTTCTGGGCAAACGCTTTTGTTCCTCCGTTCCGGCACGAGCTTGATTGTGAGCTTCCCGGTGGGTCGTGCCGTGTTTTAGCCTTGACCCGAATGGCGGCAGACCGACCGACGCTCGCCGGAACCAGCCGACACGTGGCAAGCCCGCTTTTCGAGGTGAAAAACGTGAACTGGAATGCCGAAACCCTGACGCTTTCCGGAACGTCCGATGTCGTGGCAAACGACCCGTACGAACTGCGGCTGGTACTTCCGGAAGGGTTAAAAGTTTCCGAAAATCAGACGAAAAACCTCAAGATCACGGCAGAAGGCCGCACCCTACGCGTGTCCTTCACCCCCAAAAAATCAGGCGAGGCCAACTGGGAGATCCGTTTTGAAAAAGGCGCCAGTCCCATCCCGGCTCCGGTAAAAGTGCAAAATCTGGCCGGAAAAGCGGACTACAGCAAACTGACGCTTCACTGGGACGAAACCCCAAACTATGGCTTCGTCCTGACGAAAAAAGCGTCCGATGGAACCGTTCGGAAAGTCTTTTCGCTCAACGGGACTCAATTTACCGATTATGAGGTAAAAACCGGCGAAACGTGGACATACCAGCTTCAATCCGTTGGCTGGGGTGGGGAACTTTCTCCCGAAGTAACAGTCAACGTCAAAATGCCGGACGCGATCATTATGCCGCCGCTCCCGCCGATGCCTGATGTGGACCTGACAGAACAAAACCCGCAGAAGGTCAAGAGCGGCTGGGGAAGCCCGAAGAAAAATCTGTCCGTGGCAGGGAATCCGCTCAAGCTCAACGGAAAAACATACGAAAAAGGTTTAGGAGTACACGCGTATTCCAGCCTGACGTTTGACGTTCCGGTCGGGTCGAAACGTTTCGTAGCCGTGGCGGGGCTGGACGATTTTCACGTAAAAGATCCACGGCGGTCGGTAATCGTGAAGGTTTGGACCGATGTCTGCGAAATGGGCGAGCCGCAGGTTTTGGCCGCCGAGTCACCGCTGCTGAGCAACGAAACCGTAAATCACTGGCATTTTGACGTTCCGCTTGATGCGCGGGTAAAACAGATTCGGCTCGAAGTAACGGATGCCGAGGATGGAATCGCCTGCGACCACGTCGATTGGGTGGACGTTGGATTCATAAAATAGAAATATATTTTTCGGGAAACGCTTTTTTAATTCTGCTTTAATTTTGCGTTTCCCAAATCCTCTAACCTAAAGGAGAGACACAAATGAAACAGTTCGAAATTTACCGCTGCCCGATTTGCGGGAATATGGTAGAAGCCCTGAATAACGGCGCCGGAAAACTCGTGTGCTGCGGGAAACCGATGGAAAAACTCGAAGAAAACACGGTGGATGCCTCCGCCGAAAAACACGTGCCGGTTCTGACCCGTGGCGAGTACGGCGTGAAAGTTTCCGTTGGCTCCGCCGCTCACCCGATGACCGACGAACACTTCATCGGTTTCGTCGAGATCCACTCCGAAGACCGCCTCCAGCGCAAGTTCCTCAAAGCCGGCGACGTCCCGGAAGCGGAATTCAGCTGCCCGCCGAGTGGCTGCCAGGTGAACGTCCAGCCGACCGTCCGTGCCTACTGCAACCTCCACGGACTTTGGAAGAAATAAACTTTTATGGCGAGCGGTGGCAGTTATGCCAACGTAAAAAACAAAAGATGGACCTTTTGCCCAACTCTATTTTTCGGGGTCATAACTGACCCCGCTCGCCTTGTGACTTTAACGCCGCGGCCGCGCTTTCCGGCGCAAGCGGATTCACGAAACACCCTGTTCCCAGTTCGAACCCTGCCTGGATCACCGTCCTGGGGCAAATCTCCAACCGCCAGTGAAAATTCTCATCCGCAATCGCTCCGTCTGCGGTATAGTTCCACGGTGATGTACGAAATACCAGATTGAAATCGTGGACACCCAATTTCCCCGTAAGGTTTTGAACTGTCCGACGAAGCACTTCAGCCAAATCGTCCAGTTCCTCACGCTCTGACTGCACAAAGCACGGCACGTGCCGTTTCGGCAAAAGCCAGACCTCCCCCGGATACCGCGATGCAAACGGGCAAAATACGCCAAAATACTGTGTTTCCTCTACCGCCCGCCACTTTTCCGCAAGCTCGTATTTTAGGGCCTCACAGTGCCAGCAGCGGTGATTTTTAGCCCGATAATCCGCCAAAAAGTCCTGTTCACGAGCAATCGACGGTGGAATAAATGGCAGGGCCGCGATCTGGGAATGTAAATGCTTTAGCGATGCACCCGCTTTGGGGCCGAGATTTTTGAAGATCTGCACGTATTTCCACCGATGTGTTTTACGCAGTTGATGAAGCCGCCGATGATAAAAATGGATAAAATATTGAAATTCTTCCGGTGACAAATCCTCTAACGACGCCCCGTGAAAAGGCACTTCAACCAGCACTTCCTGAAGACCTACATTGGGTGCGCCCACAAACGGCCCGAACTTCTGCACGGTCATTTCGCCATCCGCCTCCAAAAAGGGGTAACGATTCGGAACGGCACGAACCAGCCACCCAGGCGCGTTAGGACGGCGATAGTTATCGAGAGTTCGTTCTGACTTCGAGAGACGCGAAACAACATCCACCTCGGCAGGGGTTTCCATCTCGTGTCCCTCACAAAATGGGCATAAAACACTGGAACGAGCTTTTGCCGCTGCTGTTTCTTCTTTTGTTCCGGCAAAATCCATAGGGCGCGCTTGCCGACCTTCCGCGATTGCGACCCAGGTTTCGTATATAGGGGAGTAACGCATATTTATCAGGGAATAATATATTAAAGGGAGAAAAGTTTCATCTGGTATTACTTTACACGATTTTGTCATTTTCTCCAACGCCAAAATGAAATAAAACCGGATTATTTTAATCACAACTCTCTTAAATTTGGTGACGAACTCCCTCTTTCCCGAAAACAAACAGCTCTCTTAGGACCTACAGCCGAAAAATTTGGAAAAATTTTTAAAAAAGGCCTGGCTCACACGGACTTTAGAGTCCTAAATTTCTTGTTAATCGTCAAATCCTCTTTATCCTCATCATTCCTCTCATTCCTAACGGATTCCAAAAAAGAAAGGAAAAAAGGGCCAAAATCGATCTCCTCTCTCGAAATATTTTTCTCCAAATCTCCGATATTGCCTATAATAACCAGCTTAAATTGTTTTCTATTTTACGTAAACTTTGTAATAGAAACAACAGTCAGATTAAAAAAAACACAAAACATTGGGTCAAGTTTCCACGATAAACTAGTACGGAGAAAGGGAATTCAAAGCAAATTCCTCAGGAAGGGAAAATCCAGAAGATTCTTTCTAACTGGAAAATTTTCTTTCCATTGCCAAAGCGCGCTGGCTTTGGTCTCCATGCAGCTATTCCCGGCAACGGGGATCGTAATTGGCCCGCAGACTAAAACGGAAGAGAGGATCGTAAATGGTCTGCTGTCAGCTCAGAATTACTAATTGTTCTGAACTATGTGACTATGTAAATGAGACAATTTGTCTCCATAATCATTTAAAAAAGGATTCGTTTCAAATGACGAAACGCCTGCTTCGGCGCAGTGGAAGGCCGTGCGGTATTTTTTACTGCGTCCACGGGCCGCGAATGGTGAAGTTGACTGCCATTTGGGAAGCAGAGAAAAATCAGATTTTGTTTTACGGCCCAACAGGTGAAAAAGTTCAACAAACAAAGATTTTGGATTCAATTCATGATGATTTGAGTCTTGGATTCTGAAATCCACAGGGAGGTTAGAATGTTAGTTTTGTCCCGCAAAGAAAGTGAGCGGATTCGAGTTGGTGACTCAATCGTAGTAACGGTTGTACGCTTGACAAAAGACCGCGTCCGTCTCGGCATTGAGGCACCTGATGATGTACTTGTTCTGCGTGACGAATTGGAAAAAGACAGTAATCCTGACACCATTTCTGAACCGAAAAAACCCGCGTTGAAAGCGGCAGCTGGTACGGCTCCTTTGGCCAGAAAAATGAGTGCTTTTTCGAATCGTCAACCGGCTCCGAATTATTCGGTGGCACTGGAAGACGAACCCGAAAACCAGCCAGGTTTGGAAACTCCGAAACTCAGACGATGCCCGGAACGTAAATTCTTCCGCTGCGATTGAGCTACCCCCCTTGCTCGAACGTGCCTCGGATTTACAGGTTAACGGCAAAAAAAGAAGGTCGAAAGACCTTCTTTTTTTTAATGGGACACACTCCCCAAACCAACAAAAAAAAGGAGGACCAGGTCCTCCTCATTTGCTTGGGGTGAAATCATTCTTCGTTTTCCGAAGTTCGATACCCGGTCAGGCCGCTGTAATCGCTGCGGTCATCTTCGTGCCAGAGCGGGAAACCCATCCGCACACGTTCCGCGAGAACTTTCAGCTTGGCCAATGAACCCGCAGGAGCGTCCGTCGGTTTGAAATCCGGCGTTCTCTGGGGGACGAAATCCTCGTCGTGCCCACACTCCAAAATCGCGTCAAAAACCGTTCTCATTTTATACCTCCTTTTATGATTCACCTTATGATGAGAAAGCTCACGAACCGCCATAACAAAAAAGAGCGGCTGGAGACTTGGTCGTAAAAATCACACAGGAAAAACTTTCCCATTGTAATCTGCAAAGTATTATACCACACCAAATCGCAAATGTCAAGAGTTTGGAAAAATATTTCTCAAAATATTCCCGATTTTATGGTTTTTTTCCGGGTTTGAAGAATTAACTCTGCGAATAAATTTCTCTTAGCAGGAAAAAAGATCCTGTCACAAGCAACAGGTCGTTCTCAACCAGGCCATTTCGCGCGGAGACGTATGCCGTCCGTGGGTCGGGGATCCTTTCCACTCCAGGCCGGGAAGCCAGGAACGCCCCTATTTCTTCGGAACTTACGGAACGCTCTGCCGGGAATTCTGCCAAAATGAGCCGTTTTGGGTCGAGCAGAAGCAAAAGGTTCAGCATCATACGCCAGTTTTTGTCTTTGGCGGCCGTAAAGAGCACGGTTTTTCGCGAGGCTGGAAATGTTTCACGGACCCATTGAACCGTATGGGCCATCGAGTCGGGCGTATGCGCCGCATCCAAAATCACCGTCGGGTTTTCCGAAACGACCTCCAGCCGACCGGGAAGTTTGGCCTTTTTCAAACCGTTCCAGAGATTTTCGGGCGTAATGAAATCCATGACCGAGGCCGCTTTACAGACGATGGCAGCGTTGGCGCGCTGGTGCTCGCCGGGCATTCCAAGCTCAATTTCAGGGCCGATCGTCTCGGGAAAGTGCGTTCCCGCCCAAGCCACGGGGGCGTTTTGCCGGACCGCGATCTCTTCGATCACCGGTCGCACGCGAGTTAGGGTTTCCGGTGCCATTTTCCCGACGATTAGCGGGATCTCGCGCTTGATGATCCCTGCTTTTTCACGAGCGATCTCCTCAAGTGTCAAGCCGAGCTGGTCCGTGTGGTCGAGTGCCACGTTGGTCAGAATCGTCAGACACGGCAAGCAAATATTCGTCGCGTCTGTTCGCCCTCCCATTCCCACTTCGACCACGGCAAAATCGACGGTTTCTTCCGCAAAATACTCAAAGGCCGCGACAGTCAAAAGCTCAAAAAACGTCAAGGGTTTACCCTCCTCCGCCATTTCCTCGACGATGGGACGGAGTTTTTCTTCCAGAATTTCGTTCAGCCGTACTTCCGAAACAGATTGACCATTGATCTGGATGCGCTCCTCCAGTGAGACCACGTGCGGTGAGGTATAAAGGCCGACTTTCAGCCCGGCCTCGCGCAAAACGGAGGCAAACATCGCAGCCGTGCTTCCCTTACCTTTGGTCCCCGTGATGTGAATGACCGGAAACGTCCGTTCCGGAAAACCCAGCCGGGCGTGAAGTTCTGCGACGTTTTCGAGGCTCAGATCCGAAGCGGCAGCAGGAGAAAGTTCATGGTTCAGGGATTGGTCAAGAAGGTGGTAGTTCATTTTGGGAGTTTTACGCAAAGGAAAAGGTCAGGGTTCATACGTCGTTAAAAAATCCAAAAGCCGCTGCGCTTCAGCGCGCTCAACCCGTGTGGGGTCCCAATTCATCCCGAAATGCAGGCGGCCAGCGTAGGTTCCAAGCGCCAGCGTAATAGCCGCATTGGTCGTGCGGGGCGAAATCTGCTCCACGCGCTCAAGGGTCAAAGAACCGATTTTCAAACGGCCGTCCTCCGTCCGTGGAAGACGCGAATCCCGAAAAAGGACGCCCAAATTGGAAACGACCACCGTCGCAAGCGGGCTTTTACGCCGCACAAACCACTTCATTCCCCAACGATGATCTCCCTTCCAGCGCCACGCACAAAGCCACTTTAACTCCTGGATCAACAAATCCGCCCTGAGTTTTTTCCGGTCTGGACTCATTTGACGGTGAATCCAGCGCAGAAGCCGGGCATCTGACCAATACGGCATCTGCCTGGATGCGCGAATAAAGACGACACTCACGAGATTCCGAAGCGGCATTTTAAGAAACCTTCCTGACCGGGTATTCACCGGAACCGCGATCTGGATCGGCCTTCTATCGGGTTGAAGGTTTTCAATCGCCCGAAACGTTGCCGCCAGGATTTGATCATTCAGCGAAATCCCCTGCTTGTGCGCAGCGTCGAGCCTTTGGCGTGTTTCCTCAATCGTCAGCGTCCTAAAAAGAGGCTGTTTGGCGGTTCCCACCAGAGATTTTCCCGAAATGGAAATCTCCCTGGGCTTCCGACGGAACGGAAATGTTAAAATCTGCCAAACCGCGGCGCAAACCAAAGAGAACGTTACACGCGGTTTCACGGCCTGGCACACATCCAGTTCCGAGTCAGTCGGATATTCCGACTTCAAATCCACTGAACCATTTGTCGTTTCCGCGGCATAACGTTCAAATATTTCTTCAAGGAAACGAAACGCTCCAAGTGCGTCGGTCGTCACATGATGAAACTGAAACCAAAGCTGAAACCCACCGGAATCCGGCAGATTGAGGAACCAGAATTTCAACCCTGGTTCCTTCTGGATCTGGAGCGGCGGAAGGGGAACTGAAAGCGACTCCTCCCTCACTAGCGGAATTTCTGATGGCGAGATGGTCCGATCCAGCGTTCCATCCGGGCGAATCGAAACCAGACACCGCGAGGTTGGATGATGTTCAGCGGCCTCGGAAATGGCCCGTTCCAGACGCAAAATATCGGGTTGACCCGAAAAGTGCAAAATCGTTACGGCATCCGCAAGGGATTCGATGTCGTTTGCACGTTGGGCATCGTAAAACAGAAAATCCTCAAACGGGGTCATGCCGCTTTTCCCGTTGAATTGACGATTTCACCATCCGCGTTTCGAGTGTAACAGGTCGCCGAACGACGCGGGGGAAATACAAATTCGTCATCTATGAAAGGGGTAAACGCCAGAACATCGTGGTGATTCGCGTTTTCCCGTGCGTAACTTGACTCTGAATTCTGTCGGCCTGACCAGGAATCCTCACACGGAACAGTACGTAATTCCGGCCGCGGCACAGGATTCGCATTTTGCGAAATCGGCTGGTTCCCGTGAGAGAAGAACAAATTCAGCATCGCAGGCAAAACCAGCAGAGACGTCAACCAGCAGCACGTCGTTCCGATTGCCAGAACCATTCCAAGGCTCTGAAGGCCGCGATGTTCGGCAAGCATTAGCGTTCCAAAACTCAAAATCGTGGTAAGCGATGTCAAAATGACACTCATTGAAGTTGATGAGGAGATCCTGTAAACCCCGCCATTGTATGAATTGTGGAAATCGTGCATAATGTGTACACCATCGTCGATTCCAATACCAAGGATCAGCGGTAAAACGATCAGGTTAGCGGCGTTCAGAGGGATATTGAAGTACCCCATGATCCCGAACGTACAGATGATCCCAAGCAAAACAGGAAGCATGGCGAAGAACGTATCTGCGAGACTCCGAAGGTCCAGCATAAGAAGCAGGAAAACGATTCCCAGGGCGTAAATGGCCGCGTCCTGGTAACCTTTTTTCATCTGGAGCGAACATTCGTACGTCTGTAACGGGTTTCCCGTCACTTTCGGATCAACGGATCGGACTTCTTTAACGAACTTCTCCAGGTTATCCATATCCCACAGATCTCCCTTGGCGTAGATCTTGAGCAGATAGGTTCCATCCTCCGCGCGCATACGGTCCACATACGCTTTCGGAAGGTCACTCAAAGTCGGCGGTTCGGGCGACGACATTTTCTCGAGTTTATTCAGTTTCGCCAGCAGATCCCGTGCGAGAGATTCCTGATATTGCGTCATTCGGGCGAAATATTCCGTCAGGCGCATTCCGAGCAGTTGTTTCTGAAGCGCCTCGATCCGTTCATAGTACGACAAAAATTCCGCTTTTCCGGTCAGACACAAGCGGGCCATTTCGAGACACTGATAAAGTTTTCGAGCGTCTTCTTTCGTCAGAACAGGACTTTGATGGACGTCCGACGGCGTTTTGGTCAGCACTTCATGAATCTGACGTACCAGCGGGTTTTCGTCCGAAATCAACGTTACAAGCTGCTCCACGTGATCAACACTGGGGAGGACTGAGAATTTTTCAATTCGGTCGCGCAAGACCTCCTCGTTATCGCTCATCGAGATGGCAAACCAGCAACTCTGTTTGCTCTCCTCAATGAGACGCATTTCCAGCGCGACGCTTTCAAGTCCTTTCGGCTGGAGATTCAGCAAATTGTAATCGTAATAAAGCTTCGGAAGCCCACAGGCGACTGCTCCAATGATGAGGACGCTCAGGAAAAACACGACTTTGGGATTTCCCTGGAATAAAACCATACTGCGGGGCATTTTGAACTTTTCCTGCGGCCGGTTTTTGTCCACCATGTAGATCAAAATCGGTAAAACTGTCAACGCAGCCAGACAGCAGCAAAGGACTCCGCCGCCCGCGATGATACCCAATTCGGCTATCCCGGTGAACTCAGTCATTCCCGCCATGAAAAACGCCGCGGCAGTCGTGAGCGCACCGGTAAGGATTCCCGGGCCGATCTCTTTTCCCGTGTGTATCAGAGCCGTTTTCGTGTCGTTTCCCTCGGCCCGACACGTCAAATACCGGGACGTGTAATGGATCCCAAAGTCAATCCCAAGACCAATCAGAATGACCGCGAAGGCCATGCTAAGGATATTCAGGTGTCCGATGAAAAACGTAATATACGCCATACTCCAGCCGATCCCAACGAAAAGGGCGATAATCGCCAGAATCGGATGCCTCAGTTCGCGGAAGAAGTAAATATACAGGAGCGCCACGCCTAAAACCGAAAGCCACGTCGCCCAGTTCATCGCGTTCTGGCTGGAACGCATTTCGTCGTTTTCCATCACCGGAAGACCAGTCAGCTGGAGGGTTACTCCCGGATGTTTTTCCTGAATGGAAGCCAAAATGGAGCGCAGAGTCTCAATTCCCGCAGTCCCGCGAGCGAAATCCGCGTTCTTTTCCTCCCGCATTTTCACCATCATGACGGCCGTTTTATTGGGAGTCAGCCACGTATAATGAATGTGCGAGTCATGGTCTGCACGTTTGATTGGAGCGGAAACCGGATCACTTTCCCCAGACTGCGGGGAACGATTCAAAGAGGCCTCAACCGTCTCATTTTCGATTTCGTTGACCGATGCGAACGTCGCCTGATCTGATTCCGCAGACGCCGGGATTTCCGCCAGGTTAGAACCATAGTACGGATTTGCCGGCTCCATCTGCATTTCTCCCTCAGGCGAGGGAAGACCCGGTTCCAGATTCTCGTGTGAGTCAAATGGTGAACGCATGGCGTAAAGCTGTGGATTCAACTCGGAAACATCCTGAAAATTCCCGCCATTCGCACTTTCCATCGGGTAATAATTGGACGTCTGTGTAGCGGTTTCGCTGCAAGGAACGTACGGATCCGTCACATCAGGAGCATAGTTGACCACCCAGAATTCTGAACCCGGGTAGTTCGCGATGTAATGAACCAAATTTTCCTGCGGTTCCAAAGACGCCATGGTGACCGTCGAATCGGAAATACTTGACTGCGTTCCATTCCATGCGGAGTTGAAACCGTTCAGCATACTCCGGTTTTTGTTGGACGCTTCCGGTCTCGACGTGGTCGGCAGTTTTCCCCCGTCTCTGCCCTTGGAAAGATCGATTTCCGGGAATGGCGAGCAAAACTGGTAGGTCGGACCGAGCGCCTGTTCCAGACTGAAAATCATTCGTTCCAGCGCCTGGCGCATATTGGCCACCATTCGCGGCGGGATCTGCCCTGGTTCAGCGGCCAAAGGCATAACTGTCTGGGGAAGGATCCGATCGATCGACAGTGTATCCCAGTTCCCCTGAAAAACGTCCTCATGACACTTCAAAAAAAGATTCAGGTCCTGAAGTTCCTCCTCCGATGCGAAATAAAGGGCCTTGGAAAGGAGTGCTGTATCGTCAAATTTATAAAAAAGGGAATGGAAAAGATTCGGTTTTTTCTCAATTTCTGCCGCGGTTGCATTCAGGGCCGGAATGATTTTCTCCGCAGAGTCACCGTCCACCACAATTATTAAGTCGTCCTCACTGCCAAATTTGGAAATATACTCGAGCCAATACTGATTCCATTCGCTTTTCGGGTTGATCAGGTCCAAACGTCTGTTTTTAAACGACAAATGTTCCATCGTATATAGACCAGCCGAGACCGCCCCCGCGATCATCAGGAAGAGGATCAGATAGTTATATTTTAAAATCGAGCCAATGATCACCCCCATCGGCGCCGAGAGTACCGAATGCTGTCTAGGCTCTGAATTTGCGTGTGATTTGGAGTCTGCCACGAAATGTTTTCCTCAAAAGTTTCAATTTTTGAACGGTCAAAAAACTTCCACCGGTTTGAAAAGAAACACAATACGCGGTAATTTTACTCTTTTTTCTAAATTGACGCAAGAGAGATTTGAGAGATTGGGGAAACTATAACGAAAATGACCAACAAAAAGTTAAAGAGAAAGGAAAATACTTAACGCCTGATTTTCACTTTCATAGCCTTTTGAATCAACGTTTCCCCTGGGATCATTCCGCCAGCTGCCGCCAAATTTCCGAAATCGCCTGGGCGAAAAATTTCGTTGCGTCCTTGAAATTTTTCTCTCCCAAAGCTTTGGCCGCAGCACCAGCCAGTTGGTCCGCCTTTTTGAAATTCAGTTCCGCCTGCGTGCCGGCGCTTTGGCGCAGTTCCGTGAAGATCCGACGCAGTTCCACCGCAAATTTGGAGTCACAAACGGCCGAGTATGACCGGTATGGTCCTCGCCCCGTACGCTGCGTAAAGGCTTTCGGCGGTTTTTTGCCCAAGAGTTTCATCACTTTCCACTGCCACTCCGGCATTTCCGGGTGCGGCATTTCCGTTTCAGCCGCCATCGGAACCGGTTTCGGGTCGTGCGTGGTTGGAACCGCCTGCTGAGGTCCAAGGTACTTGACCGTAACTACCGTAATATTATCAGGTCCACCCCGCAGATTGGCGAGGTCCACTAACGCCCGGGTCGCTTCCTGAAGCGGCAGAACGGAGAGGATTTTCCCCATTTCGCAGTAATTCGTTTCGCGGTCTTCCTCAAACTGGCCGCACAAGCCGTCACTGCAGAGGAGGTAAATGTCGCCGACCTGAATGGGCCACGGTCCCTCAATGTCCGGCTTGACGTCCGGTGAAACGCCGAGGCAGCGCGTTATGACGTTTTTGTGGACCGAGTCGTCAATGACCTCGTGCGCCTCCTCTTTGTCCCAGATGACGCTGTGGTCGCGGGTCATTTGTTCCCACTTGTTCCCGCGGAGCCGATAGACCCGACTGTCTCCCACGTGGCCGATCATCACACCTTCGGGCAGGATCACGAGCGTGTCGTTGGTGGTCCCCATCCCTTTGAGTTCCTCGTCGGAATTCCCTTTGGCGTGGATGCGCGTGTTCGCTTCCTGGATCGCTTTCGTAAGAGCGGCCGGCGGCGTGAGCTGTGTCTGCTTCAGGTAAACCATCGGGATCGTGTCGGTCGCCAGCTTGCTCGCCAGTTCGCCCGCAGCGTGTGCGCCCATTCCGTCCGCCACGCAAAAAACATGGCCGCGCATATTCCAGATTTTCTGGTTCCTGGCCGGCACTTCGTCGTGTGAGTCCTGATTATTGGAACGGCGCAAACCGATTTCACTGATCGCGCAGTATTCCAGGCAGTTCTTCCACGGGTTTTCGCTTGGTCTCATGGGTTTACTCCTAAAAGGACGTCTTTTACGGGGACGACGCTTCCAGCGTCGTTTCGATCTGGAGGGCCGGCGTCCTCGCCGGTCAAGTTAGTGGGTTAAATTATTAAAACCTTCAAAATCGCAATTAAAAATGGGATCCGCCGCATCCACGTCCCCACCCCAGACGTTCGCCGCTTCACGGCAGCCGCCGTGACAGTGGCTCAGGTCGCGGCAGCCCGCGCACATCCCGGGAATGTAGTCCGAGTCGAGGAACCGCTTCCAGTAAGGGTCCGACGGGAGTTTGGCGGGGATTTCGTCCCAGCGGCAGATCACGTGCGGCGAGTGATTGCAAACCTTCACCCAGCCGTTCGGGTCCAGCGCACAAAAATGCTTGGCCGCGCTGCATTTGGAGCCGATGGAAAGGAACTTG
>JAFTCU010000345.1 GCA_017454585.1 Thermoguttaceae bacterium | reverse complement strand
TCTTTGGTCACGTTAAGCCCCCTTCGTATAATACTGGATGAGACAAAATTCAATCCGATTTATTATACAGAAATTTGCATTTTCCGCAAGGGGGAGAGGGAGGATTAGATCAATTTCACTGTTTCGTCGATCCTTTGCCGGGTATCCACCAGATGAATTTCAACGTCAAGTGCTCGGCAACCGGCCAGCAGATCGTTCCGCCAGTCCTGAAACTGCGTCAGGTACGCGTCGCGAACGACATCGGGCGTCAGCGTCAGGCCGCGCGTGGACCCTTCCAGCGGGACAAACTCGCTCCGGGAATCGAAAGGAAAATCCAGTTCGTCCGCGTCAAGTATCTGAAACAATTCCAGCTCGTTCCCCTGAGCTATCAAAAGTTTAAGCTGAGGCACGATTGAATCCCAGGATTGGACATCGAAAAAATCCGAGAGGATGAAAATTTTTCCCCGACGGGTGATCATGGCCGCCAAATCGTTGAGCGTTTGCTCAAAAGGCCTGGCTTCTGATGAGGTTTTTGACGTGAACGGGGGCGATTCCAGGAACCGGACGCATTCGGACCAATGGCTTTCCCCGGTTGAGGGACGCAGGGGAACCGTTTCCGCTCCGTTCGTTGCGCAAATGCCGACCAGGTCTCTTTGCTGAAGTGCGATATACGCCAGCACTGCTGTAACACATTGAGCGTACTCGAGCTTGGAAAGACGTTTCTCCTCGTCATTTCGGGGAATACCGGCATAAGTCATACTGGGAGAAAAATCTATCAGGAAATAAAAAGAAGTGGTCGTTTCTTCCTTGTACTGCCTCGTGAAAAGTTTGCCCGTCCGCGCGAAGAGGCGCCAGTCGGTGAATTTTGGCTCATCACCTTGCTCCCACGCTCTTCGGTCGTGAAACTCTGTAGAAACCCCCTGTCGCACGCTCGCGTGTTCACCGAACGTAACACCGGACGCCAGTCTTTTGACCCGAAGACGAAAATCGCCCAGGGAAGCGAGAAAAGAAGGGGAAAAAACACGCACGGAGAATTGAAGGTTGGGTGTTTAGGAAACCAGCGTCTGCCTGGGCCGCAGGGGTTGAGGTGCGCCCAGGCATTGCGATGTCCCGATAAAATCGAAACGTTCGCGGCTGGCTTTAGACTGTTGACAAAAAGGAATTATTTCGTGACTTTGCACTCCGGCAAAGCTTCACGCAGTTTCGCCATTGCTTCTTCGGAAACGCTCGTGGCACGGAAACTTACCGCTTTGAGCGACTTCATCTGAGCCAGCGAATCAATGCAGGCGTCCGAGATAGACGTTTCTGCCAGATCCAGATCCGCCAGGTTTGACAGCGCAGCCAGTTTGGCGACGCCTTCATCGGTGATTTGGCAGGCGACCAGCGAGAGTTTCTTCAGGCTCTGGATCTTCACCAGCGAGTCAACTCCCGAGTCCGTCACGATATTGGCCCACAGGTCGAGGTGCTCGAGCTTGGTCAAACCTTCGAGGTAGGTCAGGCCTTCGTCGTCGATGACGTTTTCACTCACGATGAGCTGGGTCAGTTCGGGCATATTGGCGCAAATCTTCAGCGCGTCGCTGCCACTGTAGTTGCCACGCAGATTCAGCTTGCGCATATTTTTCAGGCCCGCGAGTTTCTGAACGCCGTCGTCGGAAATCGCGATACAGCGCATGATGGTGACTTCCTGCATGGAATCGACCATTTCACCGAGCCAGCCAAGCGCTTCGTCGTCGAACGTCTGGGAGTCTTCGATCCCGAAAGTCTTGAGCTTCTTGCCACGGACGTTCTCGATGCCGGCATTAGTGACGGCGGTGCAGCGCAGTTTCAGAACGATCAGATTCGGAAGTTCCTTGACGCAAGCCAACCCGGCGTCCGTAACGGAAGCGCAGCCGCGCAGGTCGAGCAAACGAAGGGTTTTCACTTTGGAAAGATACGCCAGCGCCGAGTCGTCGAAGTTCCCGTAAAGGAGGACCAGGTTGCGCAGATTCGGCATCTGGGAGACGTACTCGATCGTTTTGGTGCGGAGGTACGTATTGCGGCGGAGCGTCAGTTCCGTCACCCACGGCATGTCAACGAGGAACGCCATGTCGTCGTCCTGGAAGTCGGTGTTTTCGATGGAAAGTTTCGTGCAGCTTTTCAGGCCGGTAATGACGGAGGCGCCGCCCGGTTTCAGGTTCGCGCCGTAGATTTTGCAGGTCGTCACGGTGTCGAGCTTGCAGATCTTGGCGAGGTCTTCGTTCGTGCAAATGCGGTCGGTCAGATCGAAGGAGGTGACATCGCCTTCTTCGTTGGTCGTGTAGTTGGCCATACGGGTTTTGAAGACTTCGATCGCGGCATCGCGCTCGGCGTCGGTGGGTTTCGCGAAGCAGGCGCCGGTGCAAAGCACGAGGGCAACCGCGCAAAGGGAAATTTTCTTAAAGCTCATGGATTTCTCCTTAAAATGTGAGTGGAAAACTGATTAATGAGTAAAATCTTCTTAATTATACACGATTTTTTGATTGTGTCCAGCCCCCGGAAAAAATTTTTGGAATCCTCAGAAAAGGGGGAGGAAGTGTGGAGGGTAGAGTTAAAATATGGGATGAACTCTTTCTTAACCCAACCTTACGCGAAGCGTCAACTCCACTCTCCACCCTCCACACTATTTTACGGTTCCAGCACGATCTCGTACCAGAGCGTCTTGTACTTGCTGGAAATCTCGATCACGGCGTGGGTCGCGTCGACCATCTGCGCTTCCACGGCTTCTTTCCGGTTCGCGTTTTCGTCAAGCGGGTAGAATTTCACCGTTTTGCCCGCCGGGACTTCCAGCGTCAGTTTGGCCGGGATCCCCTCGCACATCAGCGGCGCGTGGCCGGGCTTCTTGCAGAACGTGATCTGCTTGTTGATCAGGTTCGGGTACTCGTCCACAGGCGTGTCCTTCACCTCGTTCGTTTCGTAAAGGCCCAGAACGCAGTCGGAGTTCTTCTGAAGCCCCGTCGCGGCGAGCAGGTAGTGGTTCTTCTTCGTCCACGTCAGGGAAACCGTCGCCCAGTCCAGGATCGTCTGGCCGAACTCGATTTTGAGCGTCTTTCCGTTTTTGAACTCAAACGTCCGGCCCTGAATGAAGCCCGTGAAGACTTTCGTTTTGGGCGAGTCCACCTGGTAGAAGCCGCGGTTTTCGACCTCGGCGTTCCAGATGAGCTGG
>JAFTCU010000344.1 GCA_017454585.1 Thermoguttaceae bacterium | reverse complement strand
ACAATAAAGGGAATAACGGCTACGGCGCGCTGCTTCTCAACGGGGGATTTCTTAAAACGACTACCGGCACGGCGACCATCAATTTTTACGGGTCGGACAATACGACCTACACTTACGGCTCGCTCCGGAATAACGCATACCCGATCGAGGTCGGCACTGGGGCCACGCTGACCGTAAACGGCGGTCTTTATAACACTTACAACGCGGCGGATCAAAGCCATAATCTGACCAAAAAGGGCGCGGGTCTGCTCGTCGTGAAGAACGGCGTGATCGGCGCTACCCACAATAACGGCGCCACGGAATTCTCGGCGTCCACGTTCATCGTTCAGGCTGGCAAGGTCCAGCTCGCCAACCAGGGCAGCATTTACACCGGTGCCACGATCAATCTCGCGGAAGGGACCACGTTCGACATCGAGTCCACCGCCAAAGCGTCCTCGAACGTCACGTTTACCGGCGCGGGAACGGTTACTCTCAAAGGGGCAAAACTCCAAAATAATCTGACGGTCAAAGAGGGCGCAATTCTGAATGTTGAAGCGGGGCAAGCGCTGGCTGGTGTCTCGCTCACGCTGACGAACGCGCAAGTCAACGTAAAAGCGCAGGACGGGATCTACCATCAGAAAGGCACTTCCAACGTCGCAAATTCCACGATCAACGCTGAGTATTATACGACGCTGGACACCAAGTTCCAGTTCACGGGAACCAACACGATCGAATCCACGACCGTTGGTCACGCGGACTACGGCGGTTTTCTCATGAATGGAGGCTGGGTTGGTGACGAAGTGATCAATGTGGTCAGCGGTACGACGACCATCAACACGCTGGCGACTTCCAAGGGGATCCGTTTCCGCGGCAAGTGGTCCGGTTTTGATGTGGCGGAAGGGGCGAATCTGGTCGTCAACGCCAACCTTACTTTCGATAATGGCACGGGTGAAGGTGACAGCTCCGTTTCAAGTGGGATCTATAAAACCGGCAAAGGGACCATGACTCTCGCCAGAGGGGCCATTGGTCAATATTCGAATGATATTAATGCCGGAAAAGTGGAAGTCCGGGAAGGAACGCTCGAACTCACCGGGGAATCGAAGATTTTCAATAATTCCACCGTCACGGTCGCGGAAGGAGCTACGCTGTATTTCCACTCAACCTCGAACAGCGACCACGCGTCGAATGCCACGTATAACGTCGCCGGTACGCTTCGCCTTGCTTCTGTCAGACAGGGCAACAACAGCAGCAACGTCCGCGGAACCATTAACGCGACGGGAAGCAGCGCACTGGTGGACTTCGCGATCAACGACCCGCTCGGTTACGCCAATACGAGTTCCGTCTCGACGATCACGCTGAAAGACGGCGCGGTCATGACGAACTCCATAACGCGCACATCGGGTAATGACGGCTCCGCTCAGGTGACCGTGCCAGCCTCTGTTGTGCTGGAAGGCGGGAAAATTACCTCGTACTCGATCGGTCGTCAGGCTAATGATTACGGCAACTACCTTATGACCAAACCGATCACGGTGAAGGGAGAGGGCAAAACGTCCACGATCGACGCTTATATGTTCCAGATCCGTAACGATTCTTTGACGATCGAACCCGATGCCGTGCTGGAGATCTGTTCCCGGGTTTCCGCGATGAACGTGAACTGGACGATCGACGGCGGCGGAACGTTCCGTCCGATCATTCAGACCCGCGAGATTCAAATCGAAGGAAACACAAAAGAACAGCGCAAACAGGAATTTACCTTCCTGTCTGCTCAAACGATGGACCTGAAAGACGTGGCGTTCGATTTGACGGCGCTTGATTCCCCGATCACGACGTCCGGAAACGAGTGGAAACTCCTTACTTCCACGCCCGTGGATAATTTGGGCATGGTCACTTCTGCCGGCACGATTACGGCCACGGAGGATACGAGGATCCAGGTGAATCTGACGGTTAAAGATGATGAACTCCTCGGTCAGACTATTCAGGCGAATAACTTTAACGTTAACGGCTCCGCACTGGAACTTTTCCTCGATGAAGATGTGGATTGGGAGAGTAACGCGAACCTTTTGAACGGCTATAAACTGTTCAATACGGACTCGTGGGGATCCTTCTCCAGTCTGACCGTTCATGGGGATTTGGCCGGTCTTGGCCTGAATGCCGCCGGAAATGCGCTCAGTCTCGCGACGTCCGGCGTTCCGGAACCCGCCACCTGGGTCCTGCTTCTGATGGGGCTTGGAGTTTTGTACGGTCTGAAACGTCGCCGCTGATTTGTTCTTCCGCGAGGGGCTCGTTTGGGGCGGGTCCCTCGTTTTCCCTCACGTAAAAACGTTCTGCCTTTTCTTTCGGGTAGCTATATGAAACGCGCCTTTACACTCGTTGAGCTTTTGGTCGTCATTGCCATCATTGGGATGCTGGTCGGGCTTCTTTTGCCTGCTGTGCAGCAGGCTCGTGAGGCGGCACGGCAGATGCAGTGCGGGAACAATCTCAAGAACCTCGGGCTGGCTGCCATGAATCACGAGTCCAGCTCAAAGATCCTCCCTTCGGGCGGCTGGAATCTTGAGTGGGTCGGCGACCCGGACCGCGGTTTCGGCCAAAAACAGACGGGAGGGTGGTTCTACTCGCTGCTTCCGTTTATGGAGCAGTCCGCACTTTATCAGTTACCGTCCGACGGCCAGCCCGACACGATCACGCAGCAGCAGAAAGACGGCGCGACGACGATGATCCAGACCCCGCTCACCATCGCGAACTGCCCGTCACGGCGTTCCGCATCTCTGAGTTTCGGCCAGAATAACCGCACACGTTACAATTCTTCGCTTCCGAATCAGATCGCGAAGAGCGACTACGCCGGCTGCTGCGGCTCCGGGAGCGCGTTCCGTTCCACGAGCCCGACCTCTTTGGCCAACGGGATGACGTACATCAATAACAATTCGTGGCAGCCGACCGGCGACGGCGTGATCTATGCCGTGAGCAAGGTCTCGTTTGGTGAGATCCGAGACGGAACCTCAAATACGTACCTCATCGGCGAGCGGTACCTGCGCCCTAATTCTTATTTCGCAAGCGGCACGACTGACGTGGATGACGGGGACGATTTTGGAATGTACATCGGGCACGACAACGACGTGGTACGAAGTACCTCGACGAGTTATCCGCCGATGCAGGACCGTATTAATTACGATAATTCGTCAAGCCGTTTCGGCAGTACGCACGCCGGCACGTTTGGGATTACGATGTGCGACGGCTCGGTCCATCGGATCTCCTACTCGATCGATGCCGAGACGCACCGCGACCTGGGGATCCGAAACGACGGCAGAGCGCTCCAGTCTTACGAATGAAATCAGATCGTACCCGTCGCTCTTTTTACTTTGTACGAGGCCAGGATCGCATCGCACAGGGCGTTTGCCAGATTTACTTCGGCCTGAGTCTTGAGTGAAACAGCCTGCAGGTAGTCAGAGTGCGGTGAAACTCCTTCTTCGAACTGTTTTCTTACGATTTCCAGGTTTCGGGTCGCTTGTGTGACGGCCTGCCTCGCGACGTCCAGTCTTCCGCGCGCCTCGCGTTCATTCAGCCACGCCTGACGTACCTGAAGCTCAATTCCTGACCGGGCTTCATCTCGCATCCGGTTCACAGCGGTCATTTGATGCATGGCCGCTCTTTGTTTGGATCGGCTGACTCCGCCGTCAATGGGCGTCCAGACCATACAGACCGATGCGGAGGCGTAATTGTTTTCCGTCAACGAATCGTTTTCGAGGTACGTGTAACCCCCGGCCACGGCCATGTTGGGAAGCCGCTCGGAACGGTATTCGCGGGATTTTGCTTCTGATTCGATCGCCTTGGAGGCCAGGGCTTTCAGCTCCGGCCGGTTTTCCAGCGCGAGCTGAGTTTGAATTTCCAAATCGCCCGAAAGAGGTTTGAGGCCCATCGGTTCCAGATTGACCGGAGCGTCGAGCGGCCGCGCGAGGTAACGGTTATACGCTGATTTGGAAAGATCGAACCCCTGTTCCGCCTGAAGGATCTGCTGGTCGATTTCAGCCTTGGAAACTTGCGCGGCGAGGTGAATATTTTCGGTAACTATTCCCTTTTGAACCAGTGAGGCCGTGTGCTGGACGTGCTCTTCCAGTTCACTCTGGGTATCGTGAAGGACCTGAACGATTCGATTCAGGCGAAGAACGAGAAGGTAGTTTTCAGTGACGCCCATTTTCAGGTCGAGCAGATCAATATGTGCATCGAATCGCGCCTGGTCCGCACGGGCCTGAGCCTGATCGATGAGGCTCGTGATTTTTCCGCCCGTGTAGATCGGGAGGATAGCCTGCGTCGTCGAGGCCAAAAAATTCTGGTTGGCAACGGGGAGGGCGACCGAGGAAGGCATTGACGCGATGACCGGAGCGAGTGCCGGAACCGCCTGCGCAGCCCCTTGCATTACCGGAGCGAGAGGGGAAAGGTCCGCGTTATATTCTGGTCGGGACGAAAGGACCGTGTACGCGGTCGCATTCGTGACTTTCGGCATACGCGCGGCTCGGGCAGCGTCTCCGCCTGCATCCGCAGCGGCAACGATCTGTTGTTTCGCCTTCAACTGATTGTTTTCCCGAATGGCAATTTCCCACGCCTGTTCCAGTGTCTCGCCGAACGAGTATCCAACACATAGAATCAGACAAAGTGAAATTTCCAGTCCAAAGCATAACGTTCTGTAAAGTTTTCTGCGAAAATTTTTCCCGTGTATTTCCATCTCGGTCTCCTTTCGGAAAACGTTTTAAAATCCTGGTGTTTACTCCTGATGATGTACTTCAAAATTTTTATCGAATAATAAAATCGTTAAAATTAGAAAAATCGGAAGGATCGTTAAATCTTGCGCAGATTGACCATTTTAAAGAGAAGGGCATAAAAAAACTCGTGACCCCTGACGGAATTACGAGTTTCAGCGAGGTTGACGGGACTTGAACCCGCAACCTTCGGCGTGACAGGCCGACGCGCTAACCAGTTGCGCTACAACCCCGTTTTCGGGAAAAAATCAAATTCACTCTCCTCCCGAAATGAGAGTGAACAGCGAGGTTGACGGGACTTGAACCCGCAACCTTCGGCGTGACAGGCCGACGCGCTAACCAGTTGCGCTACAACCCCGAATGATTGATTACAGTATAACGTATTTTGGAATTTTCGCAAGGGGGGGGATGTGGATTTTCCAAAAAAATTTTAGGGAAACGTTTCCAGGAAACACATCCCCGAAAAAATCATTCAAACAGTATGCCGCAGTAACCGACAACACTCTTTTGATCACCTCCGTTTTCGCCGCTCGTTGTGTGTCCAACCAGAACGGCACGGTTCAGCTTCCCCAGCTCGCGCAACGTCATCATCATGAATGCGCAGGGCAAGCACCCACACATGGAAACACGTTCGTCGCGGCAAATGGCCAGCATTTTTTCAGGGTCGAGGGCCAGCATCGCCTCAATGACCGGCTGATCCTTGCGGAGGGTTTCTTCTTGAGATTCGTAGTGATTCATATCGGAGCTTGCGATCAACGTGGGACGCTTCGGTAACGAGCGGATCCAATCAGCGAGTTCCCTGGCGGATTTGGCCAGTTCACGCTCACCACCTACCATCACGGCTCCAACGACGTGTGAGCCTGGCGTGAGTTTAGCCAGGAACGGAAGGATCACCTCGATTGAGTGCTCACGGTCATGGCAAAGTGAATCCAGCTGAAAACGCGGCACGGCTTCCACCAGCGCACGGCTGAATCCTTCATCCCCTTCCATCGGTCGGCCTGGCACAAGCCAGCGCGGGGTCGGGCAAACGCCCCAGTCCACACCTACCGCGTGATGTTTCGGCGCAAAAACGAGGATACGATTGGAAAAATCGACCTGTTCAAGTGTTCGAGCGGTGAGTTTTCCGGAGAATTTCCATCCGGCGTGCGGAACCAGAACGCCCGGATAAGGTTTCTTTTCGACTGGCTCCTTCGAGAAAAACTCGTCTCTCATCGTTTCCAGAGCATCGGGCTGGGCCGGATAGAAAAGACCCGCGACGACTGCTTTACGAGGTTCCTGACGGACCAGCGGTTTTTGAACGGTGGAGGTCATGAACGCAATGTCGGTACAGGCGACCTGAACGCTCATAATTTCTGTGGATTCATCGTTTTCGAAGCCGGAATTCTTCATGACGTCTTCCAGAATGGCTTCCGGTTTTTTGCCCGGAGCGTAACCGAGGATCCATTTCCCGAAACGGATGGCGAGGATCCCGGATTTCATGGAATCCATCGAAGAAACGTCTGCCGTCCCCGCGTTTCCCAAAGACTTGGGATCCCAGAAAACGCAAAGAGCGGTTTTTTGGAGATTCGCGGGTTTCAGCCCGTTCTGTCGCATCGCCATCGTAGCGTTTTGGGAGAGACCGAGGAGCGTGGATTGAAGGGGCTGCGGATTCGTCATATAAAGCTGAGCGCAGTCCGCGCTGATTTTATCAAGCCGAACACGGAGGCACGCTCCGCTCACGTTCCCGTCATAGGCTCCCGGAAGGTAAAAATCAGGAATCTGGTTTTCGTAAAGTTTCCCGATGTTCTTGTAGCAGTGATCGGCGAGTTTAGCCAAATCTCCCCGAGTCGGGCCTTGCGGAGGAATCAAAATCTGGGCGGCGAGTTTTTCAGGCACCATGTCACGCAGACGCGCTTTGAGCAAAATGCCCTGGAAACGGAAAAGGAGCGCCTTTTCATTTTTCCACGCGCCTTCCGGAAGACTGGCTTTTTTGCAGGTTTCCTCGAGAAACTGTTTCGCATCGAGCTTTAATTCCGTTGCGACTCCCGGCAGAAGCAGACCGCGGTGTTCTCCCTGAATGAGCATTAAACCGTGCTTTCCGATTTCGACGTATTTCTCACGATCTTCCCCTTTGGCCCCGATGAGTTCAGGTGAGTGGAGGATCCAGACCTCCATTTCCATGTCGTTGATTTCGTGATTCTGGATCGGTGGGAACCGAATATCATCAACGGCGGCACGGTAAGCTGCCTGGTCCAGAGCTTCTGCGAGCGGAATCGAATCGCCGAGACTTCCGCAGCAGGCACGGAGTTGACGAAAACGTTTCAGACTTACAAACGCTCCGTAAATGGGAGTTTCGCCGATTCCCAGCAATTCTTCCTTCAGAATCTTGTTCTCGAATCTGCAAATTGTCAAAGCCACCTTGCGACCTGTGGCCTGGAGGATCGCCTGCTTTTGTTTTTCGTTAATTTCAGGAGCCGTATGCATCGTTTGAACCATGAAAGACCTCTGTTCCTGGAAACCCAGTCATCGATTTGATCGAAGTTTCCCATAAATAAAATTTGATCCGCATTTCCTCGATGGGTTATTATATTACGTTATATAATATAAACAAGTTTGTTTGTCTTGTAAATAGTAATTTTGAAAATTTTACCGGTTGTATCACTTTTAAGAATCGTTTCCTGAGAATTAATTTCAAGGATTTCGCAGGCCGAAAAGATTATTTGGTTTGGATTGTTATTTTCCGACAAAATTTCCCTTAATTTTTTTGGAAAATTTTGCGGATTTTTCCAAATAATTAAGATGGGGATACTTGATAAAATCTTTAAAATTAATTATAATAAATAAAACACTTGGATGGAAGTGTCAACTTTGTTTTATGAAAGGATTAAAAAAATGCGAAAATTGATGGTTGTTCTGTCCATTATGGGCATTTCCGCTTTTGTTGCGGCAGCGCAGGCTGATGAGGCTGAGTCCGTTATTGAAGACGCTCCTGCCGTTGTGGCCGAAGAAAAAGCCGCAGAACCGGCCGCTAAAGAAGCCGTCGAAGAAGCGAAAGAAGCGGTGAAAGAAGCTGCTGAGGGAGCTAAAGAGGCTGCTGAGGAAGCGAAAGAAGCCGTGAAAGAGGCTGCTGAGGACGCTAAAGAAGCCGCTGAGGAAGTTGCAGAAAAAGCCGCTGAAGAAGCCAAGGCTGCTGAAGAAAAAGCCAAGGCCGAAGCTGAAGCAAAAGCCAAAGCCGAAGCTGAAGCAAAAGCCAAGGCCGAAGCTGAAGCAAAAGCCAAAGCTGAAGCTGAAGCCAAAGCCAAGGCCGAAGCTGAAGCCAAAGCCAAGGCTGAAGCCGAAGCAAAAGCTAAGGCCGACGCTGAAAAGAAAGCTGCTGAAGAAAAAGCCAAAGCAGAAGCTGAAGCCAAAGCCAAGGCAGAAGCTGAAGCCAAAGCCAAGGCCGAAGCTGAAGCAAAGGCCAAAGCCGAAGCCGAAAAGAAAGCTGCTGAAGAAAAAGCCAAAGCTGAAGCCGAAGCCAAAGCCAAGGCCGAAGCTGAAGCAAAGGCTAAAGCCGAAGCTGAAGCCAAAGCCAAGGCCGAAGCTGAAGCAAAGGCCAAAGCCGAAGCTGAAGCCAAAGCCAAGGCAGCTGAAGAAAAAGACGACGATGATGACGATGCGAAACATGCTTGCGTTCCGTGCCAGAAAGTCGCTCGTCCGGTTTATGTTCCGCGTTTCTATCGCTGCAAATGAACAAAAAATGATTCCATGAGGAATTAATTTCGGGCGCGGTCAGGATTCTGGCCGCGTTTTTTGTTTGGAAACGATCTCTTTTGGAGCTTTTTGTCTAAAAAACGGGGACTTCCTCTTTCTTTAAAATGGATTATTGTGTATTATGAGAAAAACAGGAATCTGTTTGTCAATCAGAAGGAACCAGCCATGGCCAGACCCAATCCCAGGAAATCTCAGATCGTCCCGTATAAATCCGGGGGAAAATCAACCCCTTCAAATAATCCTTCCCGAAAAGCGGGTCGAAATGTCGGGTCATACTCGATGGAGGTTGATCCGGTTGGTTTGCGCATCATCGGAGGAAAATTTCGCGGAAGCAAACTGAGCTACCTGGGAGACCGGCGTCTTCGCCCGATGAAGGATCGTGTTCGCGAGGCGGCTTTTAATCTGATCCATTCGTACGTGAAAGACTCATTCGTTCTTGACCTTTTCGGCGGAACCGGCGCACTTGGTCTGGAAGCGCTCAGCCGTGGAGCCGTTGGAGCGGTTTTTACAGAGCAGCATTTTCCAACCGTCCGAATCATCAGGCAAAACATCGCTTCGCTGGGGCTTGAATCGCAGGCTCAGGTTTTTGCGGGGGACGTTTTTCTGCATTACAAAAAGGAACAGCCTCTTCCGAAAGATCACCCTTGGCTCATTTTTTGTTCGCCGCCCTATTTTTTCTTTCAGGAAAGGATGGAGGACCTTCTGGAACTTCTGACCCATTTGTATGAACAGGCGCCAGCTCAAAGTGTTTTGGTCGTGGAGTCGGATACGACTTTCGACTGGACTGTTCTGGAATCCTTTGGTGAGTGGGATATTCGGGCGTACCCACCGGCAGTTTTGGGCATTCTTCAGAAATAAAGAGTAATGAGAAGCCCGAATTATTTCAGGAGCGGTTTTCAGGATGATTTATTTACAAACCATTTTCATGGCGATCCTTCAGGGAATTACCGAGTTTTTGCCGGTCAGTTCCTCGGGCCACATGGCTTTTTTGAATCAGATTTTTGAGCGGGTTGGCTGGGGCTCACTTGAGGAGCCTGTGACGCTGGAAGTTCTGTTTCATCTCGCTTCACTGATGGCGATTCTGTGCTACTACTGGCGCCCGGTACTTCGGATGCTCATGGGAAACGACTGGCCACTGGTGAAACTGTTGATTTTCGGAACCATCCCTGTCGGAATCGTTGGTGTTTTGGCAAAAGTCTGTTTTGAGGAAGAATTTGACGCGATCCTCCAGAACGTGCAGGTGACGGGCGTCATGATGCTCGTCACGGCGGGGCTTTTGATTTTCGCCCAAAGGCTTTCACGTCAGGACCCGAAGGTGATGCACGAGAAAAAACTGCGGCGGAACTTGAAAACGCTTTCGCCTCTGCGAGCCTTTGGAATCGGCTGCATGCAGGCGCTGGCGGTCCTGCCGGGCCTTTCCAGAAGCGGCTCGACGATCACGGCTGGTCTTTGGGCGGGACTGACCCGTCAGCAGGCTGGGACTTTTTCGTTCCTGCTCGCCATTCCTGCGATTGGCGCGGCAGGCGCTGCAGAAGTTTTGAAACTTCTGAAAAATGGTACCCCATCGGACGTGGGGCTCCTCCCGCTCGTCATTTCGTTCGTGGTCTGTTTCGTCGTGAGCTTTTGTGCGCTGGCGCTTTTGGTGCGTATTCTGCGCACGAGGTGCATCGGCTGGTTCGCCGTTTACCTGATCCCGGTGGGGATCCTGATGCTCGTTTTATGAGTAGTCAGTAGTCAGTAGTCAGCGTTCTGCCTTCGGCAGAAAATGGGAATGCAAGCGAGGAACCGAATCCCTTATTTCGGCGCAGCCGAAACGCTGACTACTGACTACCGTCACAGGTACTGAAGCAAGTGTTTTATCCGGGTTTGGTCTGACTACAGGCATAATCTCTCCTTGGATGGTAGTGCGTCTGACAATAGGTGAATTATACCATCGAAAGGCAAAAGTTCTAATAGGTAAAAAAAAGCCCGCACAAAGCGGGACTTATACTAATGATTACGCATGTCCTCTTCGAGAGCCTTTTCAAGTTCTCGATCCTCTTCCTCGGAGGATTTAACAAGTTTCCACCCGTCACTAGGTGGAATCCTGATAGGGTCCCATAAAGTCGTGATGGTCCACGCAGAAGGACTCATAATCCTAACCTTTGTTCCTTCAATAATAATTGTGTAGGCACCGTTAATGAAGGTACCCTTGAATCCAGAGCGTGCCATATTATTTATTTCTGATAAAGAATACATAGATATCTCCTCTTTGAATAAACCGCAAAGACATACTATTATGAAATATAAAAATCTTCGCACTACTATATATGCCTTAATTATCGGCATTTTTAAGTAGCTTCCAATACCTAAAAAGGTTCATCCGGTAACCGCGTACCGGAAAAATAATTAAAACGCGAACAGGTTTAGTGTATAATGTAAAAAACAGCAAACCATATACACGAGTAGAACCATGTCCGCATTTGAATTATACCACAAGCAAGGAATTCGTCAATACCGTGTCACTGACATTTCCAGAAAAAAACGGACCCTCCTCCTGAGGGTCCTATTCATTACAGTCTAAACATATCCAGAATACAACGCTGTCTGCTCCTCTTGGGAGTGATCTTCACATCAAACTTCCAATGACTACTGACTACTTAAAACCTCGCACACGCCCTTCATTCCCGGCGCTTCTTCCACTTCGACCGTCAGGCGGGTCCATTGGCCGTCCGCCAGGGGGGGGGCCTGCGTGAGCTGCTCGGCGACGTACGCGGCCAGAAGTTCCGCCGTCGTGTTGAAGATCGGCAGAATGACGCATTCCTCGAGCGGAAAAACCCACCGGCGCGACCCGAAACGCACTTCCAGCTCGACCTCCATCGGGGCCATGCCGTTGGAGATCTCGTCGGCTTTCGTGGCTTCCGTTTCTTCTTTCGGGGCCGTTTCTTTGGTCGGGTTGACGCTCGCGCTGACCATCTGGGCCATTTTCTGGAAATAATCGTCCGAGGTCAGTTCCTTTTCCGGGTCTTTGTATTCGTTCACCGAGGAGAGCCACCCGCCGACGCGGTTCAGCCAGTCCATCGTGCCGGGCGTTTCCTCCGGCTCTTTTTCGGTCATGGTGAATCTGAATTTCGGGTTTTCCCCCTGCAGGAGCGTTTTGTGGTCCAGCTTTTTCAGGATCTCGTGCAGACTTTCAGAAAACGGGACAAAATCCACGACGTACCCGGCGGAGTTCAGCGGCTGCTCCAGCTCGACCGTGCAGTGAAAATCATGCCCGTGCAGTGGCTCGCAGTGGTTCGAATCGTAAGTGATGAAATGCGCGGCGGAAAACGTCTGCGTCGCGGCATCCAGGCGGATTTTGAATGTTTTTTCCATGGGCGACTCCTTTAATTTAAAGCCCTCCTCATCGAGGGGGGTGGCCCGAAGGGCCGGGGGGAGTTGAATGGAACACACCTCACTCCCCCAGTCTCGCTGCGCTCGCCAGCCCCCTCAAAGAGGGAGCCTTTCAAGATTTAGAGCAGTTTCCTCAGGACCGTCTGAAGGATCCCACCGTTGCGGTAGTACTCGATCTCGACCGGCGTGTCGATCCGGACCGTCGTGTTGAACGTGATCTCCGTCCCGTTGGCCTTTTTCGCCGTCACGGCCAGCGTCTGCCCGGGTTTCAGCGATTTCATGTCGAACTGAATGTCGAAGACCTCCTCGCCCGTCAGGCCGAGCGACTGCCACGACTCACTGTTCTGGAACTGGAGCGGCAAAACGCCCATCCCGACCAGATTGCTGCGGTGGATGCGCTCGTAACTCTGAGCGATGACCGCACGCACGCCCAGCAGGCACGCGCCCTTGGCGGCCCAGTCGCGGCTCGAGCCGGTCCCGTATTCCGCCCCGGCCAGAACGATGAGCGGAACGTTTTCCGCGCGGTATTTTACGGCCGCATCGTAAACGGACATTTGCTCGCCGGAGGGCATGAAGCGCGTGACGCCGCCTTCCGTGCCGGGAGCCAGAAGGTT
>JAFTCU010000343.1 GCA_017454585.1 Thermoguttaceae bacterium | reverse complement strand
TCTTTGCCAAGGGAATAAATTCAATGAAATGCCAGATTGTACAATCTGGCATTTCATTGAATTTATTCCCTTGGCAAAGAGGCGAGTTCTTCCCACAGTTTGACGTTTGTTTTTATTCCGCGCTCAAAATCGACCAGACTGAAATGTTCGTTTGGACCGTGGGCGTTATCGTCTTTCTGGGAGTAACCAAGCATCATGATATTCTGGGTGAGGACGGAGTTGAACGTACCAACAATCGGGATAGAGCCGCCTTCCCGAATGAAAACCGGGGCGTGACCGAAGCCAAACTCAACGGCGCGTGAGGCGGCTTTCAGGCACGGGCGTTTCAAATCGACCATCATTCCCGGCGCACCGCCGCCAACGGTGAGCTCCATGCGGATGCCGGGCGGAATCTTTTCTTCTATCCAGTGTTTCAGAGCGTTGGTGATTTCATCTTCGTCCTGGTCAGGCACGACCCGGAAGGTAAATTTGGCGGACGCTTCGGACGGAATGATCGTTTTCCCGCCCTCGCCCTGGTAACCGCCTTTGATTCCATTGATGTCAAATGTTGGGCGTGTCGTAAGTCGTTCCAGTGGGATACGGTCTTTTTCGCCGATCCCACCATTGACGCCGAGTGACGCGTACACGGTCTTTTCGTCGAAAGGGAGACTGTGGATCTGAAGCTCTTCTTCCGGGGAAAGTCTGCGTACGGCATCGTAGAAACCGGGGATCTGGATCCTGCGGTTTTCATCTACCATTTGCCCCAGGATCTCCATCAGGATGTTGCACGGATTGGCCAGGATGCCGCCATAAATTCCGGAGTGAACATCCTGCCGGGGACCGTACAGAGTCAGCTCATACGACAAAACTCCGCGAAGACCGCACGTAATGGACGGGAAACCTGCCGCGAACTGAACAGTGTCACTCAAAGCCAGGTAATCACAGGCCAAAAAAGCGGAATTGTCCCGCACGAAGATCTCCGTCGCGGAATTCCCGCATTCCTCGTCTCCTTCGAGGATGAATTTTACATTCAGTTCAGGCCGTTCGGGTTGCTTCATCCAGAACTCCGCGGCCGCGATATGTGTGTAAAGAGGGCCTTTATCATCGGAAGTTCCGCGTCCGTAAAGGATTTCTTCCTTTTCGACCGGCTCGAACGGTTTTTCGTCGGTTTCCGTCCAGAGATCCAGCGGGTCCACCGGCTGAACGTCGTAATGGCCATAAATCAGGAGCGTCGGTGCGTCAGGGATTTTGGGTGATTCAGCATACACAAGGGAATGACCGGTTGATAGCGGAAAAAGTTTTGGCGTGAAACCAATCTCGAGAAAACGTTTTTCAAGCCATTTGGCGGCACGAAGGCAGTCTTCTTTATGCCCGGTTTGAGCGCTGATGCTCGGAATACGCAGAAACTCTTTCAGTTCATCTTTGATCCTGGCGCGATTTTCGGTAAGGTACTCGACGATAGTGGTCATCTTGGGCCTCAAAAATTTTTCTCAAAAAAGGATGCCCCCGGTAGATATTTTGGATAAATCGGGTATAATCAAAATAAAAACGATATTTCCTTTAAAATATACACCAAATAGTAAAAAATACTATGGGGGGTGACGAAAAGGAGGTTAAAATGGAAGAAAACGAAACGATTACTGTTACGAAGGCAAAACCCCAAAAAGAATCCAAAGAAAAAAACAGCGAAAAATCCAGCGAGAAACCGAGATATGTACCCCAGTATCGTGTAATTCTCTGGAACGATGATGATCATTCGTTTGAATATGTGATCAATATGATGAGCAAAATTTTTCATTACGACAAGACCCGCGGAATGATCATCGCCGCCGGTGTACACGCATGCGGGAAAATTCCTGTCGCAACGCTTCCGCTCGAGGTGGCAGAACTGCGTCGGGACCAGATTCGCTCCTTTGGACCAGATCCGCTCGTTGAAGATTCGATCTCTTCGATGTACGCCACTCTGGAACCCGTAGAAAAGGAGGATTAATAAATCATTCCATTTATGTCTTTTTCATGGTGGAAGGCTGCGGATGGTCGTGGCCTTTCACCTTGATTGAATCTTTATCTCCATATTTCATTTTCAGGAGTTTGTTCCATGCTTAAAAAATTCACCCTCACCCTTTCCTTCCTTTTTGTGCTGACGCTGGGCGTGATGGCCGGCGAGTACACGTTCTACGCCGAGACCGACAAAGACCCGATCACGTACGCGCCGGGCGAAGAAATGACCTTCACCGTGACGCTGCTCGAGGACGGCAAAGCGATTTCCGGCCCGACGCTCAAATGGACCCGCCGCGGCGATGACGGCCTGACCGAAAATGGCGAAGCGGTCGCCGACGCGGAAAAACCGCTCGTCATCAAGACGAAAATCACCGAACCGGGTTTCGTGCACATCAACGTCCGGGCCTTTGACGCCGACGGGAAACCCCTCCAGATGGCCCCGTTTGACGGCGGCGCGGGCGTGCGTCTCGACGAGATCAAGGGCTGCGACGAACCCGCCGACTTTGACGCATTTTGGGCAAAGCAGAAGGCCCGCCTGGCCGAAGTCCCGCTCCACGCCGAGATGGTGGAACTCGATTCAGGAAATCCGGACGTCCTCTGCTACGACGTGAAGATCGACTGCATCGGAAAGCCCGTCTCCGGGTACTTCTGCAAGCCGAAAAACGCGAAGGAGAAATCGCTGCCGGCCTACGTTTCTTTCCACGGCTACGGCGTCGGTTCCGCGAATAAAGCCCCGTGGGCCAAGGACCGCCTCCACCTCGACATCAACGCCCACGGGATCGTAAACGGCCAACCTAAGGAGTTCTACGAGAATCTGCGCAACACGACGCTCAAGGGCTACGCCTTCGACAAAGAGGAAAACGCCAAGCCGGAGACGAGCTACTTCCTCGGCATGATGCTGCGTCTGATCCGCGCGTTGGAGTGGATCAAGAGCCAGCCGGAATGGAACGGTCAGGTTCTGGTCGTCAGCGGCGGGAGCCAGGGCGGTTTCCAGTGCCTGAGCGCAGCGGGCCTCGATCCGGACGTGACCGAGTGCAACGCGAGCATTCCGTGGTGTCTGGATCTCCAGAGCCATTCGGCGAAAAACCGTCTGAACGGCTGGCGCCCGGAATGGGCTGAGGGCCTGGGCTACTTTGACCCGACGTTCCACGCGAAGCGGATCAAGTGCAAAGTGACCATTTTTGCGGGTCTGGGCGATTATGTCTGCCCGCCATCGGGCCAGATGGTTCTTTACAATAATCTGAACTGCCCGAAGAAACTGACCTTCAGCCAGGGCCGCACCCACGGGTACCAGATGCCGAACGGCAGCCAGAGCGTGATGACGAACATGGAATAAAGACTCGGAGGGCCGGCGTCCTCGCCGGTCATAACCGCGTTAGCGGTTAAATGTCAATAGCCGTGGGTGAAACCCACGGAATCCCGGAAGCGGCGTCCGCCCCCGTGGGTTTCACCCACGGCTAATAACATTCAACCCCTACGGGGTTGCGACGACACAAGATGCGCAGTCCCCACAGCAATTTGTTTTTATTCACAAGGACTTGAATCATGCAAAAATCCTTCCTTTCCTTCCTTTTTCTTTTAGTATTTTCCGCGGTCTCGCTCGCGCAGTGGGCGAAGCCGGAGCTCGTTCAGGAAGTTCTGGACGGGAAACGGTCTGAGGCGCTCGCCTCGTGGTGGGGCTTTGATGCCGAGGATTCCACGCAGTTTCTGCAGGCCGCGATCGATTCCGGCGCCCGGAAACTCATCATCGACCGTCAGGCGTCCGACTGGATCACGCTTCCGCTCAAGGCCGCCAGCAATCAGGAAATCGTGCTTCAGGACGGTGTAGTCCTGCAGGCGAAAAAAGGCGCGTACCTGGGCACGAGCGACGCGCTTTTGTCGCTGCGCCAGTGCGAGAACGTCGTGATCCGCGGCGAAAAACCGGGCGCGAAAGCCTTCTTCCGCATGAACAAGGCGGACTACCAGAAACCTCCGTACAAACCGGCCGAGTGGCGCCATGGGCTTTCCATCCTCAGCTCGAGCAACGTGCTGGTCGAGGACCTCACCATCGAATTCACCGGCGGCGACGGCATTTACCTCGGCGTTTGCAAAGCGGGCGTCACGTGCAGCGACATCACGATCCGCCGCGTCCTGTGTTACGAAAACCACCGCCAGGGGATCAGCGTCATCACGGCGCGGAACCTCCTGATCGAAGACACAATCATGCGCGATACGAACGGGACCGCTCCGCAGGCCGGGATCGATTTTGAGCCGAACCGCGAAAATGAGGAACTGACGAACTGCGTCATGCGCCGCTGCGTCTGCGAAGGGAACGCCGGCGACGGGTTCGAGTTTTACCTGCCGAACCTGACTTCGAAGTCCGGCACGCTCTCCATCACGCTCGAAGATTGCGTCTCGCGGAACAATAAACGCTCGGGCCTCAACTGGATCCTGACCCGCACGCGCCCGACACACGACGCGGACCCGATTCCCGGGACGTTCGTCGTGAAAAATTTCGTCACGGAAAATGAAGGCGGCTGCGGCATTTCCCTCCACAACAATCCGATCAACTCGGTGAAAGTCACGTTTGAAAACGTGAAAGTCGTCAACCCGGCCAATACCCCGGTGCGGCTCGTCAGCTCGTCGGACCAGCCGGGTCCGTTCGGCGACGTGACGTTCAAAAACGTGGAGGTCCAGGACGACAATCCCCCGGCGGATGACCCGAACCGGGAGTTCTTCAAGTTCTCGGACGGCTCGTCGGACGCCTGGGGAATTGAAAGCGTGAGCGGCGAGCTCGTCTGCAAGCGCGGCGGGAAAACCGGGACGCTCGTGATCGACGAGGCGTGGCTTCAGGCCAATTACCCGGTGAAAAACTCGCATCACCTGCCGATGGTGAGATTCGAGGCGAAGGATCTGGCTGCGACTTTGGCGGCCGAGCCGGGGAAATTCAACCCGATGCGGGTGCGTGGCTTTGCGCGGTACTTCTTTGATGTGAAGGCGGGCCAGCCGTTCGAGTTCTCGCTCAGATTCGTTCAGGTCGGGCGGAATACACACGATCCGATCGATCTGAATCTGGTCGGGCCGGACGGGAAGCGGGTCAAGCTGGAGAAACTGCCGATCAACGAGACGCGCCGGTACGTCGTTCCTGACCCGAAAAACGGCATTTATACGCTGGAATGCGGGCCGAATTCTCACTCGTTCGTGCTGACCGAGCCGACGGTTCCGGTCGCGCTCGATGTTTCCCGGGTGAATTTCATCTCGGCGGCGGGAAAGGTTTATTTCCGCGTGCCGGAAGGAACGAAGGATTTCGGAGTTTGTGTCATGGCGGAAGGCGCGGAGAAGGTGAACGCAGCCGTTTACGCGCCGAACGGTGAAAAGCGCTGGGAGATGAAGGATATCGATTCGTCGGAATTCTTCTACCCCGACCCGGCCGAAGCGGAAAAGGGCGGCGTCTGGTGCGTGCAATTCATGAAGCCGGAAAAGGCGTGCTTCGAGGATTTCCACCTGCGGATCCAGAACGTTCTGCCGGTCGTGACGTTCCGTGAAGGTGAAAGCTGGAAGTGAGAAAAAAAGGACGGCGCGAATGCGTCGTCCTTTGGAGTGCGGCAATACAGAAGCCGAAGGCTTCCTTTGCCGCTTTCACTTTAGTGACCAGAAATTTTAACGTTGAAAAAGAGTTTTCACGTGGGAAACATCCCGCGCGCTTTAGCGGCAAACGCCTCTTCGAGGCGGATTGCCGCAAGGGAAAGCGGTGAATGTCGCTTGCGCGACTGTATTACCGCACTCCAAATTAATCCGGAAGTGTGACGGGTTTCCCGTCGTTGCGCTGGCTCAGGTACATATTCAGCTCGGCGTCGATCGAATAAGAAAGCCTGTGGACCGACCCGTCGCACATCGAGATCCCGAACGCACCGGCATGGGTCGAGCCAAAGGCGTGGTCACGCCGGTAATTTGCCCGGTCCTGCAAGGGAACGTTCGCTCTTACACAGGTCACGCAGTTGTCTGTGTCCGCGCCGCGGTAAATATAAATATTGTCATTTGTGCCACCGCAAATCTCGTACTCGTTAGACGGCATATACTTCTCGCCGATCATATACGTGTTTGTAGTTCCGTCACGGATCTCGCCCATCTTGATGCCGCTGTGCTTGAACAGGGTACCGTTTGAATCCTTGCACTGGGGAAGACTGTTCCAGTTGAAATTCTTCGCAGCCGCGACCGAACTCGGCTCGTACGTAGCGTTCGCCCAGACGTTATTTCCGTAGTTGCAGGAGTAGTCGCCCTTGCAGTAGTTTCCACCTGGTGTGTATTTACAGTTCGCAACGTACTGGCTTTCCATCAGGATCGGGTAGAGTTTTGCCGAGCGGCGGGAAGGGCAGAACCAGGTGTTTACGACGGTTTGGGCACGGATGTGAGAACCATCACACTGTTCAGTCGTTTTAGCCGAGACCTGACCATCCGCGCCGAGCTGGTACAGTGCGTTTTGTTCGAGGAACGGGAGGATTGCGTAGGCCCACGACCCCGGCTGCTCGGGCCCCATGCCATTGTCGGGATCGCCTTCCCAATAGGGGGTCCAGCCGGCGGATGGGAGTTTCTGACAGTTGCTTTCGTGGTTGAGGCAGGCGAGACCGATTTGCTTCAGGTTATTTCCACACTGCATCTGCCGCGCGGCTTCACGTGCCTGCTGTACTGCCGGGAGAAGGAGCCCCACCAACATCCCGATAATTGCGATCACGACGAGCAATTCGACCAGAGTGAAAGCTTTTTTTCGCAGAAATTTCGTTCGATTGCTGTTCAAAGTCCCCTCCTTTGAGTCAGTAAAAACAACATAATTAATCTATTACGATTAGTTTAAACCAAAAAAACAAAAAGTCAAGGTTTTTTTTCTGAATTTTTAAAATTTTTTTAAAATTCTCTTTCTCCTATTTTCTCGGGAATTTTGAGGGAGAAGCGGGGTGAGAGAAATTTCTTTTTGGGAAAATCTGATGAAAATGTTCAAATCAACATTGCGAAAAAAATGAAAAATTTATAGAATGGGAAACACTCTGGCGCTTCCCCTGGGTGAGAGGATTCACGGAAGGACCAAGGATGGGAATTCAGTGAGTCCCGGAACCGTATTTTGACGTTTCAACCTGCTTTAGCCAGAGCGGTCGTGTGAGAAAATCAAGGATGATTTTCTTTCGTTTTGGAGCGGAAAGAGGGGGTAATATTTCTTCTCTTTCCGCCCTTTTACCTTTTGGAGTTTAATGGATGAATTACTCTTCCGACAGTTCCCTCAATCAGAAGTCTGGCGAAACCGAAATCTTTTCAGAATCCGTCCTGAAAATTCTGTTCCCGGTGTTTTTGAGTTTTTCGTTTTGCTTCGGCCCAAACGAAACTTGGGCGGCTGATGATGGAGCGGAGGAGCACTCTGTAAACCGAATGTTCTTCGGCAAACAGAAAACCTACGAAAAAACCGAAGGGCTCGCGGCTCCTCAACTGCGCAACAATGATCCGAACTCGGTCGAGAACGGAGTGGTTCTGCTCGATTTCTATAATGACGCCTGTGGTCCATGCCGTTCCATGATGCCGACGGTGAATAATTTGGTCCAACGCGGTTACCGGGTCAGCAAAGTCAACACGGACCGTTTCCCTGATTGGGCGCAGCGGTTCAATATTACCAAAATCCCGTGTTTTGTTGTCATCGTTGACGGCAAAGAAGTCGCGCGTCAGGTGGGAGTTACGTCGGAGTCCCGGCTGGAAAATATGATCGTGCAGGCCGGCGGCTCGCCGAGACAATTCAAACAGTGTACGCCTCCGGAAGCGTCCCAGTGCAGAACGCAGGTCGCGGAATCCGCCTGGCGTGGACGTGAGACGAAACTCAGCGTTCAGGAAATCGTCGCGGGAGATTACGTCTTCCAGGATGATGGCACTTCAGGTACACGCCAGAACCAGATCGCGTCCATGGAACCGGTTCAGCCCGCTTCGAGCATCGGAACGAATGCGAACGCAACGGTTATGCAGGTTTCTGCGGATACCAGTATGACTCGCCCTTCTGCGCAGCAAAGTATTGTCCCGGGAAACGATTCCTCCGAGATCAGGGATCAGGTCCTTTCTTCTACTGTTCGAATTCAGGTCAACAATGTTCATGGTGATATGATGGCGGAAGGAAAAGGCACGGGGACGATCATTGACTGCCGGTCCGGTCACGCTCTGGTTTTGACCTGTGGACATCTGTTTCGCGAATACCAGCCTGGCGATGTGATCAAAGTTGAAATTTTTACGGATAAAGGCATTCTGATCGTTCAGGGCCGCTATGTGAATCACGATGAAGAACGTGATTTGGGTCTGATCAGCCTTACGGTGGACCGGCCGATTGTGACGACCCCAGTCGCGGGGCGTGAATATCGTCTTCAAAAAGGAATGCCCATCACGACCGTCGGATGTAATCTTGGCGCTGACCCCACCGTTCAGTCGGGGGTCGTTACGAATCTGAACCGTTTCCTCGGAACGCCCAATATTGAGGTTTCCGTTGTTCCGGTTCAGGGACGCAGCGGCGGTGGGCTGTTCTCACAGGACGGGAAACTTTTAGGGGTTTGTGTTGCGGCCAATATTGAGGACCAGGAAGGGCTTTTCGCGTCCTATGAAGCCATTCACGATTATTTTTGTTCTCTGAAAATGGAGCAGTTCGTTCTTTCCCCGCGTAACGAAAGTCAGCTGAATCGGATACAGAATGAAGTTGAGATCGCTCTGAATGATTTGCCTCGTCCCGAAAAAAGCATCGTAAATGAAGAACTGAAGCCGGCGGAGCCGGAAACGATTTCCATTGCCGATTCTAACACGGTGGAACCTATTATGCCCTCACCCTCACCGCGGCTGAAACCCGTTTCGATGGAGAAACCCCTTATTGGTCTGGAATCTCCTAACTGGCCGCCAACGTGGCCGACGAAGCAGTAAGAGCAAAATATTGGGGAGCGTGGTCGTTCATGGCTGCGCTTCAAAAATATTTTGAAAAATTTAAAACCTTTCTCTCAGATCCTGCATATAAAATATTGCCAACATTATATAATCAGTTTATTTTAACTTTCAAGGAGAACTCCATGTTCAAAACTTTCTCGCGGATTTCCGCTTGTGCCGCCCTGGCTGCCAGTTTATTCCTTTCCTCGGCTGCCAGCGCTCAGGATTTAGTTGTCACGATTCCCAGCCTGAATGACGTTCAGACAAAAGTTTCGGCGATTGCCGGGAAGATCAATCCGAGTTACACGCTGCTCGTCAATATGACGCTTGGCCAGTCTGCCGCTTTTGGTATTGACCCGTCCAAGCCGATCGCGATTTATGCCGATTCAAACGAAAATGGTTTTTCTGTCACAGGTTTCGTTCCGGTGAAGAGTCAGAAAATGTTCGACTCCCAGCTTGAAGCGTTGAAGGAAAAGGGACAGATCCCGGAATTGAAAGTTGAATCCAAAGACGGTTACTCGATCCTGCTTTTCAATCAGGAATCGGCTGGCGATATTCCGCAGATTGACGCTCCGAAAACCGTGAATCTCAAGATGAACCCGAAAGTCCTCATTCCGATTCTTGACCAGCAGATCGCAGCCGCCGAGCTTCTGCAGGACGATGCGGAAAAAGAAACCAAGAAGGTCAATCTGGAACGTATGAAGCGGAACATGGAACAGATGGAGGAAATCACGTTCTCTCTCGACGCTTCGGAATCCGGTGATATGGCTGTCTCGTTTGGCGCAAAACCAGCCGAGGGAACAGAAATCGCCCAGAATTATGCCAATACGGAAAAACTCACCACATCAGTTCTTGGTGGTTTCTTTGACAAAAAAGCCCCCTTTGCCGCCCAATTCCTGGGAACGTTCGACGAGAACAACCGCAAAGACCTGGTCGAATTCTTGACTTCCAGCGACAAATTCCCGAAAGAACTCGCTGATGTCATTCTGAAGGCGATGGAAGTTGAAAAATTCAATTTGGCGTGCTCCTTCTACCCGGATAAACTTGGTGTTCAAGGCATTTTGGCCATGGGAATCGCGAACGGTGATAAAATCAATGCTGCGATTGAAAAAGCGATTGGCAAGATGGATAAGGATGCCGGTATTCAGGGTAAAGCGAACGCAGGCACGATCGGGAAATCCATTACCGTCCACGAATTTTCCTTCGAGAATGAAGGCGAAACCAAAAACCTGGCAGTTGCCGTTCATCCGAAGTACCTCTTCCTCGCGGTGGCTCCGCTTGGTGAATCCGCTGTGGATTACCTCAAAGTCGCTTTCAAAGAAAAAGGTCTTAAACCCTCTGAAGTGAAGAAAAGCGCTCAGGTCCATTTCAACATGGAACTGATTTCCTCTCTGGCGAACCTGGCTGGTGCCAAAGAAGAAATCGATTATGTTGGTGACGTGAATTACGTTGGTGGCTTCGCGAATGGTCAGTTCAATGGAACTGTCAAAATCAACGGAGATCTGTTTGAAACCATCGGAAAAATTATCGAAGCCTCGACTGCTGGCGGCGATGATGACGATGATGATCTCTTCGGTGACGACGATGATGATGACGACGACACGACCGAAGCGCTCGATCCGCCGGCTGATGACAAAGAGTGATTTTTGAGATTCAGGGCCTCATTTGGCTTGGGGCCCTCGCTGAGAATTGGAATGGAAGCCTCACAAAACGTGGGGCTTCCGTTTTTTTCACCCGCAGGATTCCGAATCGAGGAAAAGGGCAGCGGAGGCGTGGCGGCGCATGATCCCGCACGGGAGTTTCTCGGAGATTTCCGTCTCGGTCAAAAGTCGCGTGACGGCGTCCCGTTTCGTCGCGGCCGGTACCGTGCAGACGAGATGCGCACAGCGGAAAAGCGTCGGGATCGTCAGCGTCATGGCGTGGGTCGGAACGTCCGCCAGCGTCGCGAAGCAGCCATCGTTGACCTGTTGCTGACGGCAAACCTGGTCCAGTTCCACCACTTTGACCGTTTTCGGGTCGTTGAAGTCGGCGACCCACGGGTCGTTGAACGCGATGTGGCCGTTCTCGCCGATCCCGAGGCAGCAAATGTCGATCGGGGCCTCGTTCAGCGCGGCGGCGTAGCTTTCCGGCTCCTTCAGGTAATGTACCGACTTGAACGGGACGAGCCCGAACAGACGGTCACGCAGGAAATTCCCGAAGCCCTGCGGAGCGGCCGGGTCCAGACCAACGTACTCATCCATGTGGAAGGCGTGGATCCGTTTCCACGGAATGTTCGGTGAGTGGGCGAGATGCCACAGGACCTCGTTCTGGGACGGCGCGGCAGCGAAAATCATGCGGAGTTCCGCCTTTTGTGCGAGCAGGGCGCGGATCAATCCTTCACAATACGACGCGGCAGCGAGTCCCATGCTTTCGCGGTCCGAATACGCCCGCCAGGCGAGCAGGTCCTTTTTACCCGATTTGAGCAGCATTTTTGGTTCCTTTCTTTTAAGCGGTCAGCGGAACAGGGATTTCTTAAATCATAGCACAAAACACCGATTTGTAAACCCCCCCGTCTTGACAAAAGATGAAAAATCAGTTATACTAAAGCCTCATATTACTCCGTGGACCATATCCCTTGAGTGTCAATTTAGGGGACGACGCTTCCAGCGTCGTTTTTAAAGGCCCCCTCCTTGAGGGGGCTGGCTCGCGCAGCGAGACTGGGGGAGCTACGTGAACGCGCCTTTTATCTCCCCACGGCGCTAACGCGCCACCCCCCTCAAAGAGGGTGGCTTTCAACGACGCTGGAAGCGTCGTCCCCACAAAACAAGGGACCATATCCCCGATACAGGAACAAAAAATGGGAATTATATGGCTTTGGATCGGCTTTTTCGCCCTGGTATTTTTCATGCTTGCGCTCGATTTGGGCGTTTTTAACCGCAAAGTACATGTGATGAGCATCGGCGAGGCACTGAAGTGGACGGCGCTCTGGATCGCTGTGGCTCTTCTTTTCAATGTCGGAGTCTATTTCATCTATGAGCATAATCTTTTCGGGATTGCCGGGATGTTCCACGAATCCGGGACCCACTGCGGGAAGACCGCTTTTTGTGAGTTCCTGACCGGGTACCTCGTGGAAAAGTCGCTTTCGCTCGACAATATTTTCGTCATCAGCCTGATCTTCTCGTCGTTCGGCGTGCCGCAGATCTACCAGCACCGTGTGCTGTTCTGGGGGATCCTCAGCGCTCTTGTTTTACGTGGTGTGATGATCGGCCTGGGCGCGGCAATGATCGAACGCTTTGACTGGATGATCTACGTTTTTGCCGGTCTGCTGTTCCTCACTGCCCTGAAGATGATGTTCGGTTCCCACGAAGAGGCGGACCCGAAGAAAAACCTGGTGGTTCGTCTGACGAAGAAAATCTTCCCGGTTCACGACCGAATTCTGAACGAGTACTTTTTTGAGCGCATCGACGGCCGCTGGTTCGCGTCGCCGCTGCTTCTGGCGCTTTTCGTGATCGAGACGAGCGACGTCATTTTCGCGGTCGATTCCATCCCCGCCATCTTCGGGATCACGCACGACCCGTTCATCGTTTTCACGTCGAACATTTTCGCGCTTCTGGGCCTGCGTTCGCTCTACTTCGCGCTGGCGGCGATGATCACGAAATTCCGTTTCCTGAAAGCGAGCCTGATCGTGATCCTGCTTTACGTCAGCGCCAAGATGATTTTTGCCGGCTACTTCAAGGAGAGGATCCACGGGTACGAAATTTGGGGAATGAGCGGCGGCGATCTGCTGACGCTCCTCTCGCTGGGCGTGATCGTCGGCGTGATGGCGATCGGGATCCTCCTCTCGCTGATGTTCCCGGCCAAGGCTCCTTCTGGCGAAATCGCTTAGGCGAGCGGCGGGCTTTTTGCCCGCTGCAAACCGGCGAGCAGGGAGCGGGATGCCCCCGAAACTTCCGCAAAACCTGGCGTCTTAAACCGCCGTACCGTTTTGATCAGGAGATGGGTTTTCTGCCTTCCTTTTGCCGAAAAACTTGCGCACGGCCGCCACGATGAAAGCGACTCCGATGACCAGTTGGACCAGCAAGGTCCGAAAGTCGTTCATCTGCTTTTTCCGGCAATTTATCAGATTTTTCTTCGCGTCATCATTCCCCAGATCTGCGGCTTTCTGGAACCATTCTTTTGCCTTCCCGATGTCTTTTTTCACGCCGAAACCATTAAAGTAGCAAGCGCCCAAACTGTTCTGGGCCTCCGGGCATCCCTGATCCGCCGATTTCCGGAACCATTTGAAGGCCTCGGCATAATTTTGGGGCACTCCTTTCCCAAGATAGTAACAGGACCCCAAATTATTTTGAGCCAGAGCGTAGCCCTGTTCTGCCCCTTTCTGGTACCACTTGACGGCCTCGGCATAATTTTGCTCAACTCCCTCTCCCTCTTCGAAGCAGACTCCCAAATTATATTGTGCCTGAGCGCAATCCTGCTCGGCAGCAACCTGATACCAGCCGACAGCCAGTGAGGAATCCTGCTTGATCCCAATACCTTCATCATAACAGATTCCCAGATTAAACTGCGCCAACGCGTCCCCCTGATCCGCCGCTTTGCGGAATAATTCGACCGCTTTCGAAGGGTCCCTTTCGACCCCGATTCCTTCCAGATAGCAGGTCCCCAGATTGTTTTGAGCCTCCGGGCAGTTCTGTTCGACGGCTTTGCGATACCACTCGACGGCTTGTTTCAGATCCTGCTCAACCCCATCACCTTCTTCGTAACAACTGCCTAAAATATTTTGGGCGTCCGCTTCTCCCTGTTCGGCGCCCAGTCGCGCCCACTTGAGGGCCTCCGCATGGTTTTGTTCAACGCCCTCCCCATTATAATAACAAACGCTCAAAATGCTCTGCGCGGCCGCGAACCCCTGTTCGGCCGACTTTTGGAAACACTCAATGGCCTTGGTCCAATCCTGTTCGACGCCGTCGCCTTGCACGTAGCGGCAGCCCAAAAGGTACTGCGATGCGGCGTCACCTGCTTCGGCCATTTCTTTGAGGAAATCGACGGAAACCTCCTCGTCCGGGGCTTCTTCCTGTGCTTCTTCCTGCGCCTGAACCGGGCCGGTCAGAATTAACGCTCCGAAAAGAACGGCAAAAACAAAAAACAAAGGGACGATAAAACGGGCTTTTTTCATGATGGAATTTTCGGTTAGGGGAAACACGGACACGCAGGACCGTTCCTGCCAGCGTTCATTTTAATACAGATTTCGTAAAATTTCAATCCCCCCCCGCAATTCTTCCTTTTTCCTTTTAAAACGAAAAAAATCTTAAAATTTTCGACTTTTTCCGGTCCCGGCCTCTTGAAATTTTTGGGAAAAAGAGTTAAAACAGAAGAGACAGGCCAAAATGGGCCTGAGTACACACCTCAAAATTTCATCTTACCAGATAAAGAAGGTTTCAATCATGAGTACAAATCCGATGTATCGTGCCGCTGAATGTTCAAAAGATAACGTGAAGTCCGTCGCCGAAAGCGCGATGAACGCCGGCAATGGCGTTTTCCGCATGGCTCCGAACTGGGTCCCGCGCAGCTTCCTTCAGCCGGGCCGCCGCATCAAACTCGCTCCGACCGACTGGTACGCTCTTGGCGTGGACCGCGGTGGTATCG
>JAFTCU010000342.1 GCA_017454585.1 Thermoguttaceae bacterium | reverse complement strand
CGGCCTCCAAGAAAGTTTACGACGAAAACCACCACCAGGTCGATGGCTACGACTGGTGCTCCGTTCCGTGGGGCGATATTCCGGACGTGGAGTTTGACCGGATGGAAAAGGACCGCTACGTCGCGGGCGAATTCGTCTGGACCGGTTTCGACTACCTCGGCGAGCCGTCCCCGTTCAATAAAGAGGCCCGCTCCAGCTACTTCGGCATCGTGGACCTCTGCGGGATCCCCAAGGACCGGTACTTCATTTACCGGGCGTACTGGAACCCCGACGCTCTGACGGTCCACATTCTGCCGCACTGGAACTGGAACGCTGGCGATGAAGTCCCGGTTTACGTTTACACAAACGGCGACTCGGCGGAACTCTTCCTGAACGGGAGATCGCTCGGGAAACGCGCCAAGCTGAAAGAAATTCCCAAATTCGAAAACGAAACGAAGAAATTCAGCGACTCGATCCAGTTGACCGCCAGCACCGAGGAAAACCGCCCCGACCACGTGAATCCGGTCGCGGGAGCCCTTGATGGTGACGCAGAAACGCGCTGGTGCGCCGCCAATGAAAACCCGGATCAGTGGCTCCAGCTCGATTTTGGGAAGCCTGTGGCGGCCAAACGTCAAGTGATCGTGATGGAACAGTCGCCCGAAAATTACAGTTTCCACGTCGAGTCATCTCAGGATGGTCAGAACTGGACGAAGCTCCACGAGCACCGATTTGCGAAATCGGATGGAGACCAGGTCGAAGTGAACGCGGCCAACGCGCAGCCTGCCCGGTACTTCCGCGTCGTGTTCGACGGTCTGAAACCCGGAACGTGGGCTTCGATCCGTGAGTGGAGTTTCACGGATAAAGAGTCCGACGGGCAGAAAACGCCGGCCTACTACGCCGTGATCGACAAATACCGGCTCCGCTGGGAAAACGTTCCGTTTGAAGCGGGCAAAATCGAGGCGGTGGCGTACAAAGACGGTAAAGAAATCGGCCGTACAACGGTTCAGACTGCCGGAGCGGACGCCGCGATGCGTTTGACCCCGGAAAAGACCCAGTTCGCAGGCGACGATGATCTGGCGTACATCCTGGTGGAAGCCGTGGACACGAAAGGGACGCTTTGCCCGAACTCGATGCGGAAATTCAGCGTCTCGGTGGAAGGCCCGGCAGAACTGGTCGGGATCGGAAACGGAAACCCGATGGGCTACGAACTGATCACGGACGCGGAGCACTCGCTCTTCTACGGGAAAGCGATGGTCGTCCTGCGCAGCCGCACGGGAGCCGGCCCCGTAAAACTCACCGTCACGTCTGACGGCGTAAAGAGCGACGCGGCAGTAATCAGAAAATGAAAGGCGGTAATGGAGGCCGGAGGCCGAAATTACGCGCCGGGTCGAATTGCTGAGAGTTTCCTGGGAATTTGCTGGGGAACTCTGGGAGTCTCTGAGAGAGGCTGGGAATCTTTCTCAGCCTCTCCCAGAAAACTCCCAGCCACTCCCAGAATTTCCCACTCCTAACTATTCGTCGGCGCGACCGGGAGTTTAATGGTGAACATGGTCCCCTTTCCGACCGTGCTTTTCACCTGAATTTTCCCGGAATGTTCCTCGATGATTTCGCGGCAGAGGGAAAGCCCCAAGCCCGTTCCGCCCTTTCCGCTTTCGTCCGGGCCGGTTTTCGTCGAGAAGAACGGCTCGAAAATGTGCGGCAAAACGTCCTGCGGGATCCCGGTCCCGTAGTCGCGAATGATCAGGTCCACCATGTTTGCCTCCTGATCGTACTGGATCCGAACGACGAGATTCCCGCCATTGGGCATCGCCTGGCGCGCGTTGATCAAAAGATTCAGAAGAACTTGCTGGATCTGATTTCCACTAACAAGGGCTTCCGGTACATTTTCCGCGAATTCCTTAATAACCGAAATGTGGTACTTGTTCATCTCACGCTCGAGCAAATAAAGCGCGTCATCGGTGAGCTGCTCCAGGTCGGTTGCTTCGGGTTTTGGCGAGCGGTTGCGGGCCATTCCCAAAACGCTCGACGTGATTTTTGCCGCCCGGTTTCCCGCGTTGAGAATTTTCTCAAAAGCGTTTTGTCGTGTTGGCGAATCCTCGTGACGCAAACCCATTTTGGCGTAATTCAGAACGGTCATCAGTACATTATTAAATTCGTGTGTCGTCGTGCTAACCAACTCCCCAAGAGAAATCATGACCGCGGCAGAACGTATTTGTTTTTTAAGTGCGAGATTTTCCTCACGAAGCGCTTCCACTTCCTTTGTGAGCGCGGATTCATTGGATTCAGTCATAATAATTCAAGCTCCAGGTTGAAAATATTGCCAATATTATAATCCCTTAATAAATCGGCAAACCTTTTGGTTTTGTGCCACCCCAGGCCATTTCCCCCGCAGAGTTTCCCTCCGCTCCCTATGTTGACCGATGCCCATGTTCATTTTTTCCCGGAACTTTTGACGTCCACGCCTCCATTTCCGGGCTGGAACCCGAAGATGATCTGCCTGAACGCCACGCGGGAAGATGACTGGGAGTCCGTGCTTCAAACCATTGAGCGGGCGCGAAACGTCCCTGAGTTTCCAAAAGTCGTTCCCTTTTTCGGGATCCATCCCTGGTATGTCAAGGACCTTTCACCAAACTGGGAGGTGCGCCTGTGCGAAACGCTTAAAAGTTTCCCGACCGCCGGAGTCGGTGAAATCGGACTTGACGCGCTTCGGTCCGACTGGGAACTTCAAAAAAGGATTTTCCTCACGCAGTTGGAACTCGCCGTGACGCTCAAACGGCCCGTGTCGATCCATTGTGTTCGTGCGTGGCAGGAGACGGAGCGTCTGATTCAACAGACCGTTGGCCCTATAAAGACTCCGATCATCCTTCATGGTTTCAATGGCTCGGCAGAACAGGCGATCCATTTCCTCGAAGGGCTGGATTGGAACGTTTACTTTTCACTGACCGCCTCACGGACCCGGCTCAACTCGCCGAAAACGCGGGGGCTTTTGGAACGGTTGCCGTCAGACCGAATTTTGGCAGAAACCGACGCAGAGACGTTGGAGCAGACCCAAGGATTTACGGCGTTTTGCGAATCGATAAAAAAACCGGAATGAAAACCCCGCCCGGGCTCCATTCCTTCACCCATTTTCAAATTTTACACGTTTTTCAAAGATGAAACCGATCGTTTTTTTCCTCACTCTGTGCCTTTCACTCCCCATTTTCGCGGCAGAAGCTGATCTTTCTTCCGCGATCGACCTGGTTCGGGCCGACCGTTTTGAGCAGGCATTGGAAATACTCACGAAACTTGATCCAGAGTCCTTTTCGGACGAAAACCCGTCACAGGCGGCCGAGTACTGGTTTTACCGGGCGGTCTGCGAGCACCAGCTCTTTCAGAAGGACACGTGTACGAAATCGCTGGACCAGCTCGACGCATTGGCTGAAAAGCCGGATTTTGAGCTTCCGGCCCGTTTTTCCGCGCTGAGCCGCCTCATGCGTAAGGACCTGGAAACGCTCAAGGACGAGTCGCTCGAAATGATCTCCCGCAGAATGAAGGGCGTGGAACGCCAGCTCGGGCACGGAAACGGTGACGAAAAAGTCCAGAAATCCGAGGAGGAAATCGTCGAAATGCTCGATTCCATGATCGAGGAACTGGAAGAGCAGGCCCGCCAGCAGCAAAAGCGGATGCAAAGCCGTTCTTTGAAACCAGGCAAACCGATGGGTGACGCAAAGATCGCCGGTGGAAAAGGGCCCGGAAACGTCACGCGGCGCGATCTGGACTTCAGCAAAGCGTGGGGATCCCTTCCCGAAAAGGAACGCGAGGAAGTGCTCCAACAACTGGGCCGTGATTTTCCCCCTCATTACCGCGACGCGATCGAGCAATACTTCAAGCGCATGGCGGAATGAGATGAACCACTTCCCTCCCAACTCCTCACTCCTAACTAAAAAAGGCTAACCGATGCACATTACACGCCGAACTTTCCTGCAAAACTCCGTTTCCGCCGCTCTTTTGACGGAACTCGCCCTGAACGCTGACGCGATTACCGCCGCCGCGGATTTTCAATCGGTCCTCGAGCCGGAACCCAAGTCGCAGTTCCGTGAAATACGCTATTTCAACGAGGGCTGGAAGTTCGCGCCAGTCTCCGCCGGAAAGGAACGCCGGGAACCGGTCACGAACGCCGAATCGCCCGACGCGCGGAAACCTTTCGCCCCGTTCATTCCCGAGCCGCTGGAGGAGGGGAAAGACGTCCGCCTGCCGCATGACTGGGGGATTTACGGCCCGTTCGATACGGACCCGAAAACGTGGGGCGGCCAAGGCAAACTCCCGTGGCGCGGCGTGGGGTGGTACGTGAAAATCTTCAACCTCACCGAAGAAGAAGCGAAAAAGCGCGTCGTATTCGACTTCGGCGGCTGCATGGCGTTCCCGGAGGTTTACCTCAACGCAGGCTACATCGGCGGCTGGGATTACGGCTATATGAGTTTCCAGGCCGATGCGACGAAAATGCTTAAAGCGGGCGAAAACGTTCTTTTCGTCCGGTGCGACACGCGGCGGCACGGCTCGCGTTGGTACCCGGGAGCCGGGATTTACCGGCCGGTCAAAATGATCCTCACCTCACCCGGCACGTGGCTCCCGGAAGGCTCCGTTTTCGTCACGACCCCGGAAATCACGGCTGAAAAAGCGGTGGTTCAGGTTGATATTATGCCGCAGATCGCGCTTCGTCACCCGGCGATTAAAATGAAAGACCTGGATCTGACCCTCACGCTGACCGACCCGGACGGGAAGGTGGTGGAATGCAAGCCGGAAGTGACGCTAAACGAAGAAACGGCCAAGGCCCTCCTGACGGTTCCCGTGCCAGTGCTCTGGGACGTGGACTCGCCGAAACTCTACCGCGTGACGGTTCGGGTGGACCAGGACGAACTTTCGGTTCCGTTCGGGATCCGGAAAATCGGGTGGACGGCCGACGACGGGTTCCACCTGAACGGCCGGCGTGTCCAGCTTCACGGCGTGAACCTCCACCACGACCAGGGAATTCTCGGCTCGGCGGCCCATCCGGCTGCGATCGAACGTCAGCTGCGCATCATGAAAGAAATGGGCGTCAACGCGATCCGGACCTCGCACAACCCGCCGTCCCGTGAGTTCCTCGACCTCTGCGACCGGCTCGGTTTCATCGTCTGGGACGAACTGTTCGATAAATGGGACGGGACGTCCGATCTGCTCGACCAGCAATTCTTCAACGATTACACGAAGCGCCAAGTGCGGCGTTTCGTGGAGCGCGACCGGAACCACCCGTGCGTCTGCGTCTGGTCGATCGGGAACGAGATCTGGGACATTGAGCAGAACATCAAGGGCGGTTCCAACCCGAATCTGGACGCGCCGGAGCGGGTAAAGCACGTCGCGGAGTGCTTCCGCCAGTTCGACCGCACGCGCCCGGTGGGGCTTGGCTGCTTCGTCGAGGGTTCCTGCGGGCCGGAAAGCCACGTGAGGGACTCGCTCGACGTCACAGGCTGGAATTACGGCGCGAAATACCGCGAGGCGCGGGAACGCTACCCGCAAATGCCGCTTTTGTACCCGGAATCCGCCTCGGCCGTTTCGTCACGCGGTTTTTACCAGCTTCCCCACCCGATCTGCAAGGAGAGCTACGACTCCGAAAACCTTCAGGTCGATGGCTACGACTGGGTTTCCGCCAGCGGTCCGCGCGATATTCCGGACGTGGATTTTGACCGGATGGAGACCGACCGCTACGTTGCGGGTGAATTCGTCTGGACCGGCTTCGATTACATCGGCGAGCCAACGCCGTTTGACCGTCAGGCGCGGTCAAGCTACTTCGGGATCGTGGACCTCTGCGGTATTCCGAAGGACCGTTTCTTCCTTTACCGTTCCTACTGGGCGCCGGAAAAAACGACCGTGCACATTCTGCCGCACTGGAACTGGGAGGGCCGGCAGGAGATCGTCCCGGTTTACGTCTATACGAACGGCGACTCGGCCGAGCTTTTCCTGAACGGAAAGTCGCTCGGTTTCCGGAAAAAAGCCAAGGAAACGCCCAAGGCTGAAAATCAGACTGTAAAAACCGGAAGTTTATGGCCCGAAAAAGTCCGTTTCTCGGCGAGCTCCGAGGAAGTCCACGCTCGTGGGGTGAACGCTGCCAAAGACGCTTTCGACGGCCGGTACGAAACCCGCTGGTGTGCGTCGGACAAAACGCCGAACGAGTGGCTCATGGTCGATTTTGGCGAGCTGGTCCCGTTCAAACCTCAGCAAATCGTTTTTGAAAAGCAGTGCGCCAACTACGACGTGAAGCTGGAAATCTCGCCGGACGGCCAGAACTGGGAAACGATCCCGCTGCCGAAAACCAACGGAAGTGAGATGAGGATCCCCGGCATTCAGGGGAAGACCGCGCGTTTCTTCCGGCTGCAATTCGGGGAGGTTCTGAACGGTGTGTGGGCCTCGGTCCGTGAGTGGAACTTTGGAACGACGCGCCCCTCGGATCCGCAGGCCGTTCCGGAGTACTACGAGGTGATCAACAAATACCGCCTCCGCTGGGAGGATGTTCCGTTCGAGCCGGGCACTCTGGAAGCGGTCGCGTACCGGGACGGAAAGGAAATCGGCCGCGAGACGGTCCGGACGGCGGGAGAGCCGGCGGCCGTGCGTTTAACGCCAGAAAAAGCGCGTTTCGCCTCGAGCGACGATTTGCTTTACGTCCTGATCGAGGCGGTCGATTCGCTCGGAACGCCCTGCCCGTGGGACTCGCGGAAAGTCACGGCTTCCGTGACCGGCCCGGCGGAAATCGTCGGAATCGACGCCGGAAACCCCATGTGCTTCGAAACGATCGCGGACGCCGAGCAGTCGCTCTTCTTCGGGAAAGCGATGCTGGTCCTGCGGAGCAAACCGGGCATCGAGAGCGAAGAGGTCAAAGCCACCGTTCAGGCGGAAGGGCTGAAAGCCGGAATTACCAGTTTGAAGTACTAAAAGGCTTTTCAACCTAAGCGTAATTTCGTGCCATGTGCTCCATTAACGCCTTCCCTCTCAGCATTAAAGAGGAATTTGCCGCTGAAACACGCTGGACTTTCCTCACGTGCAAACCCGTTTTAAATCATTACATTTTTAGATCGCTAAATGAAAGCGGCAAATGCGCTAACGCGCTGTATTGCCGCACTCCGATAAACGACGCTGGAAGCGTCGTCCCCGTAACTTGACCGGCGAGGACGCCGGCCCTCCGAATCGAATATCGAAATCCTTTTTTTAAAACACAATCATGAAAAAATTCACCCGAATCAGTTTAATCACTTTAGGGGCCTTTTTTATGTTCCTCGTATTCACGTTTTACACGCTCACGTCGTTGGTCATTTTAACTCACGAAACCGATCTGGTTTTCCACCCGCACCAGTTGGACGCGACGATGCCTCTGGAAGCGCGGCCGGTGATCATCCCGAACTCGGAACAGGCGGTCATCATCGGCGACGACGGGCGAAAACTGCACGGCTACTTCGTACAGTCGGGGGATTATTGCGACGAGAACACGATCCCGATCCTTTTCTGCCACGGAAACGGCGGGAACTGCGTGTACACCAGTGGCTGGATTTTCTTCGATCACGAAACCGGCCCGTCCCGCTACGCCCTGCTCACGTTTGATTACCGCGCGTACGGGTTCAGCGAAGGACAAAAGAAGGAACTAAACGAAAACGCCGTCTATTCCGACGCCCGGGCCGCAAGGAAATGGCTGGCCGAAAAGGTCGGAAAGCCGGAAACCTCAGTCGCACTGATGGGGCATTCCCTGGGTGGAGGTGTGGCGAGCGATCTGGCTCAGGACGGCACGCCGGCGCTGATGCTTTTCTCGACGTTCGACTCGGTCCCCGATACAGCTCAGTCGTACTGCATTTTCCTGCCGGCCAAACTCCTGATGAAAAATCGTTTCGCTTCCGCGGAGAAACTCTCGAAAATTCACGTTCCAGCGCTTCAGTTTCACGACCCGACCGACATGACCGTCCCGTACCGCAACGGGCGGAGGCTTTTCGAGCGTCTCAACGAGCCGAAAGAGTTCATCGTTTTGAACGGTCTCGGGCATAATTACGCGCCGAATCTTGAGATGCGGGAGAAAATCATTTCATTCCTCGAAAAATATGGTAATTCCAAAAAAAATTGAGAAATTTGTTAAGCGGGTACTTGACAAAATCCGAATATAGAGTAAAATCCAATTCAGATTCAGGTGACATAGCCAAGTGGTTTAGGCAGTTGATTGCAAATCAACCTACCCCGGTTCGAGTCCGGGTGTCACCTCTTTTTTATCCTTTTTTATTATTTCAAAGCCCCCGCAAATAGGTGACATAGCCAAGTGGCTTAGGCAGTTGATTGCAAATCAACCTACCCCGGTTCGAGTCCGGGTGTCACCTCTCAAGACTCCTGCGTTTACTCCAAACGCGGGAGTTTTTTTGTCTGAATATCCCTCTGAAACCAACAAAAAAGACCGGACATGAAAACCATGCCGGCCTTATAAATTTAAGTCTTAAAGACTCGATCAGACGGAATGTATGGCGAACTTCACAACACCCCAAATCTGCAGCTCCGTACCTTCCGGGATCGAAATGGACGGGTAGTCAGGATTTTCGCTGAGGAGCTCGACTTTGTTGTCTTTTTTCGCGAGACGTTTCACCGTGAATTCATTGTTGATAACGGCAATCACGATGTCGTTGTTTTCCGGCTCAGAACTTCGGTCAACAACCAAAACGTCATCGGCGAAGATGCCCGCTCCAGTCATGGACTCACCGGTGGCACGAACGAAGAAAGTCGCGCACGGATTTTTGATCAGGAAACCGGCTAAATCCAAATCTTCAGCCGGCATATCCTCTATGCAGCTCGGGAAACCAGCCTGACACTTGTTCGGATAAAACGGATAGACATCCGCTTTACGACGAATGAATTCAACGATCTGTTCCACCATGGAATCCGGAACACGGATCGCTTTTGTCGGAACTCCAAATTTCCCTGTTCCCTTCGGACGACCGGCACCCTTGCGTTTTCCACCTCTCGGCATAGTATACCCCTTTTCTGAAAATCTATCTTGAAATTATAATCGTTCCATCTGAATTTCCCTTCTATGACTTCTCTGATGCCACGGTTCGAATCACTAGTGGCAGATTTTGGAAATATCAAATGGAAAAAACTGTAAATTGTCGCAACGAAACAACTTATTATGTCAACACGTTCCAGTTTCCTCTGTTTTCGGTCAACCCTGAAGAAAAAAGAGCCTGTAACAAATACACAAGTAAGGACCGAAGAATGACCTCCGGCCAACCTTCGCATTTTGCCCACCGGGGACGTTCTCGCGTTGACACTATTTAACTATAACAAAAATCAGAAGAAAGAAAAGGGGGGGCAAGGGAAGAATTGATTAATTTTTCGTTTTTTTCAAAAGAAAGACCCTTTTTCCCAAAAAAGTATGTTTTTTTGAGAGATAACTCCCCCAAATAATCTTTTTTTGCTAAAAGTACGCGATTCGTTTCGAGGCTTTCTAAATATGTACGGAAAGGCTCGGCTTCTCAAAAAATTCCAAATATTTCACCTAAATTTCCTGAATTTCCCTTTTAACCTCTTGCAAAAAAAACTTATTCGATTATAATTATTCTAAAAGCTACGATTTTAAATATGCTAACCTAAAGGAATCCTGAAAATGATGAATCGTCATGAATTTCTGCAGTCACTTGCCGCTGGTGCCGCCGCGGCCATTTCCGTGGATGGGGCCTCTTCCGTGATGGCTCAGACCGCCAAAGCGGGCAAAAAGACCGATCTGGTCGTTGCCATGGGTGGCGAGCCAGCCGAGATGTTCACCGCCGCCATGAAGAAAATGGGTGGGATCGAACGTTTCGTGAAAAAAGGCCAGGTCGTCTGCATCAAGCCAAACGCTGCGTGGGATCGTACTCCGGAATGTGCCGCAAACACGAATCCGCAGATCATCAGCGCTTTGATCAAAGCCTGCTTCGAGGCAGGCGCGAAGGAAGTCAACGTGGTCGAGCACACGTGCGACAACTGGCGCATGGCGTACAAGACCAGCGGGATCGAAGACGCGGTCATCAAGGCCGGCGCCAATATGCTCCCGGGAGATGACGAATCCTACTACCGCGAAGTGGAAGTCCCTGGCGCAGTCAAGCTCAAGAAGGCGAAAGTCCTCAAGGCGATCCTGGACGCGGACGTCTGGTTCAACGTTCCGTGCCTGAAATGCCACGTCGGCGCACGAATGACCATCGCGATGAAAAACCTCATGGGAATCGTCTGGGACCGTCGTTTCTTCCACTCGAACGACCTGCACCAGTGCATCGCCGACTCCTGCCTGATCCGTCCGCCAGTGCTGAACATCGTGGACGCTTACCGCACGATGAAATCCAACGGTCCGAAAGGCCGTTCCGAAGCGGATGCGGTTCTGACCAAAGCGCTCTTTATGAGCACTGACATGGTTGCTGTCGATACCGCTGCAACGCGATTCTTCAACCGCATTGTGGAAATGCCGCTGGATCAGGTTTCCTATCTCGCAATGGGTGAGAAACTCGGCGTTGGCACGATGAACATTAAATCGTTGAAAGTCGAGCAGGCGAAATTCTGATGAATTTTTGGGCGCGGTCAAATCTGATCGCGCCCTTTTTGTATTCAAAATATTGAATTTGATCTATGCCGGGAAATGCCAATCTGCGTGCCGCTCAGCGTCTCGCGAGGGACGAATTCTACACACAACTGACTGACATTGAGCGGGAATTACGGCACTACAACGCACAATTTCAGGGGAAAATCGTTCTTTGTAACTGCGACGACCCGCACACGAGCCAGTTCTTTGCTTATTTTCGGGACCATTTTTACGAGCTGGGCCTCAAAAGCCTTCTGGCCTCTTGCATCTCCAGACCGGAATTGGGACAAAAGGCAGTTTTTGCGGAATTCGATGGGGAAAAACTCTCGATCTATCCTCTGAATGGGACCGGTGACTTCCGAAGCGCCGAGTGTCTGGAAATTCTGCATCAGGCGGACTTGGTGGTGACGAACCCACCCTTTTCACTCTTTCGTGAATTTGTTTCCCAGCTCGAAAATACAGGCAAGAAATTTCTGATCATCGGGTCTCAAAACGCCATCACGTACCAGGAGATATTCCCGCTGATCCAGAAAAATCGGCTCTGGCTCGGGTTTGGTTTTCCCGGAGGAGCGGCCCATTTTGTGAATCGGTTTTACACAGATTACGCCGTCTCGACCGACCACCGGGAGGGAATGATCCGCGTGTCGGGAGTGCAGTGGTTCACGAATCTGGACGTGGAAAAGCGACGGGAGTTTCTGCCACTCGTCTGTCGCTACAGTCCGCGGAAGTATCCCCGATACGAAAATTACGATGCGATCGAAGTGGCCCACACTGCGGAGATCCCGCGCGACTGGCCGGGTGTGATGGGCGTCCCGATCACCTTCCTGACGAAATACAATCCGAAGCAGTTCTCTATTTTGGGCCTCGCAGCCTCGGCCAGATACCGCCCGGAGCTGGTTGGGATCCCCTTCAGAGGCACAGGAAACGCTAAACCGATCCTGAACGGGAAAATTACCTACGCGCGGATCTTTATTCAGCAAAAAAATCCCGGAATAAACTAACCCCGCCTTGAAATTTTTCTACAAACGGGTAAAATATACGAATTCATTTAAACAGTTTTTCCGTTTCATTTAACGAAAGCGAGCCAAAATGAGTACGAAACCTCTGACGATGTTCGAAAAAATCTGGAACCACCACATTGTTCACGCGGAAGAAGGGAAGCAGACGATCCTGTACATTGATCTGCAGCTCGTCCATGAAGTGACCAGCCCTCAGGCTTTCGAGGGGTTGCGCCTGAACAATCGAACAGTGCGCCGCACAGACAAAACTTTCGCGGTTCCTGACCACAACGTTCCGACGACAGATCGTTCTCTGCCGATCAAAGACGAAATCGCGAAGAAACAAATCGATACTCTGCGCCAGAACGCAAAGGACTTTGGCGTTACGCTTTTCGATGTAGGCGATCCTCGTCAGGGCGTTTGTCACGTCATGGGTCCTGAACAAGGGCTTACCCGCCCGGGCATGACGATCGTCTGCGGTGACTCGCATACGGCCACGCACGGGGCTTTTGGCGCGCTGGCTTTCGGGATCGGAACCTCCGAGGTGGAGCACGTGCTCGCGACCCAGACCCTGCTCCAGTACAAACCCAAGACCCTTGAAGTCCGCGTCAATGGCCAGCTCAAGCCCGGCGTTTCGGCCAAGGACGTGATCCTCTATATCATCGGGAAAATCGGCGTTTCCGGCGGGACCGGCTACTGCGTCGAGTACACCGGTGAGGCGATCCGTTCGCTGAGCATGGAAGGCCGTATGACGCTCTGCAACATGTCCATCGAGATGGGCGCGCGCGCCGGCATGGTCGCCCCGGATGAAACGACTTTCGCGTATCTGAAAGACCGTCCATACTCTCCGAAAGGCGCGGATTTTGAAAAGGCCGTGGAGTTCTGGAAATCCTTCGCGTCGGACGAAGGAGCCGAATACGACCGCGTCGTGGTCCTCGACGCCGCCGACATTACGCCGATGGTCACGTGGGGAACCAACCCCGGTCAGGTTATGCCGATGGACGGGACGATTCCCTGCCCGAGCGACTTCACTGACGAAACCGAGCGCAAATCCTGTGAGGCCGCGTTGGCGTACATGGGCTTCAAGGGCGGCGAGAAAATGACTGATATTTCAATCGACTACTGCTTCATCGGTTCCTGCACAAACGGCCGAATCGAAGACCTTCGTGCCGCCGCGGAAGTGGCCAAAGGGAAGAAAGTCGCGCCGGGTGTGACCGCTCTGGTCGTACCGGGTACTGGCCTGGTCAAAGCACAGGCCGAGGCAGAAGGTCTCGACAAAATCTTCATCGATGCGGGTTTCGAGTGGCGTGAAGCGGGATGCTCCATGTGCCTGGCGATGAATCCCGACAAACTGCAGCCGGGTCAGCGTTGTGCATCCACGTCAAACCGGAACTTTGAAGGGCGTCAGGGCAAAGGCGGTCGGACACATCTCGTTTCTCCCGCGATGGCCGCCGCTGCGGCTTGTGCCGGTCATTTCGTGAACTGATGTTAAATTTTAGCGGGAGGAAAGGGGGCAGATACCCAATCCTCCCTGTATTTTAAGTACCCTGCCCAAATTTCTGTTTGCAAATCTGCAATAAAAAATCTTTTTCGTCCGTTTACCTTTATATGAAACGCCGCTCAGCCAAATTTGAAGCCCGATGGAACGAATGGTTCAAGACCTACCACCGAGCCATCCACGGCTATTTGTATTCCTTGACGCAGAGCGTTCACCTCGCGGACGATTTGACGCAGGAAACTTTCCTCCGGGTCTGGGAACGGTACGATTCCTACGAGGAGCGAGGCTCTGCCAAAGCGTTTCTTTTCCGAGTCGCGACACACTGCCTGAAAGACTGGTTCCGGCGTCATTCCGAAACCCTCTGCGACGAAGAAACCTGGAACATCATGCTTGAGCAGGAAAGCGATGAATTACCAGACCAGATGGCCGAAAAGTCCGAAGAGGCTAAAATCCTTCACGAAATAATGAAGTTTTTAACTCCGGCACAGAGGCAGGTTTTAACGATGCATTTTTTCGGCCAGCTCAAATTTCAGGAAATAGCTGAAAGCCTGGAAATGCCCTTGAACACCGTGTTGAGCCACGCGCGCAGGGGCATGATCGTGCTTAAAGAAAAATTTGGAGCGAATCCATGAATGAAAATTTAAAGCAAAACCTGGAAATGGAATCAGAATCTCTGGAACGTGAATTGAACTCCGCGCCGGAATGGACCCGTTTTGGTCACATTCTGACCGCCGCACACGAAGCCGTTTATCGGGAACCAGCCGTACAGAGCATAAGCCCCCGTAAACCTCGTCATTTCGGGAAGGCGCTGGTTTTCCTTTCGACTGCAGCCCTTGTTCTGATCGCACTGACGATTGGTCTCTTTTACGGGAACGGTCCGCTGGGAAATCGTTCGGCAAACGACTTTTTAGATCCGGAACTGGACTGGGAGGAAGGCGAACTGGACCTGGAACTGTTCGACGAACAACTGGAACAGATTGCGATGGATGATTCATCCGTAGAACTGGAATACGCTGTTTTATTTAATTCTCTTTCTGAATGGGATGAGGAATTTGAAGAAGAGGAACTCTTTTAAAAGGAAACCATCATGAAAAAAATGATTTGCGCAGGGATTTTATTCCTCGGATTGACCACCACCGCAGTTTGGGCTGAGGAGGCGATGCAGGCGCAGGCCACTCCGGGACCCGATCAACCGGCCGCCACGGAAACTCAGCCCGAGGCACAACCTGTCAAGGCCTCGCTCGACAAAAAAACTCGTGAGGCCTTGAGACAGGAAAAAGCAGCGCAAAAACAGGCCGAAAAAGTCGCGAAGCAGGCGCAAAAGGCCGCCCAAAAGCAGGAACAAACCACTCCCAAAGAAAAAAATCCAGCTCAGCCTCAAGAACTCGCCAAAGAGAAAACGAGACCGTTCCGAGGTGATTTCAAGCCGGATTTCGACCAAAGAGATTTAAGGGGGAACATCGGCGCCGCCCTCAAAAAGTACCCGGAATTCCGTCAAATCGTTGAGAATGAATTGGAATTGGACGCACAATGCCGTGATTTAGTTAAAAAGTTTAAGGGAGAGAAAAAACCGGGAAAGAAAGCGGAACTTGAGAAGCAGTTGCGAGATGTCGTGAATCAGCTTTTCGATGCGCGTCAGGCCCGACGTATGTTCGAATTGAAAATTTTTGAGGACCGTATTCAGGAACTCCGTAAACAGACCGAAGAGCGAAACGGGCGCAAAGATCGCATCGTTGAAAAACGAATGCTGGAGCTGATCGGGACCGACGAGGATTTGAGATTCTAAAGAAGCACTAAAACCCAAGGCGAGCGGGGTCGGCGATGACCCCGTTTGCTTTTTTGGGGCTAATTCTCACCGTTTTAACCAGTCTGGTCTCTCAAACGTTTCCATCATTTCCTTGGCTTTTGCCATTTCTTCCGGGATGTTGATCTTCTGAGGGCAGACCTTTACGCATTTCCCACACGCCACGCAATTCGAAGCGTCTTTCGCCTTCCCCAGCACGTTACAATCGGCCAGGAAATTGAACCCTCGTCCCGTTCGCTTGTAACTGTTGATGATTGCAAGCATTTTCGGAATTTCAACACCTTTCGGGCAACCGTCGCAGTACCGGCAGGCAGTACACGGGATCGGCGAACTGCCGAGATACGCGGTCCGAACCTCGGCGAGAACAGCCAGATCCGCCTCGCTCAGCGGCTGGAACTGATTTACGGTTTGAATATTTTCTTCCACTTGAGCCATGGAATTCATCCCACTCAAAACCGTTAGCATGGACGGCTGCATGGCTGCGAATCGAAGGCCCCACTCCGCTGGCGTGCGTTTGGGATGAGCTTTCCGCAAAATCGCTTCCGCTTCCGGAGGAAGATCGCAAAGTGAACCGCCTCGAAGAGGTTCCATCGCGATACAGTACAGGCCGCGGTCCCGAATCAGTTCGTACTGACGCTCCGCGTTTTGCAAGTACCAGTCCAGGTAGTTGAGCTGGATCTGTACAAACTCCCAATCCCAGCGATCAAGCGCCGCCTCCAGAACCTCCGGCGTGTCGTGAAAAGAAAAGCCAAGGTGACGGATCAGCCCTTCTTCCTTCATTTTCTGAAGAAATTCGTAGATTTTCAGACTTTCGATCCGCTCGAATTTGTTGGCCGTCACGTTATGCACGAGGTAAAAGTCGAAGTACTCGGTCCGGCACTTTGTGAGCTGCTCGTGAAACACCCGTTCCACGTCCTCCGGCGTGTTGACCATCCACGAGGGCATTTTGCTCGTCAGGTTATATGACTTGCGCGGATACTTGCTCAGCGCGTAACCTGCAAAGAGTTCAGACTGACCATTGTGGTAGCCGTATGCCGTGTCAAAGTAGTTGACTCCCTTTTCGTACGCTGCGTCAACAAGCGCCTCGGCCTTTGGAAAATCAATTTCCATCGTCTCAGGATTGGTCATGGGAAGACGCATCAGCCCAAAACCCAAAAGGGAAACCAGGGATTCATTCCAGGGTGTGCGATAGTTCATTTGTATTCCTCTAAAAACATATACCGGGAAACGAGGCTGAGCCTCCTCTCCCTTAAAACTTAATCATCTTGGTCGAGCGATAAAACAACACCGTGGCCAAGCAGTGTGAGCCTGCTCCCAGGATCGCAGTAACTGCATTGCGCTGAACGGCAGTCCATGGATTGGTTCATCCAGCCTCCATCCCGGCTCGCATGGCACAGGGCAGATAGTGGTTCCATATTGAGTAGAAATCTGGGGTGGACGAATGGTACCATCCGTTTTTCGTCCACCTTATGAAGAATTACCAGTTCAGCTCAGTCGCTTCTTCCCAATGTTCATAAAGCGTTTTGAGAAGGGCTTGTTCTTCCTCGATTTCCGCCTGGATCGCCTTCACGCGCTCACCATCCCGTAGGATTTTCGGGTCCAAAAGGTCTTTCTGAAGCTCCTCCACGTGCGTTTCACGAATGAAAATTTCATCTTCCAGGTCCACGACTTTCCTGTAGGGAAATTTCCGTTTCGGCTTTTGCGCCGGTTTGGAGGCGGTTTTGGCTGTTTCCGTTGTGTCCTTACCAGATTTTGACTGGGATGTCTGTGTGGAAGCCTTTTGCTTTTGAAGCCCGTGTTTCCACAAATCGTCTTTCGTGTTTCGTTTTGCGGCGGTGGTTTCTTCCTGTTGGTTCATCAGCTGCCAAGCGTCATAATTTCCCTGAAACACGCGAACACGGTCAGGCTCCATTACGAGCAAGTGCGTTGCGACCTGGTTAATGAAGTACCGGTCGTGGCTGACGAACAGGACGGTCCCCTCAAACTCACTGAGGTTTTTCTCAAGAGCGTCACGCGCCCAGAGATCGAGGTGGTTCGTCGGCTCGTCGAGGATCAGGAAATTCGCATCTTCGCTCGCAAGACGGGCCATTGCGACACGGCAGCGTTCACCACCGCTCAGCGATTCGACCTTCTGGAAGACCTGATCGCCAGTGATTCCGAAACGTGCCAAAAGTGAGCGCCGGGCTGGCTCATCCATCTCTTTGTGGCCAGGTCGAATGGCATCAACGACCAATTTTTCCCCATCGACGGAAAGAAGCTGCTGGTCGAAGTAGCCGATTTTCACGCAGGCCCCGAGCTGAACGCTCCCCGTGTCTGGCTCAAGAATTCCCTGCAGGCAGCGCAGCATGGTGGTTTTTCCACTGCCGTTCGGCCCGATCAGGCCCCACCTTTGGCCACGCTCTATCTGAAAATTGACTTTCTGGAAAAGTACGCGGTCGTACGCTTTTTTGAGGTCTTTCGCCCGTAGAACGATGTCGCCGGAGCGGTCTTTGGCCTTCATTCCCATTGGTGGGGTGGAAATCTCTCGTGGTGGGTCCACACGCTCGATCCGTTCCAGTTTTTTCCGGCGGTCTTCCGCCTGACCCGCTTTCATGCCGTAGTGATTTCTGCGAATGAAATCCTCGGCCTTGGCGATTTCTTCCTGTTGCTTCTCATAGGTTCGGCGCTGAACGAGAAGACGTTCCTCTTTCTGCTTCAAATACGCGGAAAAGTTACCCGTGTACGAGTCGATCGTACCGGCAAAAAGCTCAAGCGTCCGGTTCGTCACACGGTCGAGGAAATAACGGTCGTGCGAAACGACCAGGATCGCCGCGTCCGACTCGACGAGAAATTCCTCAAGCCATTCCGTCGCGTCGAGATCCAAGTGGTTGGAGGGCTCGTCAAGGAGCATCAGGTCCGGCTCGGCCAGCAACAATTTCGCGAGCATCAGGCGGTTCTGTTCGCCGCCGCTCAAATCCGAAACGTGGGTTTCCCACTGGTTTTTCAGAAAGCCAAGCCCTTGCAGGACACGTTCCACTTTGTACTCCAGATTGTACGCGTCCATCCGCAGAAGTTCCTGCTGAAGCCGATCATACCTTGCGGCGAGTTTTTCGTGCTGGTTCGGGTCCGGCTCCTGGGCGAGCTGTTCCGCCACAGCCAGTGCCTCGTTTTGAAGCGTCACCAGGTCGGCCAGCGCAAGGTGCGCCTCTTCCCAAAGTGTCCGTTCCGACGATTCCGGCCGCTGTTCCAGATACCCGACTCGGATGGAGGGGTGGAACTGTGTTTTCCCCGCGTCCGGTTCCTCCTGGCCCGCGATGATTTTCATGAGCGTACTTTTCCCGGTTCCATTCGGCCCGACCAGACCGACTTTTTCACCGGGATGAATTTCAAACGCGGCGCCGTTAAGGACCGGGTCGGGGCCGTAATACTTGCGTACGCCTTCAACTGTAAGGAGGTTCATATTGCTTTGGAGGGGCGGCATCCCACCCGCTTAAAAGTCAAGACTGGCAGAAAATTTTTGTAAATTATAATCGATTTAAAAATATTGTCAAGAATGGGGTAAAAAATGACTTTGCACGCTTGTCTATGAACCATTTTTTTCTTTAAATGAAAGTTCCCTCATATTGACGAATTCCTTGTCTGTGATATAATTCATGAGTGGCTTTTTTGTTTTTTGGGGAACCTCATTTGGAATTCTGTTTATGGAAGATTTTAAAGTGGCAGTACTGGTGGAATCCGCCAACGCATACTCAAGGGGACTTCTTCAGGGAATTGCCCAGTATTTGTGGGAAAATGGGCCCTGGAATATCTATTACGAAGAACGTGCGCTCGACAGTCCGACACCTCTTTGGCTTAAAGACTGGAAGGGTGATGGAATTATTGTACGTTCCCAAACGCCTGTCGTGACAAAAGCTGCGGTTGCGACCGGCGCAAAGGTGGTCGATTTGAGTGAAACCCGTCTTCCGGGGCTGCCAACGATTTATCATGACTACGCGGCAAGCTCCCGGTTAGCCGCTGAACATTTAAAAGAACACTTTTATCAGAATTTTGGCTATGTGGGAATTCGCGGCCGATATTTCTCGCGAGTGAGGCAAAGCGCTTTTTGCGAAATATTGAATGGAAACGTTTCTGTGCTTGAACTGGAACCGGAGGACCTCCAAAAAAATGGTTTGAGCGGTTACAAAGTCCTGAAAGACTGGTTGGTGAATCTTCCCAAACCCTGTGGGATCATGGTTTGTTACGACCTGGTGGGGATTTACGTTATTCAGGCGTGTCGCCAGGCGGAGATTCATGTGCCGGAAGATGTCGCAGTCGTGGGTGTTAATAATGATGAACTTCAATGCCGGCTCTCGCCAGTTTCACTTACGAGTGTGGCCGTGAATACGTTCCAGTCGGGTTACGAGGCCGCAAGGCTGCTCCATAAGTTAATGTTGGGCGACCCGCCGCCGATACATCCGACCATCATCCCGGTGAATCAGATCGTTGTCAGAAAATCTACGGATTCTTACGCGGTAAGTGATTCCATCGTACATCAGGCGCTTCAGTATATTGGGAAAAACGCCTGTTCCGGTACAACGGTCCAGGGGGTCGCAGCCGCACTGGGGGTCAATCGCCGTCTTTTGGAACGCCGCTTTCAGAAAACAATGGAGCGAACGGTTCACGACGAAATCATTCGGGTCCAGATGAATCGGGCGAATGAACTGCTGCAAAACACGGACTTAACGCTAGAAGTTATCGCGCATCGCGTCGGCTTCGCCAACGCCTCCTATTTTGCAGCAGCCTATAAAAAGATATATCACCAAACGCCCAAAAAAAGAGAGCAGAAATTTTAAACCATGAATTTTATCGTGACCCGCGGTATAATAAAAACACCGTAAACGAGTGTTTGGAATTAAACCAGTTTCAAGGTCAATTCATGGCGGAAAATTATTTTTTCTCTTGCGCCTCTTTCTTGCCGCCTTTCGCAGAAGAAAGAGCCCGCCAAACAGCGGAATCGATCAAGTCGCTGGTGAAATCACCTGAGCCGTCACAAAGGACGTGGTTGACTCCACCGCTGTGGTGACTTCGGGCCGTAATGACCTGGTTCACTTCGGCGGCCGATACCGGTTTTGGGATGCCCATGCTGGTGTAATCCGCGTTGTTCACAACACCCTGGTAGGTTTCATCAGAGACTTTCGAGTTCGGAGGATTCCAGCCCGTCAGCGCACAGCCGAGTGAAATCGAAACGTCCGAGATGCTTCCGCCCCAGCCAGTGGTCGTAGGAATGACACAAACTTCACTGAAAAGCAGAGTGTTACTTAAACCGTCCGGAATGCGCGAGATCGGAGTCTTTTGGCGGGGACGAACCGGTGCGCCGCGGAACTCAACGCCCTCCTTGGTTCTCTGCCCGTAAGTGGTGTTCCCGAAGTTAATGCAATAATTTGAACGCACACGCGCCCACGTTGTGGAGTTCCATTCATTCTCTTGAAGCCCAATGTCCGCAGGACATGCGAACATCGAGATTTTTGTTTTTCTCGCTTCGAGATTGACAGGCATTGACATGGAAACTTCAAGGTCTATCATATCATACCACGCCTGCTGCTCGATGTACGGGCCCATCTGTGAGTACCAGTTGTGGTCATTACGCCAGTGATCCCCCCCACGGCCCATGGCGTTTACATTATCTCCATCAAAGGTGTACATGCCAATAGGAAATCCACTATTGGATGACTCGTAGTTATTTACAGCGAGACCGAGCTGTTTCAGATTGTTCAAACACTGCATACGCCGCGCGGCAGCTCGAACCTGCTGAACCGCCGGGAGAAGCAGACCGACCAACATTCCAATAATGGCGATCACCACGAGAAGTTCGACGAGCGTGAACGCGGATGTTTTGTTTGTTTTCACCTTAAACTCTCACTTATCCTGTAAATCGCGAATACACGAATGGAAAGAACGAACTTGTTCAACAAAACCCCGTTTGAGGTCAAACTCAAATATATTGTTATTCGTTACAAATCAAAGTCCATTTTTTTGTTATCGCTGGACGCCTCGACTTCGATCCCTTTGGCTTTATCCTTGGGAACGATACTGGCCAGTTTGTCAGTCTTATCTTTTGTGACCGGATCGACTGCCATTTTGCCGGTCTTTTGCATCAGGCGGAACTGGACGATCACTTTGCCCCGCGGTACGTCTTTGAGCTGGTATGTGCCGTCAGGATTCACCACGCCTTGAGTGGGCCCCGCCATTCCATGCTGGTCCGGGTTGGCAGGACGCACGAGAATGAACGCTTCCGGCAAATCCGTTGGAATAGGTTTTCCCCCGACAGTTACCGTGCCGGACCACTTCACGACCGGGCCGGAATTACGATCACGCCCACATCCAACTGAAAACAGAAGGGTAGATAAAAGGCACAAAATTGTCAGGATTTTGAGGCTTTTCACGCGTTCACCTCACTTTTGGAGTTACTGAGTCTTTTCCGTCCGCAGAATCCAAGTCCGCAGAAGGCCAGAGCCATCAGGAGCCACGAGGCAGGCTCCGGAGTGCCCTCACCAGGAGATGGGGGAGTGGGACCCATCAAACGCTGAAGCGCATACCCGGTCTCCGACGCAAAAACACTATAAAACTGACTGTTGTCACCGGTCAATATGCTATTAACAAGTTCCAGATCAAGCGGGTGTTCTTTGTTCGTGAAGGTGAGGAAGTCTTTCGTGGTTTCCCCTTCATTCAGGAGCTGCCCATCCAGTGATTGGAGGGTGATCTCTGCGAGATTGGCAAGATCGCAGTCTTCCATGTCGGTCGAGATGCTGTCAATGTCCGTGACAGTCATGTCGATGTGCCACTTACCGCCATCAACCATATAATCCATGAGGCGGGTTGAACCAATGACTCCGTTACCGCCCGGGGAGAGGGTACCGCCCGACTGACCGAGCGTCACACTCACACTTTCCGCGTTAAGAACACCACCCGTGAAGGAAATGGGAGTGTTGAGTTCCGTAACATTAAGTGTACCCCCATCAAGGGAAATGACGGAATTTTCCGCGCCAGCAGCCCGGGCAAGTTTCCCGGTCGTGACGGTTCCACCGCTGATGTTCAGTTCGGACTGGTTCTGAAGCATAATGCCGTGAGGAACATTCACTTCCCCTTCATCCGTAACATTCATGATCCCTTTGTTCGTGGTATTGCCCTGGAAACCAAGCGAGAGACCGTACCCCTGGCAGGTCCAGGCCACATCCATAAAGTCCGTAACATTCAGCGTTCCTTTGCTGATGTTGAACGTGCCAATATTGGCGTTCACTCCCAGCACCATACGGCCGGCGTTGTAGGTTCCGCCGTCCATGGTGAAGGTTCCGGAGCCGGATTCACCGACCGTCGAGAAAGCAGGGGCGTTAATCGTGCCGCCGTGCATCGTGAAAGAACCCGTTGTGCCGGCATTGCCAACACGGAATTGCGAAGCAGTGATCACTCCGTCGTTCATTGTGACCTGCGCGTCGCCAAAGTAGAAGTCTCTGCCAGTGGCATCAATCGTTCCGCCGTTGATCGTCCACTCGCCGCTGTAGTTGTTCGCACCATTGGGCGCCGAGTTGTTGTTCGCTTTCAGCGTGCCGTTCTTCTCAATGGAGATGGATCCAACGTTCGCCAGCGCATTCGTAGCATCGCCAGAAGTAAGGACCATCGTCGCCTGTTCCGTACCGCCGCCGACTGTGAGTTTCTTCGCGGCTGTCGTTGTATCCGTCACGTAAACTTTACCGGCCTCGACATACACATTATCGAGCGAGTTCGGCGCGGAATACGCCTGAGTGAGCGCATCATTATACTTCACCTGCCAGTTGTCCGCGTTCGTGTAGGTTCCATCTTCTTCCGGGCCGTTCCAGTAAAGATCGCCGGATTTGAGCGTCGCTTTGATCGTATTGCCGTCCTGGACGAGTGTCAGGCGCGGAACCGTATCTTTCCAGACATCAAATGTGGAAGAACCATAATTAATGCTTCCCGCTTCCGCGATGGTGTATTCGGTTCCCGGGACCGGGTTGCCGCCAAGGGCGACCTGGCCTTCCATCGTCAGGGTTTCGTTGACTTTCAGCGACTTGGCGTTCTCCCCTGCCACGTCCGCGCGGTAAGTTGCGCCATTGCCGACACTCAAACCTTTGGTAATCGTCAGATTATCGCCCAACGCCGCGAGAACGCCGCCTGTGAACGTGATCGTTCCGCGGTTATTATCGATCGCCGTCGCCAGAACTTCACCGCCGGTAATGTTCAGCGCCGTCGTGGTGTTATCTTCCCTTCCCAGAAGGATTCCCTGGGCACGGACCTGCCCGCCTTCCACATTCAGGGTACCGGTGGAACCGGCAAGGTAGCCAAGAATGATGGTGCCATTTTCGGCAAGGCACTGACCGCCGCGGACGTTCACGGTACCGGCGCAGCCATCATGGACACCAATAGCGTAATTCGCGCCAGAGGACATTATACCGTCATTCAGCGTATAGGAACCGGAACCTTCTTCACCAATCGTGAACCAGTTTCCGCCAGTGGCCGTCGTGACCAGACCGCCATTCTGGGTCATTTTTCCTTCGGTTCCCGCGTTGGCGATACGGAACTGCCACGCTTCGATCGTGCCGGAATTCACCGTCACATTAGCCGTACCGAAGTAGAAATTACCGGTGGATTTGATGGTTCCGCCGTCCACAGTCCAGTTATTTGCCATACCGTTCAGGGAACCCGCATTGACCACACCGTTTTCTTTGACCACGATGTCGGCAATATTATTCGGCAAACCATTCAGATTGACCGTTCCGACATTTTCCCCTCCGCCGATGGTGAGTGATTTGGCTAAAGAGCCGCCGCCGACGGTGACGGTGCCTTCTTCGACGAACGCATTGTCAAGAATGGACGGGATCGCGTAACGTTCATAGACGGTATCACCGGATTTCAGGTTCCAATTATTGAAACGGTTCCATGACCCATCACTGTCTGCCCGAAGATACATATCACCGCCAGTTACGGCCGCGGAAATTTCCGTTCCCGTGTTGGTCAGCGTCAGCGTCGGCATGGTGGCGGCCCACTGTTCGAACGACTTGTCCCCAAAAGTGAAGCTGGCGGCTTCCGCGAGTTTGTAGGAAGCGCCTGCCGTTAAATTTCCATTCGGCATGAGCCGGCCCTGAAGATCCAGATTACCTGCCGATTTAATATATTCCGAGGTCCCATTCGATTTGACATCAGCAACAAATTCGACCGCCGGAACGAGAGAGAAACCCGCGGGAACCGTCATTGATTGCGAAACAGCCGAGAGGGAACCGGAAGTGATGGAGACTGTACCGCCTTCATTATTAATTAACTCCGTGATCAGAACACCATTTTCGGAAAGGGTCAGTGTGGCATTTGAGCCTTTCACATCAACCCGAGGAGTGGTAACGAAAGCATTGCCGGAAATATTGAGTGTCCCTTTGGCATTTTGACCGTTTCCGAAATAGCAAATCGTGATGAAATTGTTCGATGTATAAGTACCGCCCTGAAGATTCATTTCCCCCACAGTATCGGCCGAAACGCCCACTACCGTGTTGCCGGCTGTCGTGCTGCCGCCTTTCATGGTGTAAGTAGCGGTTCCGTTCTCACCAACAGTTAGCCAGCCGGGGCTTGAGATCGTTCCGCCGTTCTGAATCATGGAGCCGCCGACGTCATTACCGATACGGAATTCGCCGGTGGTAATTGCACCGCTGTTCACGGTAAGTGAACCGGTCCCGAAATACAGGAAGCGCCCTGAAGCGATCGTCCCGCCATCGAGCGTCCAGTTTCCGGAAAGACCGTTTTTGGTTCCGTTATTGTTCCCGAGGGAGTCGGTGTAAAAAACACCATTGGGCTTGACGACGACATTCGCAAGACCCGAAAGATAAGAAGCGGTTGCGTCTGCCGCGGCATTGACCTGGGCGGCCGTAGTCCCACCACCGATGGTAAGCGTCTGGGCTTGAGGCGTGTCCGTTACCGCTATAGAAACCGTTCCCTCCGTGACCGTCACCGTGTCACTCGTGGTCGGAATTCCTTCTGGGGTCCAGCCGGTTGAAGTGTTCCACGTCCCCTCACCGCCGGTCCAGTTATACGTTACCGCGAAAACGGAAGGCACGAAAAACAGCAAAGCTGCCAGAAAAATGGATATGTTACGCATCGAAATCTCCACAAAGGAAAAGCAATAAACGTTAAACTGCAGTTTGGTATAAGGACTCAAAATCCTTCTATGTACACTATTATACTCCACTTCTCGTTAGCTGCCAGGTGGCTGTGTTGCTTTTGCGACAGGATTTATGTCGTTATTGCGACATTTGGATAATTATGAAGGTTCAGGGGATTTTTTTTCCCGGGGAATTTGTTATACTAAAAGAAAAAACAGGGAGGAAATCTCTTGCCCCTGTGTTACACGAAGCGTTCATTCCTGATTCCTTATTCCTCATTCCCGATTGAAAGAAGGTTCCACTTATGAAAAGTTACATCGTTCACGCGGACGGTTCCTGCCGTATTGAAGAAATGCCGATGCCGACCTACGGCGAGTACGAAGCACTGGTCAAGATCGAGTCGTGCGGTGTTTGCAATGGCACGGACATGAAAATCATCCATCGCAAATTCAAAGGGGTCGATCAGTATCCGGTCGTCCTGGGACACGAAGGTGTCGGCCGCGTGGTAGAGCTCGGCGCCAAGGTGAAAAACTACAAGATCGGCGATCTTGTGCTTATGCCGTACTGGTCGAATGTTCCGGAAGGGTATTTCAGCGCATGGGGAACCTATTCCGAATACAACGTCGTGACCGATGCGCAGGCCCAATTCGACGACGGGCTGATCCCGGATGAATTCGCCTGGGCGCAAAGCGTCCTTCCGGAGGGGTTCGACCCGATCTCCTCCGCCATGATCATCACGTTCCGCGAAGTGCTCAGCACCGGCAAGATCTTCGGGCTGGAAGCAAACAAAAGCATCTGCGTCCTGGGGCTTGGCCCGGTCGGTTTGAGTTTTGTCAAGTTCGCGAAACTGCAGGGCCTGGGGCCGATCATCGCGATCGACGTTCAGGACGAGAAGCTGGAACTGGCGAAGAAAATGGGCGCCGACTTCACCGTCAACGGCAAGACGCAGGACATTAAAGAGGCCGTGCGCGCGATTTGCCCCGACGGTGTGGATTTCGCTCTCGATGCCGTAGGGGTGAACGCTTTTATTAATACGGGTCTGGAAATCATCAAACCCGGCGCGAAAATCTGCGTGTACGGCATTTCGGAGATCCAGCACACGGAGATCGACTGGAGCCGCTGCCCGTACAACTGGACGCTGCAGTTCAACCAGTTCCCGTCGAAGAAGATGGAGTCGGAGGCCCACCGCCAGATCTGCGCGTGGATCCAGAACGGCGTGCTCGACCCGAACGATTTCATCTCGCACGTTTTCGACTTCGCCGACATTGACCAGGCGTTCGAGAAGGTGGAACGCAAAGACCCGATGATGAAGATGGTGATCCGGTTTTAACCCCTTCGGAGACGATGCTTCCAGCATCGTTTGAGTTCGGAGAGGCTGCCACCGCCGCGCGTAGTTTCGGCCTTGCAGCCTCCAATTACTGCCTTCCAAAATTGACGCTGGCAGTCGGCCAATAATCAGGAGTTTATATGCGTTCCTTTTTCCCTGTTAAAAAGTTCCTTTCCGTTTTGTCGGTTCTGCTTTCATTTTTTGCAGGTTTGGCTTGTAATGCTCAAACTCTGGAAAAGTTTCTGGCGGAACCTTATGTTCCTCGTATCACCACGCCAGTCCAGGGATTTAGCGTTTATGGCGGAAACTGGGCTTTGGAAAACGGTGTCGTGAAAGGTCCTGCTGGAAGTGGTTTTCGTCTTACAAAAGACGATTTCCGGGCTGAAGAAGTCAGTTTTTCCGCCGAGGTCTTTCTGGAAAAAGGAGCGACCGGGAACGCGGCCCTCGTGACCAACTGCGGCCGGGAGGGGGTTGGAGCCGATGCTTTCGACGGATACGAGTTTGCCCTCTACGCCGACGGTCAGTACGCGATGCTCGGCCGCCACCAGCAGAATTTCAAATTGTTTATGACGGCAAAGTGTACCATTCCTGAGGGAGAATGGATCAAAATGAACGCACGATGCCGCAAAACTGAGGCTGGAAACCTTCTGACGCTGAGCGTAAACGGGAAAAAAGTCGCCGAATTCACGGACCCGGATCCGCTCCCGGCCGGAAGTGTTTCCCTCAGACCGTGGCAGAGGACCGCTCTGTACCGCAATCTGGCGATCAATAAGGAACCGATTGTACTGAAAGCTGAGCCGCCGGTGAGCCGTACTTTCCCGGAGACGCTGCATACGGAGGACCTCCCACCCATTCTGGTGGTGAGCCGCTGCGACTTTGCGCGTCCGCCGGCGGTCGGTCAGGATTTTTGGGCCGCGAAGGTCCAGAAACCCGGCTGCGCTCTGCGGATCGTGTACCCGGCCGAGCCGAAACGCCAGATCACGACGATTTTTGAGGATCCCAACGGGACGATCTACGACGCGAATCTCTCGTTCGACGCGAAGACGGTCTTTTTCGCCTACGACCCGAACGGGGGGAACCAGTGGAAAATCTTCCGCATCGGGATCGACGGGACCGGTCTGAAGCAGTTGACGTTCGGCGACTTTTACGATTTCAGCCCTGCGGAACTTCCGAACGGCCAGATCGTTTTCGTCTCGTCCCGCCGTGGCGGTTTTACGGTCTGCCAGCCCGGGCCGGCTTCCAACCTTTACAAAATGAACGCGGACGGCTCGAACATTCAGTGCATCAGCATGAACACGCTCTCGGATTTCAATCCCCAGGTCCTGCCGGACGGGCGGATTTTGTTCACGCGCTGGGAGTACGTGGACCGGGATCTGACCTACAGGCAGTCGCTCTGGACGGAAAATCCGGACGGGACGAGCTACCAGCTTTACTTCGGGAACACGGTACGCAGCTGCGGGTCCTTCCTTCAGGCGCGGCCGCTTCCCGGGTCCAGCACGAAGTTGATCGCAGCATTCACCTCCCACCACGGTTTCCCGCAAGGCGCCATCGGGCTGATTGATTCCAGTTTCGGCCGTGAAGCGCCTGAAGGCGTGGGTTACGAGTACATCACGAAAGAACTCGCGCCGATTGGCGACCGGTTCTGCCAGTGGGCGTATCGGGACCCGTTCCCGATCACGACCGACCGTTTCTTGTGCGCTTACGGCTCCGAGCGGAACGGCTCGACGCGCTACCGGCTTTACGCCCTGAACCGGAACGGCGAGAAACGCCTGATTTTCGAGGATCCCGACCCCGACCGGGGAGTTTACTGTCCTCTGGCGGTTCGGGAAACGCCGCGTCCACGTGAAGTTTCGTCCGTGATCACGGACCCGCAGAAGCCGACAGGCACGCTTTTGCTCGTGAACGTTTACGAGGGCCTTGCGCCGTTCATCAAGCCGGGCCAGGTCGCGAAACTCCGCATCATGGAGCAGGTGCGAAAGTCGGAGGACCTCTCAAATCGGGCTTACGACCAGTCACCGCTGATGAGTGGCGCCACGTACTACGCGAAGCGGTGCTGGGGTGAAGTCCCGGTCGAAAAAGACGGCTCGGCCCATTTTGAAGTGCCGGCCCTACGCGAGATTTACCTCCAGGCGCTTGATTCCCAGGGGCGCGAGCTTCAGCGCATGACGTCCGCCCTTCAGGTGATGCCGGGGGAGGTCCAGAGCTGCGTCGGGTGCCACGAGGACCGGCAAAAATCGCCGCTTTCGCTCTCCCGGGGAGTTCAGCCGCCGGCCGCCCGCCGCGCGCCGGACGTTCCGAAACTCCCGAACTGGTGGAGTAAAATCGGGCCGACGAACGAAAAGCTCGACCCGAAAATCATCAATTACTGCACGCTCGTACAACCGGTCTGGGACCGTTACTGCGTCGAGTGCCACAGCGGTCTGAACCCGGCAGGCGGGTGCGACCTGACCGGCGACAAAACGCGGTTTTTCTGCGAGTCTTACGATTCGCTCGTTTTCCGTTCGCGCTCCTACCGTCAGCACGATATGCAGACGGGCCGAATGCTTCCCGAGGAAGCAAAACGGGAAAAGCCGCTCGTGCATTTCTACTGGCTCCTCTGGACTCCGTCCGGCGTGAACGACCCACTTGAGGCTGGAATCGTGGCGAGCCGCCTGGAAGAGTACTTGACCAAGGAGCACTGCGGGAAAGAAATTCCGCTCGAAGACTGCCAGCGTGTTTTTATGTGGGTGGACGCCGATATTCCGTACTACGCCACCTACGCAAACAGTCGGCCCAATTCCGCCGGAAAGCGCGATCTGTTCGACTGCGAGCCATTCCGGACGGACTTTTATGAGGTCTGGAACAGCCGCTGCGCTGAGTGCCACAAGGAATTTCATTTCAGCGATGCACCGAGCGGCCCCGCCAACCCGACGACGAACTGGTCCGGGCGTTTCGGCTGGGTGAATTTCACGCATCCGGAACACTCGCCCGCGCTGACTGCGCACCGCCCTGCTCCGTTGGGTCGGGGAATCAAAACGGAAAAAGGTTTTCTCTTTGAAACGGACGAAGATCCTGACTACCAGAAACTCCTTCGGGCGATCCGGGTGGGAAGTGACGCGATGAACGCCAATCCCCGCGCTGACATGCCGGGTTTCCGAAACGCCAAGGCGGAGGATTAACGCAAAGGCAACATCCAACTCGCTCCACACTTCAATGATCACAGTCCCCGCAGATTGAGCTTCAAAAATGGAGTACGACCATCTGGAACCCCTTCAAGCCGTACTCCTTGAAATCATCACTTGCAGCTGCGGAGGAACTCGGCGATCTCGGTGCGGCCTTCGTGAGCGGCTTCCTCTGCCGGGGTACGGCCGTCTTCGTTCACGGCGTTGACGTTAGCGCCCTTTTCGACGAGGTACTTCACGATTTCGAGCGTTCCGTCTTCGGCGGCAACGTGGAGGGGCGTTTCGGCGTCATCGTTCGTGGCGTTGATGTTCGCGCCGTTCTCGACCAGGAGCTTGACCATTTCAAGGCTGAATCCGTCGCAGGCTTCGAAGATCGGTGTGGTCTGGTCCTCATCTTCGGCGTTGACGTTCGCGCCTTTTTCGATCAGGAACCGGGCGACCTCGACCCGACCATTTTCAGCGGCGGCGTGGAGTGCCGTTTCGTCGTCTTCGGTCATGGCGTTCACATTGGCCCCCTTGGCAACGAGTTCCTGAACTTTCGCCAGATCGCCCCTTTTGGCGGCGCGGTAAAGGGCCGGCTCGTAGTCGGTCATCTCATCCTCATCCGCGTCTTCGATGTCTTCATCGTCATCCGCGTCGTCGATGTCGTAAATGTCGTCATCATCATCTTCGTCCTCGTCTGTGAATTGTTCACTGACAGCTCCTCCAGGATTGGTCGTCCCGGAAAAGGCCTGTTCAGCAGTGACCTGCGTGGAAGTATTGCAGGCGAAGGCGTTCAAAGTCCAGAGCAACGCAACAGCCAGCAGAGCGACGATGGAAATGGTGATCTTTTTCATGATTGTGTCTCCTTATTGGAATTGTGTTTTTTTGTTTTTCTGGGGAGGACATCCCTCACACCTTACATAAGTAGTATACAGGACGAATGTTAAGCGTTTTTAAAGGTTTTGTAAATATTTTGTAAAGATTCAGAATTTTCAGAAATTGTTTGGCCTGATTGAAAAAAAGGGGCATCCGACAAGTACGCATCGACACCTTTTGATCCACTGAATTATAAACTATAAGTATTTTTCATCGCGAAAACCATAAACCTGATAAACCTTTTTGGAGCCTCACAGAGGACAAGCGTTAGAAAATCCCGATATTCAGATTTTTGGAGATTTCTCGTGAAACCAAAGATTAAGAATTGCTATCCCTTTCGGTTTATAGTTCCATTTAAACACGAATTTTCACGGATTAAAAATTCCCACAGACTTTTAAAGAGAAAAGGGAGTGGCTTTTCAAAAGTCATCCTTTTAATCCCTTGAATCCGTGAAAATACGTGTTTAAATCTCACATGGAAGCGGGACTGGTATGAAGTCTTTCAGGGTCAATATACACTGAACTCCTCAATCGTCGGGACTTCTGTTGCGTCGAGAATGTTCAATCTGACGAATCGGGCCTCGACCGGTTTCTCAAATGGGATGATGAAATTCTGCCGGGCGATGGTTTTCCCCTCGTAAACCGTGGTCCATTCGTCTGTTTCGCTCGACCGGACCTCGATCCGGAACCGGGTCGTTCGTGGGTACGCGATTTCGGAAATGACTACCTTTTTGACCTCGGCCGGTTCGGTCAGATCGACCTCGATCCAACCGGAGCGTGACCCCGGTTTCGCCCCCCAGCGGGAAACCAGATTCCCGTCGAACGCTGAGGCGACGCTGTACGCGCCGGAGTCCCAGTTGCTCGACGCCTTGACCGGTTTCCTGTAGGAGAGGCTCGTCTTGAGGTTGATCTTTTCCGCGGCCTTTTTGCCCCAGGGGTTGGGTTTCTGACCATCGGGCATCGTTACCGGCGCGACCTTCTGATCGGCGTCGCCCTGCCAGAGGGTGATCGTTTCGCCTTTCTTCAGATCGATTTTGAACAGGCCATTCCCAAGCGGCTGAACCTTTTCCGGGGCGGAGGCCTGGAACTCGCCGGTAAAGTTCGGAACGATCCGGCATTCCTCGCCCGCCAGAGACTCGATCTTGACCCAGGACGTTTTGCCGTCTTTGCGGATCGCGGAGACGAGGAACGCGCCTTCGGTCCGCAGGTCGGCGAAGGACGTTTCCTTCCAGTCGGCCGGGATGGCCGGGAAGACGCGGATCTGATTCCCCCACGACTGCAGAAGCATTTCCTGAAGGGCGCGGGCCGCCACGTGAGAGCACTCGATCACAGGCCATCCGCCCTCAAAATACTGCGTATTGCATTGGACGAACCGCCGATTGTTGTGGTGCTTCAAAATATAATCGCGGGCGTTCTCGCCTTCGCCCAGAATGGCGTAAATGCTTGCCGCAGCGGCCTGCGACCAGCCGAACATTTGCCGGCCGTCCTCGACCGTCGTCCAGTGGTCCATCGTCTTTTTGATCAACGCGCGCCGCTCGGGATCCTCGGCCGTATAGACGCACAGCGGCCAGACCTGGAGCATATGCGACCAGTGCCGGTGCGAGACCGTCTGCGGGACGTCCGCGCCGATCAGGAAGCCGTCCTCGCCAACCTGGTAATCGACCAGATGGTCCAGAACGTCCTGCCATTCGGCGGCCTGCGGATCGTTAAAGCCGCACTCGCGGTTGACCTCGATCAGCCGTTCGCAGAGCCAGCGGATCAGGCCGATGTTGTAGTTCGTGTCCCTCGCCTTGGTCGGGTATTCGGGCGACCGCATGACCGGAATGTGGTATTTGCCGTCGACCTCCTTCTGGAAAATGTGCGTGTAAACGTTGAATGACCCCTTCAGCATATCGAAAAACGCGTGCTTTTCCCGGTCGGTAAGGTACGAACGGTCCATCGTGTAGCGGTACTGGAGCCAGTAATTGTGCAGCGCCCACGTGAAGTCGCCGGGATTGAGGTATTCCGTGTAGTATTCGCTGATGCAGTCGTTGTCGGTCGTGTGGTTGAGCGTCGCGCCATCGTCGATCCCGTAGAGGAGTTTCGCGTTGGCGATGAGGTTCGCCCGCTTGTCGTCGATCAGTCGGGTAAACGACTCGCCCAGTTCGCAGTGGTTCGCGGTGTAAACGGGCAGGTAGCAGATCTGAATGTTGAGGTTCCACCAGATCTTCGCCCAGACGGT
>JAFTCU010000341.1 GCA_017454585.1 Thermoguttaceae bacterium | reverse complement strand
TCATCCGGGCGCGAAACTGGGAAAATACTTCTTCATCGACCACGGGACGGGCATCGTGATCGGCGAGACCTCGAAGATCGGCGAACACGCGAAGATCTATCAGGGGGTCACGCTGGGAGCGCTCTCCACCCGCGGCGGGCAGGCGCTGAAAGGCGTAAAACGGCATCCGACCATCGAGGACGACGTGACCATCTATTCGGGCGCGTCCATCCTCGGCGGCGAGACGGTCATCAGCGAGGGCGCGGTGATCGGCGGCAACGCGTTCGTCACCAAATCGGTTCCCGAACAGACCCGGGTCAGTGCGAAAATGCCGGAACTTCAATTCAAGCGTCAGGAGAACGTGGAATTTCAGTCCGGCGAATTCCTGAATTATGAGATTTGACGGACGGCCGGAAGATTAAAAGAAAGCCTCCCCTGAAAGGGGAGGTGCCCCGAAGGGGCGGAGGGGTTCAGAAACGGAGGAAAGTCCGTCCTTCGGCCAGAACCCCCCAGCCTCGCTTCGCTCGGCAGCCCCCCTTTCAGGGGAGCCTTTTTTTACATAATTTCGGCGCAGCCGAAACGCTGACTACTGACTACTTTTTCCAGCTGGTCGAGCGCCTGCTGCAGTATTGCCCGCGGCGTTGCGATGTTGAACCGCTGGAAACCAGCACCACCCGCGCCGAATATGCGCCCGCCGTCCAGCCAGAGTTTAGCCCGCTCGACGATGAAACGTTCCAGTTCCGGCGCGCTGAGACCCAGCCCGGAGAAATCCACCCACGGGAGGTAAGTCGCCTCCGGCTCGATCAGCCGCAGCTGAGGCATCCGGGTCCGGAACGTTTCGCGCATGAGCGACAGATTCCCGCGCAGATAATCGACCAGCTGATCCACCCATTCCACGCCGGTCTGATACGCCGTCTGGCAGGCGACCAGCCCCATGATGTTGGACTGGCTGAAGCCTTCCGCGTCGAGTTCGTGCCGGACCGCCCGGCGCACCTCGTTATTGGCGATGAAGATGTTCGCGTTGTGCAGCCCCGCGAGGTTGAAAGTCTTACTCGGCGAAGTGCATACGGCGCAGCGGTCCGCGATTTCCTTCGAGAGCGTGGAAAAGACGATGTGCCGGCTGCCGGGATAGACGAAATCCTCGTGGGTCTCGTCCGCCACCACAAAGACGTCGTGCCGCAGGCAGATTTCAGCCAGTTTCTCAAGTTCCTCTTTCGTCCACACGCGTCCGACCGGATTGTGCGGCGAGCAGAGGATGAAGAGTTTCACGCCGTTCTCAATGATCTTGCGTTCGAAGTCCTCAAAGTCGATGGTGTACCTTTCCCCGTCGAAACGCAGTTCGTTCACGACGGTCCGGCGGCCGTTGTCGCGGATCCCCAGCCGGAAACAGTAATAGACCGGCTCCTGGATCAGGATCGCGTCGCCCACCTTCGTGAGACAGCGGATCAGCGTGCAGATCGCAAACACCACGCCCGGCGTCAAAACCGCCGTATGTGGATCGACCGTCCAGTTGTGCCTTGCTTTGAACCACGTTGCGAGCGCCTCGAAATAGGGCTCGTCGGGATCGGAATACCCGAAAATTCCGTGGGCGGCTTTGTCGGCAAGGGCTTCCCGTACGGCGGGCGGCGTCTGAAAATCCATGTCCGCCACCCACATGGGGAGCAGGTCTTCCGGCTTGCCGTGCTCTTTCGCAAAATCGTATTTGAGGCTTTTGGTGTGGCGGCGGGGAATGATTTCGTCAAAATTGTATTGCATCCCGGTTTCTCCCAAGTTCATTTTTCGATTGCCGAGCGGAGGTCTTCGATGAGGTCGGCGGCGTTCTCGATCCCGACGGAGATCCGCAGAAAACGGTCGTTGATGCCGCGTTTGAGGCGTTCCTCCTCCGGCACATCGGCATGGGTCTGAAGCATGGGGTAGGTGATGAGACTGTCCACCCCGCCGAGGCTTTCGGCATACTGGAAAAGTTTGACCTCGCGCAGGATCTTCCGGGCCGTTTCGGGCGTATCGACTTCAAGCGACAGCATCCCGCCGAAGCCCGAACACTGGCGCTTCGTCACCTCAAAGCCGGGATGGTCCGGGAAGCCGATGTAGTAAACCTTGCGGACCTCGGGTCTCCGCCGGAGCCAGTGAGCGATACTTTCCGCACTGGCGGCCTGCTTTTCGAGGCGGACGGCCAGGGTCTTGATCCCCCGTTCCAGCAGAAAACAGTCGAACGGCGCCAGGCACGCGCCGACCGTCTTGGCATAGAAGCGCAGTTTTTCCGCCAGCTCGGGAGTCTTCGTCACCAGAAAGCCCGCCAGCGCGTCGTTGTGGCCGCCGAGATACTTGGTCCCGCTGTGAACGACGATGTCCGCGCCCAGTTCCAGAGGATGCTGGAAAAGCGGTGAAAGAAACGTGTTGTCCACGATCAGCAGCGCTCCCGCCGAGTGCGCTATCTCCGCCACGACCGCGATGTCCGAAACCTGCATGGTGGGGTTGCTGGGCGTTTCCAGGTACACCGCTTTCGTGTCCGGCTGCAGTTTCTTCCGGACGTTTTCCGGATCCGTCGTGTCGGTAAAATCGAACCGCAGCCCCGACAGAGCGGAAATATGGCGGAAGAGACGCAGAGAGCCGCCGTAAAGGTCGTCTCCCGCGATGATGTGCCCGGAGGACTCGAAAATGTTCATCAGCGCCGTTTCCGCCGCCATGCCGCTGGAAAACGCAATGGCGTCCACGCCGTTCTCCAGTTCGGCAACCCGGGCTTCCAGCGCGGCTCGGGTCGGATTCTGCAGCCGCGAGTAACTGTATTCGGGTTCCACGCCGACGCCCTCGTGAACAAAAGTCGCCGCCTGAAAGATCGGCGTCGTTATCGATCCGCAAGCGGGCTTCGGACATCGTGTCGAATGCACGCATAAGGTGTCTTTTTCATACATTTTCACATTTCCTCCTCGAATCCGGTCGGAGTTCCGGACATTGTTAAATCTCCACCCCCAGCAGAATGGCGACGACTGTGTTGGCCTCCATGGCGGCGGCGATGCCGACCCGCGGGGATGCCGGAGCGAGTTCCGACGAAATTCCCGAAACCAGATCGCCCACGAGGTAAAGATTCTTGCCAGCTTTTCGGACCTGGATGTCGTTGGACTTGCCGAAACCAGCCAGCCCGGACGCCGCCACGATCGGGATGTCGCTGCCCGACAAAGCTCCGATCAGCATGGTCTTCGCGTCCGCCTTGTCGAACGCTTCCACCACGACGTCGCACCCTGCAAAAACCTCTGGCGTGTTCTCCTCGGTCAACCGGAGGTCGCGGAAATCCAGTTCCAGCTCGGGATCGATCCGGCGCAGGTTTTCCGCCAGCGCCTCGGTTTTCTTTCTGCCGACCTGATCGGCAAAGAAGAACTGCCGGTTCAGATTGCTCGCCGAGACCACGTCAAAATCGGCTGCGACGAAACTGCGGATCCCCGCACGAACCAGATGGCCGAGCACATTCGACCCGAGGCCACCCAGCCCGGCAACTCCGACCCTGGCACGCTCGAGGACCGCCCGTTGGACGTCGTTCAGATACGGATTCACGCTCATCAGCCGCCCCCCACCATGGAAAACAGATTGAGCGTGTCGCCGTCGTTAAGTTCGAGACTCTCCAGCGGGTCCTTTTCGGTCAAGATTTTCCCGTTCCATTCGAGGATCAGGTTTTTCGTTCCCAGTTTCCGCGCCTGCAGAAAACCGAGGATCTTTTCACCCGGCGGGAATTCTGTTTCCTTCCCGTTCAAAATCACTTTCGCCATTTTTATTTACTACCTTTTTGGTTGTGTATCGTTTCAAAAAAACGCAGAACTCAAAACGTCTGCATTTCCCTATAATATACACCAAAAAATCAACTTGTCAAGTATATACACTACTTGTTTTGTAGAATTTCTGGAATTTTCTTCCATACCGTCCCGCAGGAGAATACTTCAAACTGAAAACCCGGGGATTAAAAAGGGCGGTATTCACTTGTCAGATGTACCAAAATTATGGAAGAAATAAAGGCTCCAGCTTCGACTTGCCTTTGTCCTCGCCCGCTTTGGAGGTTTCAGGATCCCATCAGAACAGCGTTTCAGGGAATGGAAAGAGATCGACTTGACAAGCAAGCGGTTTTATGTTAAAATAACCAAGAAGACGAACAAACAGGCGTAGGCGGCCGGAAACTTCACGACCTGTGCCGTCCCGCTGTTCCCGTTGCACGGGTCCGTCCATGTCTGACGATGCTGGAAGCGTCGTCCCCGCAAATTAACCTGATTCCCGCTATGCCACACTTCATCCTCCTGCCCGATTCTTTCAAAGGAACCCTTTCTTCCCGGAAGATCTGCTCGATCATGAGCGAAAAGATTCGGGAAATTTTTCCCGATGCGCGAGTCACGAGCATTCCCGTCGCGGACGGCGGCGAAGGAACCGTCGAAGCCTTCCTGACCGCCTTGGGTGGCCGGCGCGTTGAGATCCCCGTCACGGGCCCTAACTTCGAGAAACTTTCCGGCTTTTACGGGATCCTGCCCGACGGGAAGACCGCCGTGGTGGAGATGGCCGCCTGCGCGGGCCTTCCGCTCGTTCACGGCAAGCGAAACCCCGAAAAAACCACCACGTTCGGGGTCGGTGAGCTTTTTCTCGACGCGGCCCGAAACGGCTGCACGAAAATCATCGTGGGCCTTGGCGGAAGCGCGACCAATGATGCCGGCACCGGCGCAGCGGCGGCGTGCGGAGTCCGTTTCCTCAACGCCAACGGCGAGCCGTTCGTCCCGACTGGCGGCACGCTCGGCGATGTCGCGAAAATCGACGCGTCCGCGTTCGACCCGGCTTTGCGGAACGTCGGTTTCATCACCATGTGCGACATTAATAATCCGTTCAGCGGCCCGACCGGGGCGGCGTACGTTTTCGCGCCTCAAAAGGGGGCGGACGACGCCATGGTCGCACGTCTTGACGCGGGCCTGGACCACATCGGAGCCTTGATGCGGGACGTTTCGGGCGGAACCTTCACTCCCGACCTTCCCGGAGCCGGCGCGGCGGGCGGCATGGGCGGCGGAATGTGCGCCTTTTTCGGCTCGAAACTCCAGATGGGGATCGAGACGGTTTTAAACACGGTCCGCTTCGACGAACTGCTCAAAACGGCCGACTGGGTTTTCACCGGCGAGGGGAAAATCGACTCGCAGAGCCTCCGCGGAAAAGTCGTTTTGGGCGTGGCGGCCCGAACCCAGAAAGCGGGCGTCCCGCTGATTGCCGTCGTGGGTGACGTCGGAGACGAGATCGACGAAACGTACGGCCGCGGCGTGACGGCCATTTTCAGCATCAACCACGTGGCGGTTCCGTTCCACATCGCCCGGCGCCGGGCCGCGGAAGACCTGGCCGCCGAGATGGAAAACATTCTGCGCCTGATCAAAGTGTCCATGAAGTAAAACCCCTAACCAGAAACAAAAACCCATGAACAAAACCCTCCTTTTTTCCGTCGTTTCAGCCCTTTTACTGAGTTTCATTTCAACGCTTCAGGCCGAGGACGCGCCTGAACCGTGGAAAATCGTCCGCCGGGAAGACATCGCGAAGGTCTGGGCCGGAAATCCCGTTGCGTTCGCCTTCACGCAGAAGGAGAATTTCCTCTTCATTGGTTTCTACGACGGCGCCGACCGCAAAATGGTCCTCGGTCAGAAGGATCTGACGAAGCCCGACTCGGCGTGGACGTTCAAGAAACTTGAGACGGCCATCGGCTGGGATTCGCATAACTACATCCGAATCGCGTTTGACTCGGAAAATTACCTGCACGTCAGCGGAAACATGCACTGCGTTCCGCTCATCTATTTCCGCTCCACGAAGCCGCTGGACATTCAGTCGGTCGAGCCGGTCCACCGGATGCTCGCCGAAGACCTTTCCAAAGAGGCGCGGGGGAAGGCGCTGGAAAACCGCTGTACGTACCCGCACTTTTTGACCGACGTGGACGGAAACATGATCTTCACGTACCGCGACGGCGGCAGCGGCAACGGGAGCCAGATCTGGAACATTTACGATGTGAAAACGAAGACCTGGCGCCGCCTGCTGGACGTTCCGATGTTCGACGGCGAGGGGGACTGCAACGCGTACTACGTGGGGCCGCTCATGGGGCCGGACGGGTACTACCACGTCGCCTGGGTGTGGCGCGACACGCCGGACTGCGCAACGAATCACGACTTGAGCTACATGAAAAGCCGCGACCTTTTGCACTGGGAAAAGAGCGACGGCACGCCGCAGACGCTCCCCGTCACGCGCTCGAACAGCGAGGTGGTGGCGCCGCTGAAAAACGGCGAGGGGCTTCTGAACTCTCACGTCGCGCTTGGTTTCGATCAGGAAGGGCGCGTCATTTTGACCTACACGCGCTACGACGAGAACAAGAACAACCAGATCATGCAGGCGCGCCGCGAAAAGGACGGCTGGAAGTACTACCAGACCAGCGACTTCACGCACAGCTGGATCTTCAGCGGCGGCGGGTGCATCCCGAGCGAAATGGGTTTCAGCCCGGTGCAGTGCGTGAACGGTCAGCTCCTTCAGAGCTGGCACCGCAAGTACGAGACCAGCGGCCGTTTCGTCCTCGACCCGGCGACGCTCAAGCCCACGGGACCGGCTCCGCGCGATTCGGCGATTCCGGGAGAGTGTTACAAGATCGAAAACCCGACGGAAAACATGCAGTCGAAACGCTTTGCCCTCCAGGACGCGACGGACCCGAACCGAATGTTCTATTTCGTGTGGGAAACGTTCCCGGTGAACCGCGACCGTGCGTACCCGGTCATCCCCGAGCCGAGCACGCTCAGAATGTTCGTGCTGGAAAAATGAATTTTTGTGTGGAGTGCGGTGATACAGTCGCGCAAGCGACATTCACCGCTTTCCCTTGCGGCAATTCAGCCTCGAAGAGGCGATTGCCGCGAAAGTACGCTGGAGGTTTTCCACGTGAAAACCCTTTTTAATCATTACGTTTTTCGGTCGCTAAGTGAAAGCGGCAAATGAAGCCTTCGACTTCTGTATTGCAGCACTCCATACTCCCCCCCCTTGACGTTTTCTCCCCCATTGGTTAAAATGAATGAAATTTCATTTTCAGGTGGTACAATATGAAAAAAACGTCATTCATTTTAGCCCTTTTGCTGCTCGGCGCGTTTCTGACCTCGTACAGCCAGGCCGCTGAAACCGCGCAGGCGACCCCCGCCAGTTCTTTTAAAATTGATGGGAAAACGCTCCGTAAATTCAAGGGTTCCGAAACCGAGGTGGTGGTCCCCGAAGGCGTGACGAAAATTGATGAAGGTGCTTTCTCTCGCTGCGACTCCTTAAAGTCCGTGGTGATTCCCGAGGGCGTGAAGATAATTGGAAATGAAGCTTTCTTTGTCTGCGATTCCTTAACGTCCGTGGCAATTCCCGATAGTGTGAAGAAAATCGGAAACAGAGCGTTCTCCGGTTGTCCGGCCTTGAAGGAATGGATCATTTCCCCCACGCATCCTCATTTCAAAACCGATGGGACTGGTTTGCTGACGAAAGACGGAAAAAAACTGCTCGCCTGCCTCAATTCCGCCAAGGAATACCGGATCCCCGACGGCGTGACGAAGATTGCATACGGCGCGTTTTATGGCTGTGAATCCTTAACGTCCGTAGTGATTCCCGAAGGCGTGACCAAGATTGGAGACATGATGTTCGATGAGTGTCATTATTTTAAGTCCGTGGTGTTCCCCTTAGGCGTGAAGGTGTTTGGAGTAGACGCTTTCTGCTGGTGTTTTTCCTTTTCGTCGC
>JAFTCU010000340.1 GCA_017454585.1 Thermoguttaceae bacterium | reverse complement strand
TTCTGGTTCAACGTTGACAGGAGCGTGACCCACGAGCAGATCTCCGAGGCAATTCAAAAAGTAGCGCACCGAGAGGCTTCCAAAAACTTCCTCCCGGAGACCGACGCCGAGTTTAAGGCCGCGACTTACGCCTCGGTGAAGTCGAACAAAGTCGCCGGCCTGCCGCAGGTCATGGTTTCGCTGCATCCCGGCGCGTCGATCAAGTCGGCCGCCTTCCGGATGCGTGCCCTGCCCGACGCGCAGACCGACGAAATGCTTTACGTGAATTCGGCCCGCGCCTCACTGACCGGCGGCGGCACCGCGATCCTGTACGGGCTGGACCCCCAGATTGCGTTCAGTGCGGCTGACCCGCAGCTGAAACTCACGTTCACGGACGGGACGGCGGCCGACGCTTTGCGCCTTTTGTGCGACGGCGATTCCGCGTGCGTCATTTCGGCCGATTACGCTCAGGCCCACGGTCTGAAACCCGGCGACCGGATCTCCCTCGAAGCTCCCGCTGGAGCGGCAAACGAAATGGGCCCAATGGGTGGCGGAATGGGCGCACCCGAAGGAATGAGTGGAAGGGGCCCCGGTGGTTTTGGCGGTCCCGGAGCTCGTGAAGGAATGGCCGGAAGAGGACCCAGTGGTCCTGGCGGACCCGGCGCGCGTGAAGGAATGGCCAGACGGGGCCCCGGTGGACCCGGCGGACCTGGCGGCCGTGCGGGCATGGCGCCGCAGCAAACGGTCGAGCTGACGGTCGCGGCGGTCGTGGACCTTCCGGACTGGCAGACGCTCGCCCGGAATTCCGGTTCACTGATGCGCCAAAGCGTCGAAACGGTCCTTTTCGTGACCCCCGCTCTGGTGAAAGACTCCTTCCAGGGGAAAGAGTTCCAGAATTACTGGTTCAACCTCACGAAACCGGAGGTTTTCAGCGCGGTCGAGCCCAAGATTCAGGCGATTGCCCGCGCAGCCGCCGAGGAAAACCGGGATGCCAACGCTCTGGCCCGCCGCGACATGATCCGCACGATGGCAGGCGCAACGGTCGCGTCGGTGGAAAGCGTGAACGGTTCACTCATGGCCCGGTCCGGAAGCGTGATCGGTATGATGACGAAAATGCCGCTCATCATGCTTTTCATTTCCACGATCGCGATTTTGAACACGATGATCGTTTCCGTCTTCACCCGACGGTGGGAAATGGGCGTTTTGCGCGCCTACGGCGTGACACGGGGCGGGCTGATCCGCCTGATCCTCGCCGAGTCGGTCCTGATCGGCTTCTGCGCGATCGTCATGAGTTTCCTTTTCGGCGTTTTTTACTCGTGGCTCCTGATCCACGTGACCTCGATGTTCGGGATCGTGACGCCGCCGCTCATCATCCCATGGAGCAAAATCGGCTTCGGCTTTGGTCTGGCGGTCCTCATCTGCCTCGCCGCGAGCCTTTACCCGGCGTTCCTCACGGGCCTGAAAGAGCCGGTGGAACTCCTCAGCCGCAGGGAGTGAGTTGAAACACGGAACTCCACCGGAATCAGAGCCAATTCACGAACTGGATCTTCATTTTGTTGGACCAGAAAAGAAAAACGCCCAAATCCGGGGGACGCGAAACTCAATTCCTCCGAAAACGCCCGAAGCCGCAACAGGCCCCGCGGATGAGGCGGATGAGGCGGATTTAAACGGATTGGATTTTAAAATTTTTAAATTGAAATCACTTAAAGAAAATTTCCAAAACCAATCCTTTTTAACCACCACGCCCTTTCCACTTCCTTCTTTTATTTAAACACGGATTTTCACGGATTAAAAGGATTAAAAGGATTCCTTTTTTCATGGAAACTCCTGCAAGCCTTAAATTTCCTTAAAAAATCCGTGGAAATCCTTTCAATCCGTGAAAATCCGTGTTTAAATCAAGGCTTGAAATGGGGGGAGACTTACACTTTGAAAAGGGGTTTGCGGTGAAACTTTCTTGAACCAAATCCGCCTGAATCCGCCCAATCCGCCTGATCCGCGGGGCCTTTAGTCGCTGGATTTTGCAGCGGGCTGGACGTGAACCTGGGGACGGTCCCATTTCCGTCATTTGGCTCATTTTGTAAGTTGGTCCTGCACCGGAGACCTTGAAATATTTCTCCGGTGGGGGTTGAAATTCCCCGAAAATGTGCTACACTAAAGGAGATTCGTTTCCTTTGGTTTTTTATTTTTTAAACTCCTTTTCATTTCATCGAAGATCATGCACGAAACCATTCAAAATCTTCTTTCCAGCGGGGTCCAGGTGCTTGACGGCGCGTGGGGGACCCAGTTTCAGTTGAAGGGCCTGCCGATGGGTCAAAGCCCGGACTTCTGGAACATCGACCAGCCTGAAAAGGTCCTCGAAGTGGCCCGAAGTTACGTCGATGCCGGGAGCGACATCATCATCACGAACACGTTCGGCTCCAGTGCCCTGATGCTCGCGAAAAGCGGCCAGGAAGCGCGGGTCCACGAGCTGAACGAAGCAGGCGTCCGTCTTTCAAAGCAGGCGGCCGGCGACCGCGCGAAGGTTTTCGCCTCCATGGGGCCGACCGGTTACATTCTGATGATGGGCGAGGTGACGGAGGATGAAATGTTCGAGAGTTTCCGCCTCCAGGCCGAAGGAATGAAAGCGGGTGGGGCCGACGGGATCGTCGTGGAAACAATGAGCGACCCGGAAGAAGCCGCGATTGCGATCCGTGCCGCCAAAACGACGGGGCTCCCGGTCGTCGGATGCATGGTTTTTGACTCTGGCGAAAACTGCGACATGACCATGATGGGGACCACCGTCGAAGACGCCGCTGCAGCGATGCTCAACGCCGGAGCGGACGTGATCGGCTCCAACTGCGGCCGCGGAATTGAATATTTCCTCGACGTTTGCCGCCGCCTGTATGCCGTTTCCGGTGAAAAGGTCTGGATCAAAGCGAATCGCGGCCTTCCGGAAGTCGTAAACGGCGAAACGGTTTACAAACAAACCCCTGAAGAATTCGCGTCCTTCATCCCCGATTTGATCGCCAATGGAGCGGGTTTCGTCGGCGGCTGCTGCGGCACCTCGCCCGAAATCATTCGTGCCGTTCGCGCCACGGTGGACGCTTTGAAATAGCAGCCAGTTTTTCGGCTAAGCCAAAACGCTCACTACTGACTACTTCACCCCTGAAAGGTTTCCCCCAATGTTCACTCCCACGCCGGAACTGCTCGCCACGCTTCGTCTGACCCTCGTGAAAGGGATCGGGCCGCGTATTTTGCGCAATCTGGTTGAGTATTTCGGCACGGCTGAGCAGGTTTTCCAGGCGGATCTTTTTGAACTGCGGCGTGTGGAGGAAGTCGGCGCCCAGCTCGCGATGGCGATCCTCAACGCCCCCCAGGAAATCAACGTCGAAAAGGAGCTGGAACTCTGCGAGAAACATGAAATTCAAATTCTTCTGACTTCTGCCCCTGAGTACCCAGCGCTTCTCAAAACGATTCCCGACCCGCCGATACTTTTGTACGTGCAAGGGAAACTTCAGCCGCAGGATTCTGTCTCACTCGCGATGATCGGGACGAGGCACGCGACTTTCTACGGGGAACGTCAGGCGGAACGCCTCGCGGGTGAATTCGTCCGTTCCGGTTTTTCCATCGTTTCCGGCCTTGCGCGCGGAATTGACGGTGTTTCTCAAAAGGCGGCGCTTGACGCGGGCGGGCGAACCATCGCGGTTCTTGGTCACGGTCTGGCTCAAAAGGTTTACCCTCCGGAACACGCCAATCTTGCGAAACGGATCATCGACGCTGGCTGTGCTCTGGTGAGCGAGTACCCCCCGCTCCAGCCCGTGACGGCCAAAACCTTTCCGCGACGGAACCGGATCATCGCCGGTATGACGCTCGGAACGGCCGTGATCGAGGCCGGTTCCCGCAGCGGAACGATGCTCACGGCAGAATTCGCCCTTGATTACGGCCGGGAAGTTTTCGCCATGCCGGGCCCTGTGGATTCGCGCTCCTCGACCGGCTGCCACCGCCTGATCCGTCAAGGGGCCAAACTTCTGGAAAGCGTCGAGGACGTTCTGGAAGAACTCGGCCCGATTCGCGACCGTTTCCCGAAAGAATGTAAAGCGGAAGAAATGATGGTCGAACACCCGGCAGAAATTTCCATGACCGAGACGGAAAAAGCGGTTTTCGAGGCCATCCCCAAAGACGGCGCAACAGTCGATGAATTGACACAGCTTACGGGAATTCCGGTCTGGAAGCTCATGACCCAGCTCACAGGGCTGGAAGTTAAACGATTAATCAAACGCGGCGCGGGCCAGAGGGTTTACAAATGCTGAACGCAGATTCCACTCAAGATTTTTTTGCCGAATCTCCCGAAAAAAAGCGCGGGATCCCGTTTTTTCTCTTTCCCGCCCTTGCCTGTAATGCGCGTCTTTACTCTCCACAAAAAGAAGCGCTGAGCGACCTGTGCCGTGTGACCGTTCCCGACTGGCTTGAACCCGAGCGAGGGGAAACGCTTCCCGATTTCGCACGGCGGTGGGGGGAAGTGGTCTGGAAAACGTACTACGGCCCCGAAGCCCAGGAAACTCAAAGACTGGATCCCGAAATCGGTTGCTTCACCGGCGGGCTTTCCTTTGGCGGAATGGTTTCCCCTTTCGCCAGCGATGTTCTTCAGGAGCACGGTCTGAAAGTCCACAAGAATTTTCGGCTTTCAACCTTCCTTTACGGAAACCAGATTCCGAAATTCCTCCGTCTCTGGTGGAGTTTGAGCAGTACGCTCCCTTATGGCGGCTGGAACGTGATCCGATTTTTCGCTTGGGCTTCGTTCCAACTCCAAGGGAAAAGGCTTTCTTTCAAACGGCGCGAGATCCTGAAACAGTTTATTGAGTCACCGTCCCTCCGGTGTCACCGGGTCGTAAAAATGATTGCCGGGTGGCGCGGAGAGGAGCAGGTTCACGATTTCCCGACGATTCAGATCCACGGTTTACGGGATCGGCTCCTTCCCTTTTCGGTGGTTAAATCCCCGGAAGTTCTGTCTTTGGAGGCCGGTCATCTTATGACTCTGACCCAACCAGAAAAGGTCAACGCGCTGCTGCGCGAATTACTCTCATGAGGTGAAACCGTCCGTCATTCCATCACCGCGGGAAATTCCTCGATTTTTGAGTTCTCATCCCAACCATTCAGCCGGGCACGCTGGAGCCAGTCTTTGGCTTCCTGCTCATTTTTCGGAATCCCTTTCCCTTCCATGTAGGCCATTCCAAGCAGATACTGCGCCACTGGCTCATCAGCTTTCGCGGCAAGGAACAGCCATTTCGCGGACATCTCATCATTCTGCTCGACTCCGACCCCTTGACGATAAAGCAGTGCCAGACTCAACTGTGCCCGCGAAACACCATGCTCCGCAGCCAGTTCGTATAATTTGATTGCTTTCGGGTAGTTCTGTTTCACACCTTCCCCATGCGCAAACGCATTCGCCAGAAGCAATACAGCATCCATCTGTCCCTGATTTGCGGCTTTGTTCAGCCAATCCAGGCCAACCGGGTAATTCTGTTCCACCCCGGTCCCATGGAACAGGCAGGCCCCATAAGCCCATTGAGCCTGAACGTTTCCCATTTCAGCGGCTTTCCTGAAATGAGCGGCAGCTTCCGCTTCGTTTTTCTCACACTCAAAACCATTTGCCAAACGAAGACCAAGCTCATATTCTGCCTGGGCGGTCTGTTCTTCTGGAGTTAAAACGCGAACGATCTCCGTTTCCTCTTCTTTCTCCTTTGCTGTACCGTTCGGATTTCGCAGATTCTCGGTCGCTTCTGCCATTTGCTCATCCAGCATCTTCTGAATTTCCTCTAATTTTTTCTTGGCGGGTGATTCAGGCCCAGAACAGGAAATACACATGATTCCCGGAAAAACCACAAGGCTCAAAAACAAGACCACATTCCATGAATATTTCATCCCAAAGTCCTCGTTCAAATCGTTAAAAAACGTGTCCGTGTTTTGTCAAAATACCCGAATCAAATCGAATCAGCAGGCCGGCGGAAAGAAGCAAGTGCCTCCCTGAAAACACACGCGACCGGTACCGAAGCCTTTTGTGCAGCGGCCTGGCAGTCCTCAAACTCCGGCGCGAATTGAACGTCCGAGCCGCCAAACGTCCCGATTTTCACCCGGACCGGCCCGAATTTCGTTTCGACCGTCTCCCACCGGCGCTCGAGCGAGTACCGCGTCACGGCAAACTCCCGCACGCCGAACGTCCCGGTCTCCGTGAAGATCGACTTCAAAAGCGCCTCCCGGTCTTCCGGACGCGCCAAAACCCCGAGCTGAACGGCCGGGCGCTGCTTTTTCATCGTCATCGGCGTGAACCAGACGTCCAGCGCGCCGCGGTCGAAGAATGACGCCATCGCCGCGCCGAGCTGCTCACCCGTTACATCGTCCAAATTCGCCTCAAACTGAATCAACTGTTCCGTCTGGTACGGTTTTACCACCTCCGCGGCCGGTTCGGACTCTTTTTCGCTCTCGTAAAGCGTCACGCGCAGGACGTTCGGCCGGGACTTCATCTCACGATGACCGAACGAGTTGAACGAGGCGCGGATCACGGCGTTCCCCCTGATTTCGGCTTTTTTCCAGACCGCGAACAGTGCCGCGGCGGTCGGCGTCAGCATTTCGCACGGCTCGTTTTCCGACGAGACTGCGAGCGAAAAGCGGCTCAAAAGTTCCTGCGTCGCCGGGGCCGGCAGTGGGTAAACGCCATGTGCGCAGCGGACGGTCCCGATCCCCACTGGAAGCGGCGAGAGCGAGATCCCATCGACGCCCAAAAGCGTGAACGCGAGGCAGCACCCGCAAATGTCGATGATCGAATCGACCGCGCCGACCTCGTGAAAATGGACCTCATCGGCCGGTTTGCCGTGGACTTTCCCCTCTGCCTCCGCCAGCGTGCGGAAGACCTCAAGCGAGAGATTTTTCGCCTCGTCCGGCAAAGCGCTTTCCTCGATCATCGCCCGAATATCCGCCCAGGAACGATGCGCGTGATCGTGGTGGTGCTCCTCCTCGTGATGATGGTGGTGGTGATGGTGATGGTCTTCTTCGTGGTGATGTTCATGCAGATCCACGACGAGGGTTTTGCCGGACATTCCGTGCGAGCCTTTTTCACTGCGGCGCAGGTGGAAATGGTCGGGAACGAGCTGGTGAAGCGGTTCCTCGATCGCCGTCTGCGGGATCCCGTTCATTTCGCAGAACTCGATGAGCGCGTTCAAAATCATGTCCCCGGACCCACCGCCGACGGAATCGAAACGTAAAATTTTCATGATTGACTTTCTGAAAGGAAAAAGAAACAGACCACCAGGAAGAAAGGAGACGAAGCCCCACCCCCTTTTTCTTCACACTCACCCGCTATTATACCCGGAAAAGCATTTTTCGCAAGAGGTTTCCGGGAATTTTGAGAAATAATCTCCCGCAACATTTACGGGGACGACGCTTCCAGCGTCGTAGATGCGGAGGGCCGGCGTCCTCGCCGGTCAAGTTAATGTTTTTGTACCGTGAGTGAAACTCACGGAATGGATTGCCACCCCATCTTTGAATCTTTCCAACCTAAAAATTTTCACTTTTTTCTTGAATTCCTGGCGGAACTCCTTGACTTTTTTGTACTTTTGGTATAGAATATGAATTAATATATTGGCTTTGTTCGCCAAAGAATTCGCTAAACAGCACGAAAACATCGACACTTTTCTCCGTTTTGCGAGAGTTACGCCATTTGCGCGACGCGTAAATGGGTGTATCAATGTTTATATATCAACAAAACCTAAGCGTATTCGGCTCCTTCGGGAGTCGTCACGTGTCTGGTTTTGTTAGGTAGTCGATGACCTTCGTGCTGGGATGCGTTTGACGTACTCCCTTTTTTTGTTTCTTGATCGGTTCAAGAACAGGAAGTACAAAACACAACGGAGGAGTTTATAATGGCTAAAAAAGCGAAACCCCTTGAATTCGTTCTCACACAGGATTTGGGCGAGCTTGCTCAAAGAATCGCCGGAACGATTGAAGACGACGACTATGATGTTGATGTGGATTCTTCTTTTGATGGAAATTATAACATTGAAGTTTCCAAAAAAAGTGGAATGAAATTTTTGGGACTTGCTGAAGAATATAAAATCACACTTAAACAGGAAAATGGAAAAGGAAAATTCCGGTTTTCAGAGGATTGGTTCGGAACTAACTGGTTGTTTATTGTTGGTGGATGTCTCATCGGCATTCCATTTATAACTGGCCTCATTGGATTTATTGGACGTGAGAAAAAGAAGAAAAAAGTCTTCAATCTCGCAGCTTCCTGTATCAAAGCCACCCAAAACCCGGCAAAAACACCACTGCGTTAATCTTTCCAGAGATCCAAGGCACTATTTCAAGTAGTGCCTTCTTTTTTTGAAAGAACTGTAAGGCATACACCGCAGTAAAGAAAACAAGTCAACAAAAGCGTTCTGATTCGGACACGTTTTAAAGAACTTAAACTCATAATACCACCTATAATTACCTTTCCCAACCTCCAAAGGCTGATTTCCAAACCTAGAGAAAAAGGACCGATGTCATATAAGTGTATGCCTACCCGGATGGATACCTCACAGTTATTTGATTTCCAATCTCGAAAGAGGGCCAATAATCCCTTTTTTTGCCATCTTTTTACGATCTGGTGAGTCTAATGGGGATACTTTACCTGTTGCAATCCAATAATATCCAACTTTTAAATTTTGTGAATATATTTTCAGGCTATTTCCATCTCCCATCAACCAACTATCAAGCCAAATTTTTTTGGCCATTATTTTGTTTACTTGGGATGTAGAAGACGCTGGGTGTATCTCAATATAATAAAGCGACTGATTATTTCCCCAATCGTAAGCTACCACATAATCCCAACGATTGTCATTAGGACAGCTTTCTTCCAAATCATTGTCAAGTTGCACACTTCCAGCAAATTTTGTCGTATCTTTGGCTGTAATTCGATTTGTAGCCCCTCCTTCAATAGCCTGTTTACCTGGGAAAAAACACAACCCTAATTCTCGAACAGTTTCTTCGAATGTATCTGGCATTACTCAACCCCTACCTGAGAAAATAGCCCACCTACAGCATCTGTAATTTTGCCGGAATAACCTGTAATTCCTCCCCAGCCGGCAATGTTATAATCGTCAGAGGCCGGATCAAGTGATGAAATATCCTGGATTCGCACTCCTTTGTTAGTATGATTAAATGAATAAGTCTTACATCTCTTTTGAATGACTGAATTGAAAATCTCTTTAGGAATTCTTTTTTTCAAATTCAGCGTTTTTACAAAAGCCGTATAAATTTTATCCGCATATTCAGGCTGTTTGGCATATAGTTCCTGATATTCTACAATCGCCCAAACAAGGTCAAGTACCACGTTGGAATGTGTAGAAAGAATCACACGATACCCACGCCACATAAGCTCAATGACCAACTGGAAGAAACTGATAATCGCTTGCGGATGCAGTCCCATTTCAGGCTCTTCAATGATAACAGTATTAATATCCTCTTTTTTGGCTGTTTGTGCGGGGAGCAAATAATAACAACCAAGCAACAGTGGCGTAAATTCACGCTGACCAGAGGACCAAGCGGTATAACTCAAGCCAGTTTCGGTGTCCTTCGGAAATAATTCAATGCCTTTGGAACCTCTCCGATAATTCGTACGAATTCGTACTTTGTTTCCCCAATAAATTGATTTGTCAATACTGGACTGAAATTGTGGTCTTAAAAAATCATTCGCAGGGAATAATTCAGGTGTTTCCGCGAAATCACTATCTAAAAGATTCCTGAGAGTATAGCTAAAAAACCTTAAAGAAAATGGAGTTCCTGGAGGAAAATATGAAAACGGTATTGGCCAACCCCCTTCAAATGCAATCGTTCTTTGAGCTGGAATATAAAAAACGGAATGATTGTTTTTCTCAGAAGGCTGAGAAAGTAGTTCCTCAAAATTAAATTTCCCTTCATCACTTTTTATTTCATATTTTTGGGACCAAATGCAAGACATTCCCCCCCCAAAATAGAAATCGGAAAATCTTTTCAATAAAACATCTGGATATTTTTCAAGTACAATTCTCCAATCACGATTATTATTTTTACAAAAAGTATAAATCGCCTCCGAATCTTCCAGCAACCTATATAGCTGCAACAAAAGACTCTTACCGCTTGCCTGAGGACCAACAAAAATCGTTAAATCACCAAACTCAATTTCCCCGGATTCAATGGGACCAAAATTCTTAACACTTAAATTCTTTATCATTTCAGAACTCCTCTTATATTTCTCTATTATTTATTATACATCACAAAATGTATTTAATCAAGAAAAAAAGATTCTTTTAATCAATTTATTTCAAGAAAATAAAAAAACCGGCAATACCTACTCTCGCACTTGCAGTACTACCATCGGCTCGGAAAGCTTAACTACTGTGTTCGGGATGGGAACAGGTGAACCTTTACGACTAATCACCGGTAATAAATCTCTGGTTCAATCAAGAG
>JAFTCU010000339.1 GCA_017454585.1 Thermoguttaceae bacterium | reverse complement strand
CAAATCATAAAAATTACCAAAGTGTAACGTTCTATGCTCGTCTTCGCGCTCTCTTAAAAAACTATAGTCTTTTAAGATGTCACTTATCCAAATTGTTTCGCTTCTTGTCAAAGATTAACTCGGTGAATCAATTCACTCAAGTGGATGTGTATTCTAGCACATTTTAAAATTCTTGCAAGGGGGGTGGTGGAAAATTTTCCACATTTTTTTGCAAAGTCCTGATTTTACGAATCGTCAGGTGCTGTAAACCCATTTTCCAATCAACGAAGCGAGCACGAAAAGAGCCAGAATCACCATAGCACACGGCAGTCCGGCAACGACCAGCGTCAGTGCCGCATCCAAGAGAAAAACCAGGAAAAGCGCCTGCTTGACGACGCGCCGGACAGCCGTCACGTCCTGAAAATAAGCCATTACCGCGCGGAAGGCCAACCAAAGGGTCAGAATCCCAAGAAGCGTTGGCCAGCGCCAAGGCTGGAACGCGAAAAGCGGCTGCACACTCCCCAAAAGCGTCGCGTTCAACTGCGTCGGGAACGGGAGCAAAATCGCCACACCGCCGACCAAAAGAAGGACGGAGAAGACCAACATTCCCAAACCCGGCCGACAAATCCCAACTTCCGGCGCGTCGATGGTTTCGTTACGAGCGTAAAACGTCACGCCCGTGATGAAAACCGACAGGGCCATTGGGTAGAGGAAAAGCGGCGCCGCAGCGTTAGGCGTTTCCGAGGCCATAAACGCCAAAAAGAGCAGAACGTTCAGCCCGCGGCAAAGCCCCATCAGGAACGGGCCCATGGGCGTGTTTTTGAGCCGGGCGTCGTACATAACGATGCACGCGCAGAGGACCGTCGCGAGCCCAATGACCGAAAGCGCCGAGGTGAGATTTCGGGTCCCAATCCCCGTTAAAACGCAAAGCGCCCAGCCGGCGGCCAGCAGGCCCCAGCCAGTTTTTATAGCGGTTGGAAGCGCGATCCGACCCGAAGGAAGGGGACGGTCCGGCCGAAGAACCGAATCTTCCATAAAGTCAAAAACGTCGTTCAGGACCATCCCCCCCCAGTAGAGGCAGACCGCGCCAAAGCCCGCCGCGATGAACGGGGCCAGGTTCTGCGCCGGCAGGAGCTCCAGCGAGGTCAGAAGAAACGCCACGGTCAAAATGTCTGCGAGGAGTACAAAAACGTTGGGGAAACGCACGAGCTGAAGGAACGGGAAAATATTACGCATAAAAGGCCTTTCCTACTGGGCTGAAATGCCGCGAATTACCTTGAAAATCGACGAGTTATCGACGTACCGGCCGTCGTAGAGCCAGAATTTCCCCATGCGCTCGTCGGTCCCAACGACGAACTCACGGAAACGGTCGGCGCCCAGGCCGCGGGCGTAAAGCGGAACGAGTTGCTTCGTGTGGTCGTCGGAATAGTACTTCATTTCGGGGAACTGGCCCTTGCCGCGGTAAAGCGGTGGGGTGGTCGGAACGCCGTCGGGGCCGGTTTCGGGGCCGTAAATCGCGCCGTTGTCGTGGTCGGCGGTGATGATCAGGAGGGTTTCATCCCACGAGGAATACTTTTCGACCCACGCGCAGACGGCCTCGATTGCCGCGTTGAAATCGACCATTTCCTCGATACAGCGTTGGAAATCGTGGGCGTCGTTCGCCACGTCCACGCAGCCGCCCTCGATCATGACGTAAAACCCTTTCGACCGTTTGCCCGTCTTCGGGTCCACAGCGAGAAGATTCAGGGCCGCCAGAGACGCCTCGGGGAGCGTTGGCGTCGTGGTCAGGAACGGCGCGCCGGCGCTGCGGTGGCACTGGAAGGAATTGGCCGACTGCGCGATCCCGAGCAGACGCTCCGGCAGTTCTCCCGCGTGGATCACGTCGGGTGTCAGGGCGGCGAATTTCTGGAAATCGGCCCGTTTTTCAATGAAAAGCCAACCAGTGGGCAGATCTCTGGCACGAATTTGAGTCCAAAGTTCTTCGCTCGGGCCGTACTTACCGAACTCGGGGGAGCGGGATTTCCCGTCATCGTCAAACTCGGGGTGGGACGCGCCGATCAGGACGTCCAAATTGCCGTCCAAAAGAAGCTGGGCGAAAAGTATCTGCCCATTTTTACGATCCAGATCATGACCGGCCACGGCCGCGACCGTTGCACTGGCGATCTGGAACGAAGTTACGGCACCTGTTCGGCGGCCATCCTGATGGAAAATCTCGGCCAGCGTGGTGAGTTTTTCGTCATCGGGGCCAAATCCAATGCGGCCATTGCGCGTTTTCACGCCCGTGTTGAGCGTCGTACCTGTCGAGGCGGAATCGGGTGGAATGAATCCTTCCTCGCGTTGGTAGAAGGGGATGAAGTAGTTTTTGAAGTCGGGCCAGTCACGCTCAGGGTCGTAAAAGCTCTTTTTGTGAAACGTCGCGACGGAAGTCATTTCCCACGGCGCTTTCTGGTAAAACAGGCCGGTCGGAGTGCCAGCCTGGAAATCAGCGGCTGAGTAAAACGCCCCAAAACCGGCACCGTCCGCGATCATCAGAATGACATTTTTCGGCGTGTCGTGCGGGTTTTCGTCAACGGTTTGGACACTGGGTTCCGGCGTGGATTCCGGTTCAGGCTCCGACGATTCAGACGGTTCCGGATCGCTCAGGTCGGCAATCTTTGGCGCGTCTAGCTCAATCGTAACAAATTCCTCTTCCTCCGGTTCGGCAGTCGGTGAGACGGGTTTCTTCTCACAGCCCAGCGGCAAAACAAGCGTCAGAAGGAAAAAGAGCGTAAAGAGTCGGAGATTTGCTTTCATGGTTTGAAGAAAATAAGCGGTTTCACACGAAATAAAGGTCAGAAAACGATTTACTCACTGGTCGTTTTCTTTTCCCTTGCATATTCCACACTGATCGCACGCGGGTTTTTGGCTCGACCAAAGCCACTCTTTGCTCCCGCACGGGATCGACTTCACAAACGCCGCGAGACGGGCGAACTTCTGAATGATCTCCGGCGAGAGAATGTGCTCCATCTTACAGGCGGTCTCGTCGGCCAAAGTCGGGTCAACCTCCAAAAAATCGCGGAGGAAACCACGCAGCGTTTCGTGCCGGCGCGTGATTTCCCGAGCGTGTTCCTCACCCTTGGCCGTCAGCGTGACGCTCATGTACGGCACGTAGTTGATCAGGTCCCGCTCTGCAAGAGCGCGCAGCGCACCCGTGACGGACGCGTTGGAAACGGCCATCTCTTTTGCGATGTCGCGCGGCCAGGCCACTCCGTTCTCGCCAGTGATGTGCAAAATGGCTTCCAGGTAGTCCTCAAGACTTTCAGAAAGATGGGGGGAGGAAGGGGAGTTTTCCATGGGAAGGGACCTTTCAAAAAAAGCAAAACGAATAATGAATAACGAAGAACGAATAATGAAAAGCGAAAAAGTATTTCTTTTTTGGCTTCTTGTCACGCGAAGCGCTCATTATTCGTTATTCGTTATTCATTATTCGTTTTTTTTATCACTCAAACTTCAGCACCGCGCCGGTGTCGGCACTGGTCGCCAAAGCCGCGTAACGAGCCATCCAGCCGGTCTTGAAGCGCGGTTCCGGCTTCTTCCAGTTCTTTTTGCGCTCGGCCAGTTCCTCGTCGCTCAGCGCCACCGAGATCTTGCGGGCCGGAATATCGACCGTGATCACGTCGCCGTCCTTGAGCAGACCGATCGGACCGCCAGCCGCGGCTTCCGGGCTGATGTGACCAATGCAAGCGCCAGCCGTTCCGCCGGAGAAACGACCGTCCGTGATCAGGGCGACCGAATCGTCGAGCTTCACGCCCTTGATGGCCGTCGT
>JAFTCU010000022.1 GCA_017454585.1 Thermoguttaceae bacterium | reverse complement strand
ACGGTTGATGAACGGGATTTTGTTAAGGATCGGAACGCCCTTTTCGTTACGGCCTTCACTCAGACGTTTGATACCGCCGAGGAGGATCGTACCACCGTCAGGAACGCTGACCGTCGTCGTGACCGTGACGTAGGAGTACTCCGGCAGCTGGACCGTCGTACCTGTCGTCGAACCGGAGGTCGAGGACTTCTTTTCGTTGTTCTCGTCGTCGCTTGAAGTATCACGGCTGGATGACGTGCTTCCGGTGAACGTGAACTGGGTCACGTCGCCGATCTGGCTGAAGAACGGAACGACCGTCAGTCGGACGTAACGTCTGTCAGGTGAAGCCACGGCCTGAACCGTCATAAAGGTTCCTTCGGAGAGGACGACGATGACCGGCTGCAGGGCCGCTGCGAAGTCACCCACGACCGGGATGACTGAGACCACGAACGGCGTATCCGTCACGTCTTGCACCAGAGCCTGCTGGCCGTTGAAAAGTGTGACTTTCGGGGCCTGGAGGATGTTGCTGCGTTCGGTACTCTGTGAGGCTTCGAGGAACAGGTAGGCTTCCACGTCGGAGAGGATGGAGAATCCCATCGTCGCTCCTGCGTTATCACTCATGTTGAAGTTGCCGTACATCGGAAGTGCAAGCGCCGAGCTGCCCTGGTTCAGTTTGATGTCTGCGGATGAAAGGTTCGTTCCATAGTAGTCGCTCGTCGCTTTCGCGGATTCGTGATAGGACGTCGGAATACCATTCGTAGTCGAGTGTGACGCGCCGCCGGTTCCTGTGAAAGCGGATGCGTTATTGGACTTGAAGTTGACGTTGAAGTCCACACCGATTCTTTCGTAGAAACTGTCACTTAAGGTGATGAAACGGCATTCAATGGTGATCTGGAGGTCCTGCAGACGGCGAAGCTGTTCGAGCAGGTTGGCGATCTGTTCGTGGACTTCCTGCGTCTGGCTGACCACAAGGCTCAGGTTGACGTTGAAGGAGGAGATCGTACCGGTTCCACCGCCGTCATCCCACGTTTCGGGGCTGACCGTCGTCTTGATCAGGTCGATCAGTTTGTCAAAGTCTTCCTGGGACGCACCACCAGCGTTTCCGGCTGCGGGTGAACCAAATCCACCGCTCGCACCGCCGCCAACGACCGCACTGGGACCGCCAGCGCCGCCCATCGGGACGGAGACCTGACCCATTCCGCCGGGAGCCATCGCAGCATCGGCGGGAGCGTTCACGTTCTGGGCGGAAACGACCTGCGGCTGTGAGGCTGCGTTAGCCATGGCACTCATCCACGGCGCAGAGTTGGCATTGGCCGTTCCCATCGCGGAGCGCAGCGCGCCTTCGAGGCCCATGTTGGACGAGGGCTGGAAGTTCGGGATCGGGATCACCAGGTCAGCGACCGGGTAGGTTACCGTGTACGTATCCGTATCTTTCTTGGACTTGCTGGTGATCATCAGCACGTCGTTGCGGATGGTGTAGTCGAGATTCAACGGTTCCAGAATCAGGTTCAGGGCACTCTTGAGCGGGATCGTATCCTGAATGTTCAGGGTGACCGGCTGAGACGGCTGAACGCTTTGTTCCGCCAATCCGTCCGGCGCGAGGTGAATAGTGACTCCGGCCATCTGAGCCAGTTCGTCCATCACGCTTGCAAGCGGCTGATTGGTGTAACGGGCCTGGATCGGCGTGCTCAAACGTTTCTGGATCTCCAGCTCTTTTTCACTGTAGCGAGTTTCCTGCTTTTTGTACTTCGCGCGTTTGTTCGTGATTTCATTCCAGTCTTCACCATATACGAGGTCCTCGGTTTGAGGAACGGAGGCTTTGTCAACGTCCAGGAATGACTTGACAACGCCGTCTTCCTTCTCGGCGCGAATTTTCTCGTTCAGGTGCTTGCGGTTCCACATTTTACCCATGGTCGCCATCTGCTGGGCGAACGAGGAATCCGGGTAAAGTTCGACCGCGCGTTTGCCTAAAACTTCGGCTTCGGCGTAACGGTTTTCACGAATCAGAGAGTTAAACTGGTCGGACATTTCCTTGAGTTTGGCTTCACGTTCGTTGTAATAATCGTCACGGGCCTGAAGTTTTTCCCGACTCTTGGCGTTGGAAACGTTCAGGTCAATTTCCGCCTGATTGTCGCGGATGTAGCCTTCCATCTCGGCGACCTTGGACTTGACGTTACGCAGAAGCATTTCCTTCTGGGCGTCTGCCAGCGGAGCGCCTTCAACCTTTTTCTGATACTCTTTCAGAGTGTCCAGAGCGGCTTTCGGGTCCTCCTGACGCATCGAGCGGGTTTTCTGAACCGTGTTCTCAAATTCCGTGACCATCTGACCAAACAGAGCCGTCTGATCTCCATTCGGAGCCGCGGCGGGGGTTGGATTCTGGGCTGCGGGCAGTGCCGCGTTGGGATCCACTCCGCTGAGCATCGCCTGCATTTCCGTCAGACGATTGGCGCTGGCCGGATCAAGCTCGGAACGATACTGTTCCGCCTGCATTACGATCTGGCGAGCCTGCTCACGATTCCCCATTTGCAGAGCGGCCTGCGCCTGCTGAAGGAGCGAGTAGCCAATACTGGTCTGATTGGATGGGGTCTCAGCGGCGACCTGAATGTTCTGCGTCGTATCCGTGGCAGAGTTATAAGCGGCGCTCTGGGCGGTCGGAATTCCCGGAAGTTCCGTATTCGTAACCTGCTGAAGCTGCGGGTCTGCAACTGGCGCAGGGCTTTCAGCCGGCGGAGTGAGCGGAGCGTTCTGGGCGATCTGGGTGTTTGGAGCCGGAACGGAAGGTTCTGCCGGAGGAGTCGGAGCTTTCCCGGCTTTCTGGGTACGGGCGTTATCGATTCGGGCCAGCAGGTCTTTCGGCTGGACTTCGTACTGATTGTACTGTACGTCCAACTGCTGGGCGGCGATGGAGAGCGACGCGGCCTCGTCGAGTTTTCCCCAACCCAGAAGGGTCTGGGCCTGCTCGATGAGTGACTTGGCCATCAGGCGGCGCACGCTTTCCGTTTTGCCTTCCGCTTTGAGTTTCGCCAGAGTGTCGCTGAAGTTCTGAATATGCTTCAGGACGTTCTCGTGCGTGTCGTCATTGGCGTTGTACGGAATGTTCATGGCACCAGCTTCGTTGGCGAATGTTGTGGCGCGGGCGACATCACCTTCGGCCAAAGCCAGACGAGCTTTAATGATGCAAAGATTTCGCCTTCCGACGGCTTTCGGGTCTGCCGGGTTCATGTTCACGGCAGTCGCTCCAACGGCAGGAGCCACCGGGGCGGCCTGAAGCCCCGAGGTGGACTGAATATCCATCAAAAGTTGTTCGGGAGAGTCTTCACCGGGACCAAAAACCGCATTAAGGGTTTTCGCCTGATTGGCCCAGTGGGCAGCCTGCTGCGCGTTACCCGACTTCAGTGCCTCGCGTCCATACTGGACGAACTGAGCGGCTTGCGCTTTGGTATTTTGGAGATTGGCTGTTGGTGGGGCTGTCTGACCTGAAGGCCCGTTTGGATCTAGCTGCCCAAACGCACACTGTGTCAAAATCCCCAACGAAACAGCAGCAATCACCGCAATCGTGTGTGCTTTGAATCTGTTCATTGTGTTTCTTAATCTCTTCATTTTCTAAGCCTTAAATGTAGAAATGAAACCCGGTGGTTGAATGACCATTTGGTCAGGCACGTGTCCAAAATGGCTCGACTTCCCGATTCCATGAATCTATACCCATAAATGACTACCAAGAGTAATACAAATTTCAATGAAAAAGGTCAAGATGAATTTCAGAAGTTTTTAGAGTTTTTTGTGATTTTTTGCAAATTTGTTGAAAAACGCCGGAATTCAAGCCCCAAAACAAACTCCTGGAGGAGAAAATCGGCACAAAAAAAGCGAAAGGCGCTAACAGACAAACACCACGCCAGTTCTGCTTCAATACTTATATTTAAACACGGATTTCCACGGATTAAAGGGATTCGTAGGATTTTTTCAGGAAAGACTTCAAACCCTTTCTTTAAAAATCTGTGTAAATCCTTTTAATCTGTGGAAATCCGTGTTTAAATGGAATTCTGAAGCGGAGTGCTCGTTCTGTTCTTAAAGGGACTTTTTACGCCGGATGATCAGGCCAAGCCCCAGCAGAAGCAAAAGCCACGCGGATGGTTCCGGAACGGCCGAGGAATCCAGCACGTAGCCGCCATCGCCGTTGCTGATCAGATAGTAACTCAGATTACCGCCCAGCGTAGTACCGTCCCACGTCAGCGTCCCGGTATCGCCGAGGAACGAGTTGATCGCGACCGAAAACATATCGCCCATCGGTTTGATGACGGAACTGTCCGTCATACCGAGGAAGTCCAAATTCGTGATCGTGACGTCATTGAGGGCCAGGACCGCATTGTCCGAAAGGGAGATCGACGTGCCGGCCAAATCGTACGACTGGTCCGCCATTTCGAGCGTTCCCGCCTGTACCTGTACGTCGCCCACGCCGGTCAGAGCACCGGAGATGGTTTGCGTTCCGAACCCGGTTTTTACGAGGTCAACGTCACGCAGGATCCCGTTGTACGTAAACGACTGACCAACCGGGACGTTCAACCTCAGATCCGCCAGCGAAGCCGTGGAGTCGTAAACCAGCGCGTTTGTGCCATCGGAACTCAGGCCCCCGACGGTCTGGTTGAAGCCGTTAAGATCGACCGAGTTCTGATTGCTGGCGGAGAGGACCGTGAGGGAGCCGGTCCCAAAGACGTTTTCCGCACCGGCTTTGAGTGTTCCCTGGCCAACGTTTGAGTTTTTCGTGGTGCCGACGATCAGCCCGCCGGAGAAGTCGTTCGCGGAATTCTTGAGGATGACCGTGCCGCTGTCGGTCGCGATGCCGAGCTGGCCCGCGCCGGTGATCTGGCCGGAAACGGTCACCGATTTGCTGAAGCCGGAACGCAGTGTACTGAGTTTGCCTTCGGCAAGCGTTACCGTCGAGGTAATGTCGGGATTTCCGTCACCGCCCATGATCTCGCCGCCGCTGAGGATGACCCCGGCTTTCGGCAAGGCGGAGCCGTTCGTAATGACCCATTTCCCGCCGGTCACTTCGACTTTACCGAGGTACGAGGCCGGGACCGTGAAGTAGAAACTGGGGCAGTTCCCCGTCGCGTTGTCCTTCGTCGTGAGCGTCACGACCGTGTTTGCGTCGCCGTTCCCGGAAAGGGTTCCCAGTTCCAGACGCGGTGTGCCGGATGCCGGGTTGAAAACCACCGTGCCGCCGTTGGCGGTCGTTTTCAGCGCGGTCCCCAGCTTGACGGCCGTGGTCTCGGAAGTGGAAACGTTCAACGTTCCGCCGTCCAGCGTGTAGGAGCCGTTTTGCGTGGCCGGCGCTTTTGTCAGGGCGAGCGTTCCCGCGCTGATTTTCGCCGCGAAATTCCCGTCGAGTTTGCTGCCGTCCAGCGTCTGTTTGGCCGAGCCGGTTTTCGTGATGGAAAACTTGCCTGAGATTTGGCCCGCGTAGGACTGGTCGGAGGTCGTGTTAAGTGTCAGATTGGTCGTGCCGTCCGTTTTGGAGTTCTTCAGGATCGCGGAAGCGGATGAGCCGGAAAGACCCGTAAGCGCGGAAAGCGTCACGCCCGGCAGATCGAGCGTGCCGTCGCTCACGGTTAGAAGGCCGGAGAACGTGATGCCGCTGCCGCTGAGTTTCTGCGTACCCGCGCCGTTTTTCACGAGGTTGATCTTCCCGGAGAGTTTACCAACGTAGGAGTACTCCGTGCCGGATGGAACGTCAAGTGTGAGCGTGCTGGCGGTCGAGCTGGAGTTTTTGATGTCGGCCGCGGCCAGCGTCGTGGAAAGCCCCGCAATGGGGCGCGTCGTGACGCTGTAACCCGCCAGATCCAGCTTCGCGCCGGAGTTCGTTACGGTCACGAGGCCTGACCCGAGTGCGTTATTCGCGCCGAGTTTCACCACCGCAGAATTCCCGTTGGCGTTGTATGGGACTCCAAGATTCAAACCGCCGGAGAATGTGTTGCCGCTATTCGCGAAAATGACTGTCGAGTTATCGCAGGAAATGCCGAGTTCTCCCGTGCCGGTGATGGCGCCGGTCAGTTTGTAAACGCCGGGGTTGCCGCCAGGACGAAACGAACCACCGGCCGAAGCGACTTCAAAATTATTCGGGACGGTAAACCCTGCCGTGCTGTTCATCATGAACGTTCCGCCGTCCAGAATGATCGCGCCGCTGTGAAGCTGAGAGGCCCCGTTCACGTTCCATTTTCCACCCGCCAGCCGGATCTTCCCGATGTATTCAGAAGCCGAAACCATGTTCAGCGTGTTGCAGTTGCCCGTGGGATTGGTGATGCCCTGGAACGTGAAAACCGTGTCGGCCGTCGTCGTTTCGTCGCCTTTGAGCGTGACGGAGATCCCGGCAGTTCCGCCCGCACGCCAGTCGAGCGTTCCGCCGTCTTTCTGGACGGTCAGCGTGATGCCGCTTGAAGTATCCACCGAGAGGGTTCCACCGTTGAGGGTTGCCGCACTGAAGGAACTCACGCCGTCCGCCAGTTTGAGGGTCCCGCCCGTGACGGTCGTCTTACCGGTGTAACCCTTGGCGTTCCCACCGAGGATCTGCGTACCGGCGCCGTCTTTCACGATGGAAATGGCTCCGGAAATGGCTCCCGTGTACGTGTATTCTGCTCCGTTGGGAACGTTCAGCGTCAGGGTCGGCGAGCCGCTGCCGGCCTGGACTTTGCCCTGGGTGGCGTTCAAACCGCCGATGGTGATGTTTTGCCCCTTCAGGTCCAGAATGGCCGTCGAGGCCGAGAATGAAACGGCTCCGGTCCCCAGCGGCGTTCCGTTGGCGGCGGCCGTTCCAATGTCGATCTGCTTCTCGATGATCGTCCCGCCGGTGTACGTGTTGGCGGCGTTATTAATGACGACGCTCCCATTGTCCGCGATGTCCTTCAGAACGCCGGAAACGCCGGTGTAGTCGGAAATCACGCCGCTGAGAGTCAGCGTCGTGTTCCAGCCGGCCTTGAATCCCCCTGCATCGGTCCCGAGCTGGATGTTCTGCGTATAGTTGGACGCGCCGGCGTTATTCATGATGTTTCCGCCATTCTGCAAAAGGATGGCGCTCCCGCCCAGATTCGCGCCTGAAATTCGGACAGAGTCCAAAACCAGCGTACCGGTAAATGCGCTGTTATTCGTGTCGATGCCAACGCGGCTGCCGGCGTTCGCGCTGTTTCCCTTCACGATGACCGTCCCATTGCCGGAATATGTGAAGCCGGTAAGCGTTGAACCACCAGTGGTGATCGCCGTAATATCGACCGTGTACGTGTTACCCGCGGTGGTCGTGAGATTCAAAACCTGACCGGGCGAGGTGATCGTGTAAGGAAAGTCCTCCGCGAAAACCGGCGACGCCAAAAGGGCCAGGAACAGGGTGAATGATTTGAAGGAGTGACGCATGATTTTCATATTAAGCCCCCTGAAATGGGACGCCTGTAAAATGGTCGGGACTCTTGACCCCGGGACTCTTTAGTTAATGGGTTCAATTAAATTCAAGGAAGTTCCAACGCTGCGCTTTTTCGAACGTGGAGTCCAGTTTACTCCAAACTTCGATTTAAACACGGATTTACCGGATTCAAGGGATTCAAAGGATTTGATTCGTCTTGAGGAAAAAATTCTGAAAAAACTTAAACCTGATCAATACGTAATTGGTGCAAATCCTTTCAATCCGTGAAAATCCGTGTTTAAATCCCGGTTGGAAGTGGATCAGGTTCACCCTTAGGAAAAGGATGAATGTTTGGAAACGTCTTCAATCGATCGTGACCGGTTGACCGTCCGCCTTGCGGCCCAGGCAGCCATAAGTTTCCAGGTCGATGCTGTACGAAATGCGATGAACGGAACCATCGCACAGAACCGTCCCAAACGAACCGGCATGCGTACTTCCGAAAAGGGTCGTGCTCGCGTAGCCGGCCCGGTCCTGACGCGGGGCGAAAGCCGTATCGGTCCGCGAGGTTCTGCGCAGCCGGTCGTTATCCGTGCCGCACCAGATGGTCTGGTCGTCGCCATCCTCACCGGCAGCATAACCTTCCGGGCGGATGTACTTCTCGGCGACGAGCATCGTGTTGGACGTTCCGTCACGGATCTCCCCAATGGTGACCGCGCTCGTACCGTAGATCACGCCGTATTTCTGGTTCTCCGGGATGGTCAGCTTGCCAATGTTTTTCTTCGCGTCCGCGTAACCGCTGGGTTGGTAGTAAAAATATTCATCCGCGGCGTTCCCGGCGTAGTCGGACTTTGCGCACTGTTTCAGGCGTGTTCGGTTCGCGTTGCTGCACGATGTTCCCGCGTGCGGGTAAAGCATCGCCGGGCGGCGTGACGGGCAGTAAAAAACCGAGACCGGCGTCTCGCATCGGGTGATGGCCTGCTCGTACTGTGTCCCGCTTTTCGGGTCCTCGATTCCATCCTGACCAAGCGCCCAAAGAGCCTGCTGCTCCATAAACGGGAGGAGCGAGTACGTCCACGTGCCGGACTGGAGGCGGAAACCCAGATCCGCGTCCGCCTCATAAGACCAGTGCCAACCGGCAGAGGGAAAGTGCTTGTCCGTGGATTCCAGGTTCAGGGCTGCCAGACCTTGCTGCTTCAAATTGTTTCCGCACTGCATTTGGCGCGCGGCTTCCCGGGCCTGCTGGACCGCAGGAAGGAGGAGTCCGACCAACATTCCAATGATCGCGATGACCACCAAAAGCTCAACGAGCGTAAATCCAAGTGAACGTTTCATAAGCTTCCAATTAAAAAAGTAATACAATCATCATTATTATACACGAGTTTGAGAGAAAAACCGGATAATTTCCAGAAAAAATATTAAAATTATTGGATTTTATAAAAAAAGGCGGCCGAAACGACCACCTTGTAAATAAAACTGAACAGAAAAAAACTCGAACTATTTCTGAACCCGGCCCTCATACACTTGACCATCCACATTCAGAAGAACTGTCTCTGGTTCAGCAGGGGCCTCGCTTTCCTGAGACTTTCGTACGTTGACATTTAAAGGGGATGTCATGTGAGGCGCAAACGCTTCCGGAGGCGGAGGCGGGAGTTCACGAGTTATCAGGCGGACTCCCCAAATCAGGAAAAAAAGCCCTGCAAGAACGGTGATAAAAAGTCCGAAGCGTACAAAATTTCCGGTGCGGATGTTTTGCTGGATTTCGTTTTTCATTCAGTAACCTTCTCTTTTTTGCCTGATGGGGTCATTCTTCGTCGTCATCGTCATCATCGT
>JAFTCU010000338.1 GCA_017454585.1 Thermoguttaceae bacterium | reverse complement strand
GTACTACTTCGGCCTCGGAATGCGTTTCGCCCGGGACATGAACGAGAGCGTCCGGTTTTCGAACAGCACCGGCGCGCATGACGGAGCGATCGTCCGCGGCGACGAGCGGCTGAAGGACTGCAATTGGATCAAAGCGGCCGGGACCATTGGCGGCAAAAACGTTTCGGTGACCATCGAGGAGAAAGAGGGGAACACGCGCCCCATGACCGGCTACTCCATGGGGGACGGCTGGAAAGCGTTCGCATACATGGGCGGCACGATGCGCGTTCACGAAGACCCGATCCTCCTTGAACCCGGCCAAACCATTACTGCCGAGTACAAAGTGGTCCTCAAAGACGAACCCTAATCCAATACTACGGCATTTCCAGCTTTACGCCACACGGAACGGGAAGGCGAGGATCTCTTCCAGCGACGACGCGCCAAGGGCCAGCATGATCAGACGGTCCAGACCCACGGCCGTGCCCGCACAGTTCGGGAGGCCAAAGGCCATCGCGGCAAGCAGTCGGCTTTCCTCGGGGAGCGTCTCTTTTCCGTCGGCCGCCCGCAGTGTGTTCGTCTCGGCATTGCGCCGGCGCAGCTCGGCCGGGTCGCAGAGTTCGTGGTAGCCGTTCGCCAGCTCGATCCCATCAACGTAAAGCTCGAACCGTTCCGCCACATCGCCCCGCGCAACGGCCAGCGCCGCCTGCGAAGCCGGGTAATCGTACAGGATCAGCGGCGCTTCCACGCCCAGCTCCGGCTGGATCCGCTCGCCAAGGAGGAAATCGAGCCAGTCGTCCCGGTTTGCCGACTCTGAAAAATCAAAACCCTCCGGGATCACCATCTTTTCACGCTGGGCCACCTCCGCCATTTCCGAAACCGACGCGGTGAGCGGGTCCAGGCCGAGAAATCGCCGGAACGCCTCCCGGTACGTCATGCGCAACGCTGGGCCCCGGCCGAGGATCTCTGCCTGTAAATCGTCCAGAAGCTGCATCCCGCGCTCCAGATCGTCGCCCGGGCGGTAAAACTCGAGCATCGTGAACTCCGGATTGTGTATCTGGCCGCACTCGTCCCGGCGGAAGACCTTGCAAATCTGGAAGATCGGCACGTTCCACGACGCGACGAGGCGTTTCATGGCGAACTCGGGCGAGGTCTGGAGGAAGTATCGGCGCCCGGCCTCGGTGAGACTCATCGGGTCGAGATTCCGATCGACCACGGTGTCGGCGCTGAGGATGGGAGTCTCCACCTCAAGAAACCCGCGTTCCCCGAAAAAGTCACGGACTTTCTGAATCAAACACGACCGCCGGCGAAGCATCTCCAGCGTGGCAGTAGGGCGAAAATCACGGGTACTCATTTTGATTAAAACGAATAATGAATAATGAATAACGAATCATGAAGAGAATGAGTTTAAGCTTAAGCAGGATCAATTAAAACAAAAGGTTGAAGTCTTTCTTCTCATTATTCGTTATTCGTTATTCATTATTCATCCGTGTTTTGCCTCCATTTGTGCCATGATCAGGGCGCAGGCTCGCGCGTCCTCGAGGGCATCGTGGTGGTTGAATTTGATGTTAAAGTATTCTGCGACCGTGTTCAGCCGGTAGTTCGGAAGCTGCACGTGCAGAACGTTCGGGAAGTACTTGCGCGCGGTACGGCACGAGCATTTCCACGGGTTCGGGATCGGCGGCAGGTCGAAATGGTCGAGGCAGGCGTTCAGGACGCCGCGGTCAAATGGGGCATTATGCGCGACGAGGAGCGAGTCACCGATGAAATCCCGCATCTGGTCCCAGTACGCGTTAAAGAGGCCGTAGGGACGCACGTCCGCGGGCGTGATCCCGTGAACGTCGATGTGACGTGACCAAAAATAAAGAACCGGCGGCCGAATGAGGGTCTGAAACTCCTCAGTCAGCACACCGTCCACGCACCGCACCAGCCCCACGGCGCACGCGCTGTCCTTGTAGCCGTTTGCGGTCTCAAAATCGATTGCAACGAAATTCATTTTCCAGAGATTTCCAGGCGAGAACGTTTGTTACATGCAAATGTCACTCCCACCAAACCGAGAATCATCAAAACCCACGTGGCCGGTTCCGGCACGCCTCCGGTTTCGCCGTTGACCCCTAAAAGGATGCCGCCAGCGGTCGCTATGACCGAAAATTCACTCGGAAGCGTTCCGGCCTCGATCGCCTCGGCGCAAAGTCTCGACATGGAGGTAAACAATTCGCCGGAATTGGCGGAATTCAGCGTGTACGTCATGTCCGGATTCCACCCCTCGTCGCCAAAAAGGGCCTGAAGCCCGGCCGAGTCGCCGAAAGTAATGTCGCCCGTGACCGTTCCGACGGGATTATTCGCGTCGGTGAAGTCGATCGCCAGCAAACCGTCGATCTGCAAATCACCGCGAATCGTTCCGCTGAGCGTGATGGCCGGGTTGGCGTCAGCGGAAACCGAATTCACGAGGACCAGGTCACCGGTGCCCGCTCCAATGACGGCGCCTTCCGCGATCACGAGCCGACCGTTTTCTACCGTCGTGCCGAGGGAGTAGGGTTTCGCACCCCCATCTCCGGCAATCGTGCCCGCTTTCGACATATCCGCGGTGAGCGTCAGTGTGCCGGCCCCGGTTTTGATCAGGCCCGTAGTCTTGTCACCGTAGTCGCAAAGCACGCCGGAGTAGGTGAAATCCTCATCCGTGCCGCCGATCTTCACGTAGTGCGTATTCAAAGACCCGCCGCTGGGACGGATCAGCATATTCCCGGCAGGGTTGCCGAACTCGAAGACGTTTTTCGCCGGGTCGGTTACTTTCAGGATGATCGGGCCGTTCCCCTGGTAGGTCGCCAGGCCGCTTGAGCTTGGCCCGTCCTGGAAGAACGTCAGGTCGTTGAGCTGGAACGTTCCCGTAAAGGCCGAGTTGTTGCCGGTGTAGTAGGACCAGCCGCCGGAGTTCTGAATGACGCCGGAACCGGTTATATCGCCGGATAGCGTAGAGCCGTGGTCGTACTGGAATTTGCCGTTGGCGCCGATATTAATGTCCTGAGCGAAGGTGGTCGTGACCGCGCCATCTTTTCCTTTGTAGTAGAAAGTTCCGTTCTGAACGTCGATTTTCCCGTCGCCCGCCAGTGAGCCGGTGACGGTCAGCGTCGTGCCCTCTTTGTCGAGCTGGAGGGTCCCGTCCGTTCCGACGGTCGTATTGTTGGCGAAGGTGGTGGAGCCGCCGGTGTACTTGAGCGTGCCGCCCTCGACGGAGACCGCGCCATTACCGAGGGCCTTCGGGTACGTCGCGTCCACCGTTCCGGCCTTCACGACCGTTCCGCCGGAGAACGAGTTGTTGCTCGTCCCTTTCTGCTTGATGGTCAGCGTGCCGTTACCGACCTTTTCCAGCTTGATGTCCGCCTGCAGGTTCGTCTGGATCAGGTCGTCCTTGCCGAGCGCGCCGACCTGCATCGTGGCCGAGTACATGCCCTGGGGGGTCTCCGTGCTGAAACGCCACTCGTTGCCGGTCATCTGAAGCGAGCCGAATTTGTAAACCTGGCCCGCCGCGGTGTTCAGGAAAACGGCCGATGAGGAAATGTTGTAGGATGCTTTCTCGCTGGCGCTCGCGGGGGCTTGGAAGAACGTGAAGTTTGCGCCGGACATCTGAACCGTGCCCTCGAAGGCCGTATTGTCGCCGGTGAAATAGATGTGGAATTTGTTCGTGTCGCCTTTGACCGTTCCTGTTCCTGTGAGCGCACCGGCATAATATATCTTGCTGCTTTGCGTTACCATTTCGAACGTTCCGGTTTTATTGACCAGAATGTCCTCGGAAATCGTGCCATGGTTCGAGTTGGGATTCGAGAAGTAAAGCGTGGCGCCCGGGTCGGTGGCCGTGTTCGAACCGACGGAGACGGAACCCCGTCCCAGTGCGCCGGAGACGGTGTAAGCCAGTTTTCCGGCCGTAACGACGGTGCCGCCGCGGTAATTGTTGGTGTTGTTCGTGAGGGTCAGCGTTCCCGTCCCGACTTTCTCGATCGCCATGGACCTGGCGTAATTCTGGCCATTGCCGTCGTCATAGTCGGCGAGCTTGCCGGAAAACGTCGAGTTCGTGTTTAAACCGCCGATCTGGAGGGTATAATCCGCGGAGGTGTTCAGACTCGGACGGAGTGTTCCGCCGCCCGACAATTCACCGAGCTGGAAGACCGTATTGGCCGCGTCGGCGGGAAGGAAACACACCGTTCCGTTACCCACGAACTTTCCATTCGGAATGGCCGAATTCACGCCGGTGAAGAACATGAGGCCGGAGTTTTGAACGCTGCCCTCAAACGCGGTGTTGTTCCCCTTCAGGTTGAGCGTCATCCACTCGGTCTGCGTGTTTCTGAAAGTCCCTTTCCCGGTCAGGCTGCCGGTGTACGCAAGCTCGCCGCTCGTGGACTTGAATTCAACGTTCTGGCCCTCCGTGATCACAATATTGTTTTTGATGGTTCCGCCAGAGCCTTCAAACATGAGTTTCCCGTTGTTCACGGTGATCTTCATCGCGTTGGAGCCGCTCTGGAGGGAGTTCACGTTCGTGAATTTGAGCGTACCGCCCGAGATGATGAACTCGGCGGAGGCGTGGACCGCCTTGGCGGCACTGGTGATGAGAAGCGTTCCGGCGCCGGCTTTCGTGATGATCGGGTAGTCCGGATTCGCCCCGGTGTCCTGGAAGCGCACGCCTCCGGAAATGGTGAGCGTCGCGTTTTCCGCCACGGTCCAGGTCGGTTTTCCCCCATTATTTCCCCAGCCGGAACGGACGGTAAAGGGGGCGGTGATCAACGAGTCCGCGTTGGCCGTCACGTTGTCGCGGAAAAGGAAGGCGCCGTAATTGGCGTCAACGCTCGTGGAGCTGCTCTGGACGGTTCCGCCATTCAGGACGATTTCCGCGATGTTTGAGAACGTACCATTGTTGGCCGTGAAATCCAGAACGCCGCCTTCCTCGATCGTGAACGTACGCGGGTTGCTGTCCGTGCCGAACGGGCTTTTCGAGGCGAAATTGAGCGTTCCCTGACTGCCGACCGTGATGGAGGTGACGGACGCAAAACCGTTTTCCTTCCCCAGATTCAGCGTTCCGTTCGTGATGGTGATCGGGCCGGAAAGTTTCTGCGTATGCGTGAAGGTCACGACCGCCCCGTTCGTGATCTCGGTCGCATCCGTCCAGTTGTACTGATTGTCCGCGGTGTCCGTAATATCAGAATCGATCGTGGCGGCCTGCGCCCCCAGGCACAGGAAAAGCGTCATGATCGCAGCAGTCAAAACCGGGCCGAACGTTTTACGTGACATAAAAATCTCCCCTCGAAAAAAAGACTCTAATTACTTATTTCCTATTTTAAGCGGAAATTAATTTTTTGCAAGAAATTTTCAGGTAAAAAGTGAAAAAAAGTCCCCAAAAAGAGAAAATTTTTTGGGGAAAGGAGAGTCCTCTGGCGAAACACCACGTCCGCCCCGCTTCAGGAAGTGATTTAAACACGGATTTTCCCGGATTAAAAAGATTAAAAGGATTTTCTCAGAAAAGATTTTATCCTGTTTTCTTTAAAAATCCGTGTAAATCCATTTAATCCGTGAAAAACCGTGTTTAAATGAATTTTAAAGCGGAGTTTGTTCTGTGGTTTTGCGCTTTCCCTCCGTGGCGAACAAAACGGCCAGGACCGCGCAAAGGGCCAGCCAGACCAGCGGCCAAGTGATGAAGCGGTGCGAAGTCTCCACCGTTTCCGGCGCGGCGGGCTGGGAACGGAGCGTCAAAAGAATTTCTTCGGTCATGCGCTGGGCGTCCTGATTTTCCGGGTCCAAAACGTTCCCGCCGTTGCGTTCGGCCCACTCGGCCATCGTCACGCGGTCCGGGGTCGTCCGTCGGAAATCGGCCGGTTGGGAAGGAATTTCAAGCGGGAGTTTCTCCGCGGCCGTTACTTCTTCCATGTTCGGGGCTTCTTTCTGCTCTTTTGGAGCTTTAGGGGCCGGATTTTGTGCCCGGGTTTCGTTCCTTCGGAGGGCGTGAAGCATCTGGACCCAGTACGCGCGGAAGAACGAGTCGTCGTTTTTGCGCCACCGCCACGAATTATCGGTCGCGTGGAAAAGCGTGGAAACACGGTCTGACCGTCCCAGGATCAGCAGAGGAAAACCCCCCACCGAGGTTTGAGCCTCCGCGAGCGCCTGTGCGTTTCGGCTCAGGGCGGGGACGCTCCAGAATGTGTGGATGGGCGGAAGGTTTTCCGGGAGTTGAATCCCTTCAGACGCGCAAAAAGCCTGACCTGCCGGGAGAAAAACCTCTTTGACTCCAGTCGGGAAGTTCTGGAACGTCATGCTGTTGAGGGAAACCGGAAGCAAAGGACTCAGCTCGGAACGAAGCCACGACTCCGGGCGGAAATTCCGGCCTGCGAGCACGACCAGACCATGAGGACGTACGTTTTCAGCCGGTTCATCCAGCCACGCGGAACGCATGCGGGAAACGTACTCCGTGCCAAGGTCCTGCGGGGAGACCGAGTCGAAAATCACCACGTCCGTTTGCGTCAGTTCCTCGGTCGATGGGAAATCCGGGCGCAAAAATGCGTCCTGCTCCGGGGCCATCGCAAGCGGCGATGAGGCAGGGGACCAGGTTTCCAGCTGGATCGACGGTTCCCGGGCGAGAAGGTTTCGAAGATTCCGAAACTCCCAGTCCGGCCCGTTCGTGATGAGGAGCACACGGCACAAATGTTCCGCAACGGTCAATGGAATGGAAATTCCCGGGTTCATCGTTGAAAGAATCGGGGATTTGATTTCCGTTTCGAGTCTTAGCGTCTGCGGGCCTTCTGCTTCAGGAGACCAGTTGAAAACCAGCGCGGCCGAGCCGGAAGTTTCGGGGAAAAGGACCGATTTTTCGGCCAGCGTCCGCCCGTCGGGGGCCTTAAGACGCACGGAAACCGGATGATTTTCGGGGAGATTCAGCGCGGAAACACGAAATTTCAGATCGGACGTTTCGCCTGCCAGAAACGTCGAGGCGGGGTTCAGCCACTCGGCGTAGATTTGTGGGACCTCCTTCCCGTCGGAGGGGCCGATCACGGCCGGAAAAAGGGCGCAGCAGCGTTTTCGCGTCTCGGCTCCAATGGTTTCAGAGGCGATCCCGTCCGTTGCAATGCCGTCCGTCAGTAAAACCACGCCCGCCAGACGTTCGCGGCCGTCGGAAGTGGAAAAAACGTCCGTCCGCAGTGTGCTCAAGACCGCCGTTCCGAGCGGTGTGCCGGCCGGGTCCGAGGGGACGATTTCGGAGAGGCGGAACATTCGGACCGGGACGTTGGCGCACCGAAGGAGCATAGCCAGTTCTTCCGAAAGATTCTGAGCAGATTCGAGCCGGGATTTTCCCGATCCCGCTGGAAGGTTCATACTCGGCGAATCATCCAAAATCAAAGCGAGACCCGGGACCGGGACTTTGTACTCGACCAGGGCGAGCTGGGAAACGCCCAGAAAAAGCAGAAACGCCGCGGCAAAACGGAACGTACTACGGAGCCGGGACGGATTTTTGTCCCGATGGTTCAGAAAAAACGCACCAGCCACCAGGATCAGGCCGAAAAGAAAAATCAGCCAGGCGGGAAACGCGGATTGGAATTCCAGGGACCAGTGCAGCATGGGAAAGAAAAAACTTTTGAGGAAATTGGTGCGTTGTCACAAAATCCGGAAGGCTTTTCGTGACTTGAATTTTCCGGGCGCGGCAGAGAATTTTTCCATTCCCTCCACCAAAACCTTGAAAGGAAAATCTTCCGGTCGCCCAAGCGAAACCACATCCCCCACTTTCCAGCGCATCAACTCTTGAGGGAGAATTCTGGAACCGGAGAGCTGAACAGAAATCTTCACCGGTGTGGAAGCCAACGCTTCCGAAGCGTCTTCTTCCTCTTCATCAGGACGAACGGTCTGGGAAATTTGCGAGTTTTTCAGTGGTTCAGGCCGAAGCCGCGGGATCAAAATCCTGAAATTACCATCAAGCGTCCCCACACCAAGCTGAAAAACCGGTGCGGCAAAGAAAACTTCCTCGCCCCAATCCAGTGGTTCCGTCAGCTCAAAATCAAAAGGCTCGGCGAGGCCCCACGTTTCACGGATCGCGCCGTGCAAAAGGAGGAGGAACTTGGACGCAAGCCATTTTTCCAGACCAGTCAGCGCACGGGTGGAGTACGGATCTTCTTCCAAATCCACGCCGTCGCCCCCTTGCAGACGGTCCAAAATGCCGAGCAGAAGGGCCGGTTCAAACTCAAAACCAAGCAAAAGGCCTGGCGCGATTTTTTCACCCACAAGGCGAAAGAAAAACGTGAAACCGTCAACATTTTCAGGTTCCGCCTCGTCGTAAGCGATGTATCGAACTGCCGCCGGGGCACGCAAAAGCGTCGTCAAGGGAGCCTGAAGGTGAGCGGCAAATGCACGGAATCGCGTTTTCCAGTGGGCTGTATTCATGGGGGAAAAGGGGGGTAAAAGTTTTTTCTGTTTCCGGGAGGAAACCTGGCGCAAAAAAGTATTATATCAGGTCCGTCCGAAAAAAGCAAGGGGGTTTCGGGAAATCAACACCCTGGGACGATCAAAAAAAGTTTTTATTCGACTTTCTTCTTCAGGACTTCGATTTCCTTTTCCAACTTTTGAATCGTGCGGTCATGTTCCTCGGCCTGATTCTCAAGACTCTGCAGCCGTTTCTTAAATACTTCATTGCTTTCATCGGGCAAATTGGAGCGTTTCTCAAGTTCCTTTTTATCTTGCTCGATCCGTTTTTTAGTATTTTCCGCCTGTTGCTGCTTGTCCCTGAGAGCATGTTCTTTCTGACGCAGCTGATCCTTCCAGAATGTGGATTCGTCCTTCTGGATCGTTTCCTCCGCACTATAAGGTTCGGGGCTGAAATGGAAATCAAACGTGTATTTTTGAAAACTCATCCTGGCGGTTCCTTTGACCGGGTCTCCGACCATGGAAAGGCGTTGATCCACTGGAAATTTCCCATCAAAAATCAGCTTGCCATTCCGACGGTCGTAGAATTGAATCACTTGCGCGTCGGTCGTATCACGTGAGGCACTTTCCACGTAGCTGGTTTCCTGATGTATCAGACACAAAACCGGAATATGCACAGGAAGGTCCTCAACCATCCACGAACGCGGCACGAAAACCGATTTTTCCCAAAGCGGCTTTCCATTTGCGTCGAATCGGCAGATGAGTGCGTGGTTCAGCATGATCCCTTCGCCGCTGTAATTCGTCGTTTCTTCGAGCAGTTCGTCAGGATTTTCTCCAGACTCCTCCTCTGCACTTTCGCCCGATTTTTCGTCCGATCCATCACCCAAGCCATCACTTTGTTCTTCTTTGGGTTCCTCATAGTATTCCTCGTAGGAAAGTACCGCAGTGAAGCAGCCGTCTTCGTCTGGAAGGAGGTCACACGAAACGACGTTCTTCGGGTCCCAGACGAACGGTTTTCCGTTCCGGCCTTTCGGAAGATTCGCGGCGGGCGGGAACTCCAGGACGGCGTGTGTGCCAGTCTTCAAATTGAAGACTTCCAACTGGTGTTTCCAGTTTAAAGCGTAACTCAAGGAAGTCAGATCGGAATTGCCAGAAGTAATTCTCAACGAATTAAAATAGTAAGGAATCGATTCTTTGACCAAACGGAGATCCATGAGTGCGACCCAGACGAATTTTCTTGTTTTTTGATTCCAGAGGTATGGACTCTGTGACTCGCCAAAAATTCCCCAGACCAGATCGCCAGCAATGCTGCGATAGTTTACCGGAAGCTGGACTTTCCCGGTGGGAAGTCCCGTTTGCGGGTCAATGGTCTGGATCTCCCTCAAAAAGTGTTCCGGTTTGAGATTTAACCGATCCACTTCCGAGGAAACTTCCTTTTGAAGTTCCTCAAGCGTTACATCCCGCAAAATACGGAACGGAACGAAAGATGAAAGATCGGTTTGGGGTTTCGGGTCCTCGGTATTCTCAGGCTTTGATTCGGAATCATCTGCTGTTTGAGAGTCCTCATCGTTTTCCGAGTTTATCTGCCACTCCTCACGCAGCTGACCAAAAGACTTGAAAACATCAATAAACGATCCCTCGGTTTCGACCAGTTTCACCATGCCGGGATCCGACACATATTTCACGTTCTGTTCTTCTTTCCAGAGCAGTTCCTCCTCGAAGAGACCAAACCTTTGGAGGTCGGGTTTTTTCCCGTAAGAAACGACATTTCCCCCTCGGGTGTCCCATTTACACGACGAGAACGAAGTTAAAGGGTTGGAATTCAGCGCAGGAATATTTTCCTCCTCCAATTGTTTCTGGATTGGCTTCAAGTAAGACTCCAGTCCCAAATCAACCGGTTCAGGTTTCACCTGAAATGTGACCGAAGGTCCCACCTGCTGAAAACCCTCAGGAATGGATTCCGCCTCAATCTCTGAAGCCGAACGGAAAGGCGGTGAGTAAAGGGAAGAAAGCGTCTGCATTGGCCAGTCAAACGGAAATGAGGTCCCCAATCCGAATTGATTATCGGTACTACGGGAAATAAACCGGACGGATGAAAACCGATTATTTATCAACGGAGTTGTCTTTTGGGTTGAAGTGAACCCCGGAATCGTATTGGCGCTAAATAAATTACGTCCAAGCGAATCCTCGCAGAAAACAGAGTGGCTTTCGCCGTCAATAAACTGGAAGACCCGAAATGTCAGTCCCTCCAGAAGGCAAACTCCTGAAGACTCACCACAGCGCGTCAGTTCACCTTCACTTCTGTTGACTCCATTCCCACGGGTATCCGTACTCTCAACCGTGATTTTTCCAGCCGGGAACAACGTAAATTCAGGTTCAAGGATACGTCGTACGGGATCGTTTTCAGGAAGGGCAAGACGATACTCGTGAGCCGTTTTCCCATCCAAAACCGTCTCGCCAGGGAACTTGCGTTCCAGCCAGCGAAGAGCCAGCGCCGCACGTGAATCATCCCCAAGTTCACGGTACACACGAAACAGTTCCACGCCAGCTTCAGTGTCTGACGGGGCATTCTGGATGATGTAGGATTCCAGGAGGGCAAAATTCCGGGAAAGTTTCAAAAGGTCCAAAAACTCTTTATCTGTTTTCTCAAGCCCATCCCAGGAGCGGAAACGCAGCCGGAAACGTGCGAAGGATCTCACTAAATTTTCGGCTTTTCTCCGGGTTTCCTGAGAAGGTTTTTCCGCTTTCAATTCTTCAAACTCTTTGCGAAGCGGCTCGTATTCCGTCTCGGCCCACGTTTTCAGCTCGGTGCGCATTGGAGCGTCTGGAGGAAGTTCCCGCGCAAACGAGTCAAGCGTCGAAGCCAGCCACACATCCAGGGATTGTTTCAGTTTTCGTTCAGGTTCGGGTTTCGGCACATTGGAAACGGACAGATCTGTTACGGGGATCAAGACTTGAGCCGCATCGGGTGACTTCATCAGCTCGACCGTTTTCCGCATCCAAACCAGTGCGTCATCCCAACGTTTTACAGCGAGGAAAGACCTCGCGATCTGAGTACAAAAATGGATCCTTTCATCAGACGTTTCCATTTGGGAGTAAAATCCGTTCAGGTCAAAGCCTGAATCCGTCCCGGAAATCAGTGTTTTTACAGAATCGGATGACTCGGTAAAGGCCAAAATCGCCCGTTTCATCAGTTCGTGCGTGTAATCGCCGCCTGTTTTCAGAAGTTTGATCGCCTCGGGCAGCCTCCCGGCGTTCCACAGACGAACAGCCTCGACCTGAATTGCTTCCGGTGACGTGGCATCGGCCTCGCGCGTCCGTTTGAGCCAATCATCTGCCGCGTCATCCTGGATGAAGGCTTCCAACGCTTCGGCATTCTGGGAAAGAAGAAATTCCCCGGCGGGAATCAGATTTCCGAGTCGGCCTGGCTCGTGGCATACAGTACGCCCTTCCTCCTTCATAGTCTCAAGTGAGTACCTGACCAGAGTATCGCCGTGAGGAAGGAACAGCGAATTCCCGCTTCGAAATCCCAGCCCGGTGGTTGGTGGAAGCGCGAAATGCCCTATTTCAGACCCGTCAGTAACGTTCATTTTTGAAATCTGATTGGGCATTTTAACCGTTACCTCTTTGTCATTCACGGCCAAAATCGCCTCACAGGCCATCAGATTATCTTTAGTCCAAAGGGTTTTGCCGGTCAAGGGATCCAGACAAACCAATCGGGTTCCTTGTTCGCTTGCGGTTAAATAAAAAAGTCTTCCGTCAGACGCGGCGACTTCTCGCAGGTGGGCATCCTGATCTTCTCTCGTAATTATCGAGGCCATACGAGTATCGAAAAACCGACGCTCATTCAAATCCAAAGTTTTGCCGCAGACGTTTCCCCAGATGAGCGCGTGCGTAACGGGATTTACACCAATCAACGCGCCAACCGGTGTCGGGCAAATAATCACCCCATTCGTGAGCCGTGGCGTGCAGGAAATCGGCGTGGAACCCGGTTCAGAGGGCGAGAGGCAGAGCGTTTGTGACCAGAGGAGTTTTCCCGTTTGGCTTTCCAGTACCAATAGCCGAATCGTTCCCGCGCGCTGACCCAGTACGTAGAGCAAATCGCCGGCGCATAGCGGGGCACCAAGGAACATCGTGCCGCTCTGCGCAAGGGTCTGGCCGCCGATGTGCCACACGAGTTTCCCGGTCTGAATGTTGTAGCACGCCAGCCGATTTGGGACAGTATTCCGATCGGCAGCGTCCAGTTCCTCTTCCCCAGAGTCTCCTATCCGTCCTTGAAGAGGGATCACTCTTCCGGGTTGGATCTGAATGGGCTGGACGGGAACCTGTGGATTAAACCGCTGCTTCATCAAGGAATCGGACGATGGCAAAAACCGCTGAATGGAGTCTTCCACACAAAAGACCAGTTTGCCGTCGCTTGCCAACGTCGCAAACGCTTCCTCGCCGAAAATCTGATGCTTCAAAAGCCCGGTCATTAACTGGTGCGAGGCCACATCGGGCTGAAGACCCTGAACTGCGCCTTTCTGAGAGGGTTCCAGCCGGTTGAGCCGATCGCGAATTCCCTCGTAGTCCAGTGTCGGAACCGCCCAGAGTTTTTTACCGGTTTGAAGGTCGATGGCCGTCAGATTCCACGCGGTACGCATCAGGGCCGTGTTCCCGGTCACCAGTGGAGCGTGAAGAGGCAGATTGGTGCTTCCATGAGCCATCAGAGCCAGAAGGACCGTTCCTTCCGGGTCGTCAATCATGGAAACACGCCAGCATGGAGTTAAAATCGGCATGGAAAAATCTCCCGCGTCGGTGCATCGAGCCTGATTCTGCAAAAGGAGCGTCCAGTCACGAGACGCTTCCTCCGGGAGTGTCTGCGCCAAAACAGGGACCTGATTCTTGAGCCAGGACGCAAATTCCTGGGCTGAGGCTCCGTTGGGGACCGCTTCGGAAAGGGGTTTTCCACCGATTTTCAGGGCCTTCCAAGCAGCCGCTTGTGATTGTTTTCCCTCTGCAAGAAATTGAACCGCCTCATCGCTCCGCCCAAGTGCGAAGTCGGCCGAAGCGAGATAAAGCGTCAGGATCGGCTCAAACCGATTACCTAGCCGTGGATTGGCGCGTAGTTTCAGAAAAAGCTCACGCGCCGCGGCGGGTTGCTGACGTTCCAGAAGGTCCAGCCCCTGTAAAAAAGCCGCCTCTGAACCCGCCCGTGTGAAGAAGAAACGGTTTGCAGCCTGCGCGACCAGTTCCATTTTCCCCTGTTCCAAACCATCATTAAGCAAGAGACGGGCGCTCGTTCCAAATTCGACCTCGTAAAGCTCCAATCCTTTCGGCGGGAGTGTTTCCAATATCTGTTCGGCCTCCTGTTTCAGATTACGGAATACGTTTCCCTTCCCTTTGCCGCCGGGTTCGGCCAGGAAGAAATAATCTTCTTCAGAACCTAGAACCTGATCCAGTTTCCGAACGGCCTCGGCGTAACGATCCAACTCGATCAGTTTCTTCGCGTCTTCCATCGCTCGGCGGAGTTCCCGTGGCGGCGCCGGAAAAATCGATTGTTTTTGTCCATTTTCACTGTCATCTTCGGAATCTGTTGAAATCTGCCCGGGAATCTGCCTGATTATCTGCGCTGAGGCCGGGAAGAAACTGGGAAGAAGCGGCTCAAAAAGGAGGAACGCAAGCAGGAACGAAACGGTAAGGAAAAGTTTTTTCATGGTGTGAAGTACAAGATTTAAAACATAAAATCCTCCCTTTGACGGAATGTGTTAAAGGGAGGCGAGAAAAATTCATAATTTCAGGAAAACGGTTACGCTTTACGGACCGTTCTTCTGACAGCCAGCAGACCTCCGAAGCCGAGCAGGAGGAGCATCCACGTGGCAGGTTCCGGAACGCCTCCGCCCGAACCCATGACGAGCTGGATCATTCCCAGGCTATCATTATAAATCACCGAATAATCACCCGCGTCGATCATCGGAGCCAGGTCGGCAAGATTGATCGTGCTCTCGCTGAGTTTGATGGAACCCGGTTTCAGATCCAGCGTGATCGTTTCACCTTCGGCCTGTTCCGTATCCACGACGATCTCGGTCCCTTCCTGCAGGAGCAGTTCGGCAACCGTCAGGCGATCCGTTGCATCACCGACCGCTTTCATATTAATGCCGGAATTCTCGCTGAGCGTCAGCTTGTTCGCAGTCAGTTCGGCCGTTTGTGTCGGGTCGGTCCCAATGGCGATAGTGCCTTGCGTGACCGTGATGTTTCCATCGACCGTTCCGCTCAGGCTGGCTATGGTGCTCATGTCAGCAGCGCTCACCGTCACGTCTTTCGGAAGTGATTTTCCATCCGCGACGGTCAGGGAGCCGCCCTTCATCAGGAGCGAACCGGTGATTTTCTGACCGTCCGCCGCGATGACCAGCGCCCCGTCGGGTTCGACCGTCAGATTATTCGCCGAGGCCTGATTCGTCTTTCGGTTCAGGGTCAGAGTTCCTTCACTGACGATCACGTTCGCGTCGATGTCGTAAACGACGCCGTTTGCCTGGTTTTCACTGGCGAGGGTCCAGTTTCCATCGCCGACTTTCTTGACCGTGATCCCGTGGTTCTGCCAGTTCCGGACGGCGCCGGAGAACGTGCTGTCGTTGCCGAGGTCTCCAACTTCCACCGTCACGTTTTTGCCGTTATTTCCCGAACGGACCCAGCCGGTTCCGGTCAGGTCGCCCATTTCGATCGTTTTGTTGTCCAAATCGATCGGTTCGATCAAAATGCCCGAGTCACTCGTCATGGCGAGGTTGAACGACGCCTTCTCGCTTCCAAGCGCATTGCCGGAGTTGAAAGCGATCCAGCAGTTTCCCGTGACGTTGATGTCGCCGGTGAACGTGCTCAGGTCTCCGTTCAGATTCAGGAATTTGGTACGATCCGAGGAGGTGAAATTCAGCGTGGATTTTACGTCATTGGCCGAGGCCAGACCGCCTACGTTCTGCGTGGCCGCCGAGGCGTTCAGGTTTGCCGTGATGTCACCGTCGGTGGTTCCTTTGAAGGTCAACACACCGTTTTCCGTGGATTTTACGTTGGCGGTGAGGGTCGAGGTTCCGGTATTTTCAAGCGTCATACCGCCCGCCTTCATCGTGACGTCCTTGAAATCGATCGCCCGGGCGCCGGAGTTGAAGAGTTTAGCGCCGTCAACCGTGAAAACGTTGGTCGGTGGAACCACAGACGGATCTGCAGCGCGTTTGTAACCAAACGCCGTACCCGGTTTCAGGGTGACGAACGCTAAATTATTAATGTGCCCATTATCATTATTGCCGCACTGGATCGTGCCGCCCTCAATGACATAACCGCCGGTGAACGTCATGCCTCCAGAACTGATGAGTGTTCCCGCGCCGGTTTTGGTCAGGACGCCAGTTTCACCAGCGATGTTACCCGTAAGGACCACGTCCACCGGATTCTCAAACCGGCTGTCGGACACGACCGTGAATTTGTTGCCGAGCGTCACGGGGTTCTGTTGGGAGAAAATCCCGCCGTCCAGCACGATTTCCGTTGCGCCGTTTCCGAGGCGGTCGGCGCCGTAGTTGCGCAGAATGCCTTCCTTGAGGGTGATTTTCTTCAGGTTGGCGCCATTGCTGCTTCCCATGGCCAGCGCACCGGTACCCGTTTTGATGAAGGAGCCGGAAACTGCGCCGCGCAGAGCCACGTGCCCTGCAGGTTCGCCATCCACTTCAATGGTTCCATTTTCCGAGGCCAGGTTTCCACTAATGCTCAAATCCCCCGACTGGATCGCGTAGTTGAACGCGAGCGTTCCGCCCTCTTTCAGTTCGAAACTGCGCGCATTGCTCGTGTAGGCGCAGGTGTTCGAATTCTCGCCGTTTCCGAACTGGAGCTTGCCTTCGGTCACGGTGAATTTCGTCACGCCGGTGAGTTTGTTATCGGTCACGAGCAGCGTCCCGTCGCCGGTCTTGTTGAGGGTCCCGGTCACAGTCCCGCCAAGTTTCGTGTAATCGCCTTCTGCGGTGCTCATGATCTTGACCGCGCCGGCGGATTCAATATTATTGTAGAATGTGAACTGACCGGAGCGGTTGATGGCCAACGTGCCGTTCTCGCCGATGATGATTTTCGTCATTTGGGCCGGATCGGTCCCCGCGCCTAAATGACCGACGTCGCCGCCGTCACCGATCTGGATCGTACCTTCGGTGATGGTCGTGTTACCGGTGTAGTTATTCTTGTAGCTGTTTCCAATGGGAGAGGAGGCGTAGTATTTCTCGTAGTCCGAAGTGATGGTCCACGTACCGGTTCCGACTTTCTCGATGGCGTAGTTGGAATTTTCGTAGCGGGAGAAACTGCCAGAGAAAGTGGTGTCGATGTTTTTCGCGCCGGTCTGGATCGTGAATGTTTTTCCGGCCTGTCCGTTTGAACGGAAAATACCATCGCCGGAGATCGCGCCGACTTGCAGGGTTTTGCCCGTTGGATCAAACTCAAGGAGCATGCCCGCGTCGATGGATTTGCCCACGTCCGCGCCCTCTTTGATCGTTCCGGGATTGGGATTCAGTGTGACCGTGGAGTAATCGGTCGTCGCGCCATTAAGCGAAATCCACGTTCCGAGGGTACTGTCGGTGGAGGGGCCGGCCGTGATCGTGCCGGAGAATCCGCTCACGTCGTCACATTTCAGGTACAGGAATTTTCCGCGGACAGACGTGAAGTAGATCTCCTGATTCGAGCCGGTCATTGACTCGGGCAGATTTCCTGTCAGAGAGCCGGTCAAATGCACGGGCGCTTTGGAACCGTCAATGGTGAAGCGGGTATCGCCCTCATTCGCGGCCGTAGTCGTCAGAACGAGGTTTTTAATGACTCCTTCCGTCGCGGTACGGTACGTTCCTCCGTCCTCAACGGTCAAATTGGGGAACGACCATTTCTGTCCGCCCTGGACGGCAAGCGTTCCGCCCTGAAGGGTGATTTTTTCAGCACGTTCAACATAATCGGCGCTGGCCCACTGCCGGTTGTAGAGCAGCGTTCCGTTTTCCTCTACGTAGAGTACCGTGGAAGGATCGAGTTTACCGGTGCCGCCGCCGCTGCCAACCGAAAGCGTTCCTTCACGGACGGTTACGGGCTTGGCGAAAGATTTGTCACTTCCTTCGAGCTCCCACGTGCCGGTCCCGACTTTGGTGACGTAAACGCCGTCGCCGTTATGGAAACGGATCTGGCCGGTGAAGAGGGCGTCTTTGTTGTTGCCGCCGATCTCGACGTAGAAATCTTTCCCCTGATTTCCCATCGGGCGAACCCAGCCATTCCCGGCGAGGGAGCCGAGCTTGAGCGGGTTTTCCGCGGTCGTGTTAAGGCCGTCCAAAAGAATACCGGTCACCTGGTCCCCCGTACCAGTTGAATTAATGACAAAATCGGCGTTCTCGCTGCCGTAGTTGGATTCCCGAATGGAAAACCAGGCCTGGTTGGTAGTGGTGACCGTGCCGGAGAAACCGCTCATACTTCTGTTAAATTGGATCTGGGGGCGGCCACTCGAAGGATTAAGAATCACATTGCCTTCGCCGGAAAGCGTGCCGTTGATGGCGATCGCGGTTGAAGCCGAAAGCCAGCCGCCGTTTGTGAAGGCGAAATCATCCGAGGTGTTGGCCGTGACCGCATAAGGATTTTCCTGGGTGTATGTTCCACCATCGACCGGACTGGTCGCCGCGGAGACGGAAGCGCACGGAAGCGCCGCTCCCGCAAGGAGGAAAAAGTACGTCAGCAATGAGTGAAAACGTTTCATTGATTTGCACATAAAATCTTAAATGATGAATTCCTGAAAAACTCAGGAAGGAATAAAAAGGGGTTAAACTTTAGAAAGAGCGTTTGAAATCCCAATTTCATACGGGGACGACGCTTCCAGCGTCGTCAAACGCAAACGTGAGGCGGGGGAAGTTAATAAGCAGGGAAGTTGCAATTCATTAACTTGACCGGCGGGACGCCGGCCCTCCGAATCTGACGACGCTGGAAGCGTCGTCCCCGTAAATTTTCCACCTCTTTTCTGAAGTTTACACTTTAACATATTCAATTATACGCTGGTTTGCATTTTTCGCAAGTAATTTTTCAAAAAATTTTAAAATTTTTAAAAAATTTCCTTCGGGGGGTTGAATTTTATGGAGGTTTATTGTATAATCGACCCGTGAGATTTCATTTTTTCTGTTCACCCTTTCCCCTTTCCACCCGACCGATTATGAAGCCCACCTTTTTCACTTTCGCGTTTTGCTTCCTTTTCCTTTCTTCCGCTTTCGGCCGTTTCTGGCTCACCCCGGAAAATCTGACGCACGAGGCGTCAACATACGACGATCTGGTGATCGACTGGCTCCTTCAGGACCTCGCGTTTGACCCGGCCCAGGGGCAGCTTCCCGTTGAGCGTCCGGCGGAAGGACAGACGATTCTGGATTCACTCATCTCACGCCTTTCCGCTCCGACCGTTCAAAAGGTTTTGGACGAAATTCAAAGCATGAACCCGAGCGAGGAGACGAAAAAGCAACTCGCGGAGCTCCGGAACGAGCTGAAAACGATGGAGGGCGCATCGACCGGAGACGCGCGTCTGCTCGAGCTCTACAAAAAGGCTGCGGAAGTGCGCCGTGCGCTGCGGCTGGCGTCGCTCAAAGCGAATACGAGCCGGATCTTCTTCACGAAGCACCACAATCTGGGCGGTTCCCACTACGCTTACACGGAGGCCCTCTCGGACGCGCGGGCGGAGCGCCATTTCTGGGCCGGCTCGCAGCTTTGTGAGCTTCAGCTCAACGACGCGGGAGTGTGCACGGTACGGGTTTTGATCGACGACCCGGCGGGGATGATCCGCGACCCCGACCTGACGCGGGACGGGAAAAACGTCGTTTTCGCCTGGAAACGCTCGGATTTCCTAGACGATTTTCACCTCTGGCGGATGAACCTCGAAACGGGCGAGTTGACGCAGCTCACCTTTGGGCTGGGCTGGGCCGATTATGAGCCGTGCGTCCTGCCGAGCGGCGACATCATGTTCAACTCGACGCGGTGCGTGCAGGCGGTGGACTGCTTCACGACGGAGGTTTCCAACCTCTACCGGATGGACTCGGAAGGGCGTTTTCTGAGGCGCGTGAGTTTCGACCAGGTGCACGATAATTACCCGGTCCTGATGAACGACGGGCGGGTGATCTACACGCGCTGGGAATATAACGACCGCGGACAGATCTTCCCCCAGGGCCTTTTCCAGATGAATCCGGATGGGACTGCCCAGACCGCCCTTTACGGAAATAACAGTTGGTTCCCGACCACGATTTTGCACTCCCGTCCCATTCCGAATACGAACGGGAAGATCCTGTGCATTTTCAGCGGCCACCACACACGCCAGCGCGGGAAACTCGGCGTTCTGGACCCGAATCAGGGCCGGGAGGAGGCGGACGGCGCGACGCTGGCCGCCCCATTCCGTGAGACGGAGCCGGTCCACGTGGACGCTTACGGGCAAAGCGGCGAGCAGTTCTGCTACCCGATGCCGGTCACAGAGACGGAATTCCTCGTTTCCTACCGGCCGAACGCGAACCCGCAGGAGTGGATCCACGACCGCCCGAAGTTCATGCACGACGGCGCGCCTTTCGGAATCTACTTCATGGATCTGGACGGCCGCCGGGAACTGCTTGCCGTGGACTACAAAAACGACGAGCGTTCCTGCACCCAGCCGTTTTACCTGAAGAAAGACGGTAAACCGGGCACCGCCCCGATCGCGACGGAGCGCCCGTCGATGGTGGACCCCTCGCAGGAAACCGGAGTTTATTACCTCCAGGACGTTTTCTACGGTCCGGGCCTTGAAGGGGTGGACCGGAAAGACGTCCGCTCGCTGCGCGTCGTGGAGATCGGCTTCCGCACCGTCTGGATCGGTTCGAACGGGAACTCCGGCCCGGCCGGCGGCGCGATGTCCTCGACCCCGCCCTCCATCGGCGGCGGCGCGTGGGACCCGAAGCGGATCCTCGGCGAGGCGAAAATCTACGAGGACGGCTCCGCCTGTTTCCGCGTCCCGGCCAAAACGCCCGTTTATTTCCAGATCATCAACCAGGACGGGCACGTCATTCAAACGATGCGCTCATGGAGCACGCTCCAGCCCGGCGAAACGTTTTCCTGCGTCGGGTGCCACGAGGACAAAAACTCGATCGCGGCCCGCGGATCCTCGTCGCTGGCGATGAAGGCGGGCCCGCAGGAGCTCCAGCCGTTCCACGGCCCGGCCCGTTGGTTTTCGTTTGAGAAAGAGATCCAGCCTATCCTTGACCGGAACTGCGTCCGGTGCCACGATAATTCGGAGCGCCGCCCGCCGATGTTCATGGCAGAGAAGCGTAAAGAACAGAAAATCGACGAATCCAAACTGGACCTTCTGCTCCCGCAGGACTGCGAGTGGAGTTTCGTGACCGAGAAGGAAAAAATGGCCGACCCGGAAAACGCCAAAAGCTGGGTGACGCAGTACCCGCTCCCCAACTCGGAAAAAGGCCGCGGCGGTTTCCAGCATGCTCCGGGAGCGAAATCTTCATGGAATACGCCGGAGATTTGGCTCACGACCGAGCTGGAACTTCCGGAAAATTTCGAGGCCAAACCGCTTTACATGAATATTTTCCACGACGAGGACGTTCAGATCTACGTGAACGGAACGCAGATCTTCCACGAAAGCGGCTTCAACGTGAAGCATGAAGGTCGGGCCCTCCTCAAAAACCCGTTCCACGCGGGCCGGAACGTCATCGCGGCGCACTGCGTCCAGACCGGCGGCGGCCAGGGGCTTTCGTTCGCGATCTACTCCATAAAAGACCCCTCTAAAGTCGGCGAAGCGCAAACCACCCAGTTGGACTTTAAGCCGTTCAGCCTGAAGAATACAAAATTCAAGGACGATGAGGCCGGGCGCTTCTGGTCCGAGTCGTACATGAATCTCGTCGGCGCTCCGTTCGAGCAGCGGGCGGCTGGGCGCAAGACCCACGTCGTGAACTGGATCAATATTCAGGAATCGCCGCAAATGCTCAGACCGTACACGGCCGGGGCGTTTTCCAGCTCGCTCTGTACGATGTTCAACGAGCCAACGCCGCACAACGGGGTGAAGCTCACGCAGAAGGAAAAGGACCTGATCGCCGCCTGGATCGACCTGCTCGTCCCGTTCTGCGGCGAGTACACCGAGTTCGCGAACTGGAAAGAAAACGAGCACGAACTGAACGAATACTTCACCGTGAAACGGGAAGTGACGAACGCTCGTGACGCGCAGAACTACGCCGCGTGGGCGAAAAACGCTCCGGAGGAGTGCGTGGTGGAAAACCAGAATCCGTACGCGGATCAGGCGCCGACCGCAGAAAAGAAGCAGGAAGGAAAGGTCCTGACCTTCACGTTCGACCAGCCGAAACTGCTCGACCAGATGAAGATCCGCATGAAATCGGATGCGCCGTCGGACCAGCGTTTCGAGGTCCAATTCGGCGGTTTCCGCGAAACCGGCTCGATCCCGCCCGGAAATACGGGGACGTTCGCGGTGCAAAAAGGCCAATCAGCTCAGGAAGTCGTGCTTTCGGGCGAGACGGAATGGATCGAAAAGGTCGAAATCTTCGGTTTCAATGAGGAAAAGAAATGAGCACGAGGTCCCTTGAAACGTTGCGTGAGATCCTGACGGCCCGGCCCCGCGACGGTCACAAGGGAACGTTCGGGACCGTCCTGGTCGTCGGCGGCTCGCTCGGAATGACCGGTGCCCCGGCCCTTTGCGGTCTGGCGGCTCTGCGAAGCGGCGCGGGACTCGTGCGTCTGGCGGTCCCCGGGTCGATCCTCCCCACGGTGGCGGGTTTGGGGCTGGAGTACACGACTGTTCCGCTTCCCGAAACGCCCGAAGCGCGGATTTCACACGAGGCGTTTCCACTGCTTCTTGCTCTTGCGCAGAACGCCACCGTTGCGGCAATCGGTCCCGGTCTGGGGCGGTCGGCGGAGTTGGACCAGCTCGTTCCGGAGCTTTGGGAGAATCTTCCGATCCCGGCGGTTTTCGATGCGGACGCGCTCAACGCCCTGGCGGAAATTTCCTCCCGAAAGGGCGGCCAGCTTCCGCCCCACGCCGCGCTGAGGGTCGTGACGCCTCACCCGGGGGAATTTTTCCGATTAATGCCCAATTCTCCGGCGTATGATGTGCCGGCGCAGCGGAAAAACTCGCGGACTTTTGCAAAGATGAATGACTGCGTCGTGGTCCTGAAAGGGGCTAACTCGCAGATCACGGACGGTACGCAATCCTTCCTGAACGAGTCCGGAAATCCGGGAATGGCGACGGGGGGGAGCGGTGACATTTTGACCGGCATCACCGCCGCGTTTTTGGCTCAGTTCCTGCGGCAGCCCGTGACTCTCCTCGACGCGGTGCGCCTGGCGGTCCACCTGCACGGCCGGGCTGGTGACCTCGCCGCGGCGGAAGTGGGCGAGTGCTCGCTCATCGCCTCGGACCTTTTACGCTTTTTGCCGAAAGCAATCAACTCCTAACTCCTCACTCCTAACTTAATTGCCCCCCCTTGACAAAAACCCCCGAGTGGGTATAATGGTCGCATTATGTTGAATCAGATTGCGAACATTTTCGGCTTTTACTTTAGCTTCGTGTTTTATTGCTTTGGCAATAAACGCTGAAGTTCGAGCTGTTACGCAATTTCGGACCCGGCGTTTCGACCGCCGCGGTTCCTTCGAGATCTGAAAGATTCCAGCCGTCGGCGCAAAACCGGTGGCTTTTTTTGTTGGAATTTTTCAGGAGATGAAAAGAGGATAAAAAATGGAACTGAATCTTCCGTCCCTTCGCCGCGAGATCGATCGGCTTGACAATACGATCCTTCAAACCCTTCAAAAACGCCTCGAAGTTGCGCGCCTGGTCATCAAATTCAAGCGGGAACAAAACCAGAACGTGAACGTACCCGAGCGCGAGCTGCAAATCCTGAACAGTTTGAAAGGGCGCGAGCGATCACTCCTTTC
>JAFTCU010000337.1 GCA_017454585.1 Thermoguttaceae bacterium | reverse complement strand
GGCCGCGCGCCGTCTGAACGCCCTGACCGGCCTGGATGGAGTGGCCATCATGAACGCGACGCTTGCCGAAAAGACGCCAGTCTGCGAGGCGATCGAAACCGACCAGATCAGTTCCGAGGATTTGTACCAGTGGGTCCGCGAAAACTTCGGGATGACGATTTCCCGCGAGGCATTTGAAAAGGCCCACCGCGACATTTTCACGGTTTGGCCGGACTCTCTGGAACTGGTGAAGGACCTGAAGGCTGCGGGTTTTCGCCTCGGCGTGCTTTCGAATATTTGCCAAGTACATTGGGATTTTTGCCTGGAGAATTACCCGGAGGTTTTCGGGCTTTTCGACCTTCCGCTGGCCAGTGTGCTTCTGAAGGCGCGAAAGCCGTACCCGGAAATTTACGAGCGGGCGGCCCAGCGTGCCGGAGTTAGGCTGAACGAAATCGTTTTCTTCGACGACCGAACGGAAAACGTTCAGGCGGCATGCGACCTTGGGATCGACGGGATCCTCTTCACTGACGCAAAACAGGCACGGCTTGATTTGCAGAAACGCGGCATATTGTAAGATTCAGGACCAGACTGAGCCGAGCCGGTCAGAAAGGTCCTCCTTTTTAATTATGGAATCGAAATTTCCTCCAAAGTCTCTACCCACTGTTCGCCAGGCCGCGTACTCGGATTTTCTCGGCATTAAACCCAGCGCGAAAGACACAAAAACGTCAATTTCCGGCCGAATCGGGGCACGTGTGGATGAAATCGCCGAGGGTGACGTCGAACTTTTCTGCCCAAACTGCGGGGAACCGGTCCACATTACGTACACGCGGCGGCGCTTCTGTGACGTGTGCCACAAACCGTTCTTTTTTTATCGCGGAAAGCTGCTCAGCGAGAAAGAAGCCAAACGGGTCAGGAATCCGTTCACTCAAGAGGACGTGAAAGCGTTCAACAAGAAAAACAAGGCAAAAGAGAAACAGCGCAATGCGTGGAAAATGAAACGGTTTCAGCGGATGAAGCCGCAACTCGCCTGTACCCAATGCGGCCATCCTGTCGATGAAGCGCTCAAACCGGAAAAGTACTGGATATGCCCAGCTTGCGCCGGCATCAGTGTGTTCGACCTGGATAAAGGCGAGTTTCTTCCAAAAGACGAATACGAAGCGCGGCACTCCGTGTAAAGTCTTTTCAATCTTAAAAAATGAAACGAGGGAGCCGCTTCGATTTACTCCCCTCGAATCATTTCCACTCTTTCTCGATAAAACTCGTGTAACCCTGCGCGTTGATGAAAACCGGGTGGCGCAAGATCTCAAGCTGGCGCGAAACAGATGTTTTGATCCCCTCGATGTGGAACTCTGTGAGAGCGCGGATCATACGCAGACGGGCTTCCTCGCGGTCACTTCCCCAAACGATCAGCTTCCCGATCATGGAGTCATAGTACGGTGAAACCGTGTAACCCGCGTGAACGTGCGAGTCGAACCGGACACCATAGCCGCCGGGGATGAACAGAGAAGTGATTTTCCCCGGGCACGGTGCGAAGTTGAAATTCGGATCTTCCGCGTTGATACGACACTCGATCGTGTGACCATTCGCCTTAATATCTGACTGACGGAACGGAAGTTTCTCGTTCGCGGCCACAACAATCTGGGCCTTGATCAAATCCACACCCGTAAGCATTTCAGAAACAGGGTGCTCGACCTGAATTCGGGCATTCAGCTCGATGAAGTAGAAGTTTTCTTCCTGATCTACTACGAATTCGATCGTCCCGGCATTGGTGTAGCCTACCGAGCTGACAAGCTTCACAGCCGCAGCGCACATTTTCTCGCGGGTCTTCGCGCTGATATGCGGGGAGGGGCTTTCCTCAATAAGTTTCTGATGGCGACGCTGCATGGTGCAGTCACGCTCATACAAATGGCACACGTTCCCGAAATTATCGCCGATGAGCTGAACCTCAACGTGACGCGGGTTTTCGATATATTTTTCAACGTAGCAGTCGCCGTTCCCGAAAGCGGCCTTGGCTTCCTGCTGGGCCTCAACGAACGCCGTGGCAAGCTGCTCGTCTGACCAGGCCAGACGCATCCCGCGACCGCCGCCGCCCGCCGTGGCCTTCACCAGAACAGGATATTTGAATTCATGAGCGATCTCAATAGCCTCGGACACCTTATTCACGATCCCATTACTTCCCGGGACCGTCGGGATCCCCGCTTTTTTCGCCAAGCCCCTTGCCGTGTTTTTGTCGCCCAACATCGCCATAGCCTCGTGCGTTGGACCAATGAACTCGAACCCGCAGGTACGCACAACTTCGGCAAAATGAGCGTTTTCGGCTAGAAGCCCATAGCCAGGATGGATCGCTTCCGCTCCGCTGACCTCCGCAGCACTAATCAACCGATCGATTCTGAGATAACTGTCCCCGACTCTCGGAGCGCCAATGCAGATTTTCTGGTCTGCCAGTTTCAGGTAGGCCGCGTCACGGTCCGCTTCACTAAAGACTGCGACCGACTCAATCCCCATCTCGCGGCAGGCACGAAAAATACGCAGCGCAATTTCGCCGCGGTTAGCTACTAAAATACGTTGAAACATAAATGGAACTTTCTGCCTTATATGCCCCGGTTGACTGGCTGAAACCACTGACGCTGAAAGACTGACTACTTCACTTCCACCCTAAAAAGTGGCTTGCCGACATCAACTGCGTCGCCGTCTTTCACGAGAACCTCAAGGAGCTTGCCCGAAATTGGAGCCGGAAGCTGATTCATGACTTTCATCGCTTCGATGATACAAACCGTTTTACCTTCCTGAACCATATCACCGACGTTCACAAATGCAGGGGAATTAGGATTGGGTTTTGAATAGAACGTTCCCACAATTGGAGAATCGATCGTCTTTACGTTCTGATTTTCAGCGGCAGGTGAAACTTCCACTGGAGCAGCAGGGGCCGCAGCAGGAACGACCGGGGATACTGCCGCTGGAATCGCCTGAACCGGAACCGGCGCAACGGTAGGGGCACAGGCCACCGCGCTTTTCAGCGAGATATGCGTCTCACCATCCTGAAGATTCAGCTCGCAAAGGCCGAATTCCTTCATAATTTGCGCGTAACGGCGCACTTTCTGCGTATCAAAAACGTCGCCTGATGGCGCTTCCTTCGTTTGCTGAACGGGTTTCATATTTTTTCCTTTTGATTGTGTATGTTTTAAATGGTCAGACGATTCCTGACTAACCAAAAACTTTCATTTCATCAAACTCTTTTTCAACGTCACTGAGGACCTCGAAACCGTCTCGGGTCACAAGCACATCGTCCTCGATCCGGACACCACCCCAGTTTTTAACGTAAATGCCCGGTTCAACGGTAATGACCATGCCCGGCTTGAGTATTATATCACATCCAGGACTGAAACTCGGACCCTCATGAATGTACAAACCAATACCATGGCCCAGCCCGTGCCCAAAACAATCCCCATAACCAGCCTGAGCAAAGTAGTTTCGAGCCACGTGGTCAATCTCCGAACATTTCTTCCCGGGCTGAATCGCCTCGATCGCTTTGCGCTGCGCGTCCAAAACGATTTGGTAAACTTTACGGTACTCCGCCGAAACCCGACCGGTGATCAACACGCGGGTCAGGTCACTCGCGTAGCCCTTGAACTTCGCTCCCCAGTCGATCAGCAGTGAGCCAGCCTCCGAAACCCGGTGCTCTCCCGGAACGCAGTGCGGCAAAGCGGCCCGAGGCCCAACGGCCGCGATGGTTGGGAAAGACGCATCCCGCGCTCCCAATCGACACATCGCAAATTCCAGTTCGTCAGCGATCTGCTTCTCGGTCCAGTCCGGCGTAAGTAAAGCACGAATCGCATGAAAAGCGTTTCGGGCAATTCTCGCTGAATCTCGAATCGTCTGAATTTCCTCACGATCCTTGACCTGACGCAGGGTTTCGACCAATCCACTCACCGGGATCAGTTCGACTCCCAGAGCCGATTTAAAACGTTCCGCAGTATCCAGTGTAACAGAATTACTTTCGACCGCCAGACGTGGTGAACTTGAGATTTTTTCCAATTCGTCGTGAATTAACGGCGCAAACCCTGTTTTCCCTCCTCTCAGAAGGAGTCGCAGCCCCGGACACTCCTCGCCAATTTGAATCGTATAGCGGGAATCACTCAGAATACACTCGTCTTCAGAGGAAACAAGGACGTAACTATCATCACCGGTGAACCCCGTAAGCCACGTAACATTCGTAAAATTCGTGACCAGCAGAACATCCACGCCCTGCTTCTTCATCAGTCTGCGAAGTTTCTCACGCCTTTTGCTGTAAATATCCGCCATAAAACCACTTTCTTTTAAAGCGTGTACAAAAACAAATCGTCTTAATTTTATCGATTTTTCAGATTTGCGCAAGGGGGGGACCGGAATTAGTGGATTCCTTTCAGGCACCAAATCTTTACAGTTCCATTTCCCTGGAACTCAAAAGACTGGAATTTCTCGCCGGCGTCCTGTCGCCTCTCCGTTTTGTAGGCCGCGCCACACTGGGCGCTGATCTCGTACATAGGACGGTCGATGAAAACCCGGAACGTGATTTTGCCATCCTCTGGCTCCAGCGACATTTCATCCAGTTTACGCTCGGAAGCGTTCCAGACGACCTGGTTTTTCCCAAAGATGAACGCTGCGTCCTGCACCACGTCGAGAGTCACTTCCACCTCGTAAAGCTGACCGTCGCCGAAACCGGCCAGATCGATCTTGGTCATGGGCCCTTCGGCGCTCGTTTCCTTTGAATCCTGGCGCAAAACCTCGAGTTCCTTAACCGGCTCCGCGAAAAGACGGATCCCGGCTGGCGTCGTGCGGAGCGTCAGCTCGATTGGAAGCGTAAACCCCTGGTTGAACGGCGTATTTTCGTCCATCGGGATACGCGCCCATCCGATCTGGATCAGGCGGCCGGGCGTGTTCGAGAAGCACTGCGACGCGTAAAACTGGCCGTAATGGACCCGGAATTTTCCCTCATGCTCCGGGAGGAAGGTTTTGCCGTCAAAGTCCCCCACGACGTACTGACCGTCGGCCGCCCAGAGGACCCACCGCGTGTTGGCCGGGTCACCGTCCACCGCCAGCCTGTTCAGGTTCGGGCACTCGTAAAAGTTCGGGATCTCGCCGGTCCGTTCCCAGTTTTTGCGGTCTTTGCTCTGGTAAAACGCGATCAGGCGCTCCGAGTCGCGCTCATCGTAAACGCTCATGAGCCACGTTTTCGTTTCCGGGAACCAGTTCAACTGCGGGTCGCGGCCGCGATGACGAACCAGAACGCCCTCGTAATTCCATGTTCTTCCCGAATCGTGACTGACGGCGAGCGCCTCACCGACCAGTGTATCCGTGAAAAAGGCCAAAAGGTCTCCGTTTCCTGAATCCCACGCCGGCACCGCGCAGCCGGAAAAGCAATGCCCCACGGCCATGGACGGGACTTTTTTCTCTTTGGGAAGATCATGCCCAAACGGGCGCAACGCGAGCGGAAGCTCCTCCCAGTGAACGAGGTCTTTGGAAACCGCGTGGCCCCAGTACATGTTCGCCCACGGAAGCCCCACAGGGTTGGACTGCCAGCAGAAATGGAACTCGCCGTTCCAGTAAACCATCCCGTTCGGGTCGTTATTCCAGCCCTGGATCTGGGAGAAACGAAGCTGGGGGCGAAGACGTTCGGCGTAAAGCGGCTCACGGCGTGGAACCTCGGCGAGATTCTGAACCAGCGCGAGGGATTCGGCCGTACTACCCGCTCCGGTCGTTTTCAGAGTCAGGGTTTTGCCCGTGTATTCCTGAACGTCGAGGAAGGACCACCAGTTCGCCTGCTCCGGCGCATTGGCCAAAGTCACCTCGAACAGATGAAGCCGGACGCCGTCTTCGTCCGTGATCTCGACCGTCTGCTTCTGGGCCGAATTGCAAATCGGGAGGATCAGGAAGCGGTTTTCGATCTTCATCTGACGAGCAGAATCCGCGTAGGCTCCAAGAGCGATGAAAGCACAAAAACAAAAAGCAAGGAAACGTTTCATAATCGATCAAAGAAAAAAGGGGGTAAATCGGATCAAATCGCGCGTCACGATCACTTTCGTTTCGGACGCTTGCCAGCGGGGCGCCAGTCGTCCGGCACGTCCATGGTTTTCTGGCTCGGCTCCAGGTTCTTCACGTCCTCCTGAGCGAGAGCAAACTCTTTTTTCAGGTACTCGACCCCCTGGAAGATCTGAATGTGGCTCCACGGGAGGCGCATTTCCGACGTGCGCGGCGTGTGCAGGTAAAGATTCAGGTCCAGCCCTTCCTCTTCCAGCGCGTCCCACCAACGTTTGGGGTCGAATTGGTCGGCCCACGAGTCAAATCTCGCGCCGTTCTTCCACGCCCGGAGGATCAGTTTTCCCAACCGCCGGTCTCCGCGGCAGAAAACGCCCTCCAGAAGACTCCCGTCCAGCTCGTGGTACTTGAGTGATATCCAGCCCGGGAGCTTGCGGCAGCGCAAAAAACGCTGGGCCTGAGCCAAATATTCCCGCGTGGCCATGGGAAACCACTGAAGCGGCGTCTGCGGCTTCGGGACCAGATTGGAAACGCTCACGACCACCGTGGGGTAACGGCCGGAAACCTCTTTCCCCAGCTCGCCGATGGTCTTCGCCAGCTCGATCATCCCGTCCACGTCCTCGGCCCTCTCGCCCGGAAGACCGATCATAAAGTAAAGTTTCACGCGCTGAAAACCGTTTTGGAACGCGATCCTGCAGCCGGCCAGAAGGTCTTCGTCCGTGACGCGCTTCCCGATGACCCGCCGCATATCGGTCCGGGCCGCTTCGGGGGCGATGGTTAAACCGCTGTGCCGCTCGGTGGAAAGCTGCTCGCCGACCTCGGCCAAATGCTCATTCACTCGGAGGCTTGGCACGGAAATCACCACGTTCTTCGGGTCCATTTCCGTCCGAAGCTCCGTGGAGAGTTGCTTGAACCACGGGTAATCGCTCGTCGAAAGAGAAAGGAGGGAAATCTCGCAGGGCCCCGTGTTCTCGATCGCCGCCCGCGCCGCGTTCAAAACCGACTCGGGACGACGCGACCGCACCGGCCGCCGGATGGGATTGCTCTGGCAAAACCGGCACCGCCACGGGCAGCCGCGCATGATTTCCAGCGAGACGCGGTCCTGAACAGCCTCCACATTCGGAACGATCGGCTTTTCCGGCAACGGGATCGCGTCGAGTTTCTCCACCCGCGCCTGCTGGATCACGGCCGGAATTTCGTCCGACTCGGGGAACGGGATTTCCAGACCGTTTTCGACCCGGGTTTTGTAGCAGTCCGGAACGTAAACCCACGGGAATTTCTTCGCAAGCCTGCGCAAATTCTCGCGGCGAGTCGCGCCCGGCACGGACTGAAATTCAAGCCATGCTTTGGAAAGCGCAAGGTCCGCTTCCTCGCCGTCCCCCATGACGAACGCGTCGATGAAATCGCTGATCGGCTCGGGATTCTGGACGCACGGCCCACCCGCGATCACCAAAGGGGCCTTTTCCGCGCGCTCCCGGCGAAGGATCGGGATCCGCCCGAGGTTCAGAATCGTCAGCACGTTCGAGTACGCCAACTCGTGCTGGAGTGAAAACCCCACCACGTCGAAATCGCACAAAGGGGTAGTGGTTTCCAGACTGCAAAGAGGCAAATCGTTTTCTGTCAGAAGCTTTT